>DASTZF010000155.1:0-39392 GCA_035764445.1 Burkholderiaceae bacterium
ACGCGCTGGGTGATGCCCTACGACCCGCAGCATCGTTGGCAAGGCACCGACTACTACGGCGCCTCACTGGCTGCATGGTGTGACCTGTTCGCCGACGCCGGCTATCGCCTGGTCTGCTGCAACGCCAACGGCGTGAACGCCTTCTTCGTCAGCGCGCAGCACGCCGGTCGCTTTGCCGACATCGGCAGCGACTGTGCGGCCCTCTACATGGCCGCGAACTTTCGAGCGTTTCCCTACGCAGGACACCCGCAGGACCTGCGCGTCATCGATGCCGCGCTGCGCGCAGCGCCCAACAAAAGGTGAGCCGTGGAAGCGTACGCACAATGGAAGGGTTGGGAGGAGTCCGGCTTCGGCCGGTTCAGCGAGTGCGAAGCCCGTTACTACCGCTGGCACGTGAATCGTGCCATCGCCGGTGGCGCGCCGCGCCGCGTGCTCGAAATTGGTTTCGGCAACGGTAGCTTCCTGGGCTACGGCCGCACCCGCGGTTGGGAGATGACGGGCATCGAGATCTCGCCGGAGCTGCGCGCGCGCGCCGAGCGAGCCGGCTTCTCGGTCGCCGCCGACATCGACTCGCTGGCGGGCCAGGCGCCATTCGATCTGCTGGTGCTGTTCGACGTGCTCGAGCACGTGGAGGCCGACCAGCTGATCGCGTTCATGCACAAGTTGCGCGCCTTGATCACCACCGATGGCGTCATCTTGCTGCGGGTGCCGAACGGGGACTCGCCCTTCGGCGGTCGCCACCAGCATGGCGACCTGACCCACCGCGTGATGATCGGCGAGATCATGCTGCAACAGGTGGCCGCTGCTTGCGACCTTCGCGTCACCTCGACCGGCGAATCGAACTGGCGGGCGCAGCAGCACGAGCCGCCGAGCTTGCGCGCATGGTGGCGCTACCGGTTGCGCAAGTTCTTCAACCGCGCGCTGGGTTTCGCCTATTACGGTGGGACCGTGGACCTGTCCAGCAATCTGGTGGCCGTGCTGAGGCCGCTTCGTGCGCCGGGTTGAGCTCCTCGCCGGCGTGCCGCCTCAGGACACTGCTGTCGCCGGACTGGCCGGTGCCGCTGCGATGCGAGGGCGCCCCCAGCCGAAGAACGCCAGCACTTCCTCTCGCTTGGCCATCGCGTCGGCCTCGCCGAGGGCCATCAGCGCGCGCGTGTACGGCTTCTCGAACAGCAGGTAGCTGGCCAGTGCGGCCCCGCGCGCGTCGCGCCCTTTGCCGGTGACGCCCATGCCGCGCAACATCGCCCGTACGGGCACCGGGAGCTCGTTCTGGAAATCGGCCGCCACGTCGTCGAGCCGCTGGCTCGGCGCGATCACCAGCGCGTCGATCGGCCGCAACGCGGTCTGCGCCCGCGCCGACTCGGGCAGCAGCGACAGCGTGTGGTTGATGCGGCGCATGCGCTCCACGTCGACCGCCAGTGCATCGAGGAAGATGTTCGACAACGCATGGCCGGCGATCTGCGCCAGGCTGGGATAGCCGGTGGCCTCGATGCGTCGGCCTGGCGGCTCGTGCATGCGGCCGGCGCCGATCACCAGCAGCTTCTGTGACCCCAGATGCACGGCTGGCGAGATCGGCGCGGTCTGGCGCATCGAGCCGTCGCCGAACCATTGGGCGATGCCGTCGAGCTCGATCTGCGCGGCCGGGAACACGAACGGGATCGCCGACGACGCCAGCAGGTGCGCGTGACCGATGCGTCCCTGCACCGCAATGCGCTGCGAGCGCGTCCACGCCTCGATCGGCGCCGACGCATCGTAGAACGTGACGTGCAAGCCCGACGTGTAGCTCGACGCACTCACCGCCAGCCCATGCACGTGCCGTGCGCGCAGCATCAGGCGCAGTCGCGCCAGCGGCACCATGCGCTTGAGCAGGTCGGCCAGCGGTTCGTTGTCGAGCAGCGAGCGCGGCCGCGCGCG
This sequence comes from Burkholderiaceae bacterium, assembly GCA_035764445.1. Classification (GTDB taxonomy): domain Bacteria; phylum Pseudomonadota; class Gammaproteobacteria; order Burkholderiales; family Burkholderiaceae_C; genus JAEUPI01. Next base: position 1,915 of record DASTZF010000155.1, read on the forward strand.
GCGCCAGCGCGCGATGACCCAGCCGATCGACAGCATCGTCAGCCACTGCGCGCCGCTGCGGATCACGCCGAGCGAGTCGGCGCGATACACCTGGTCGGCATGGAAGTCGCGCCAGACCTGGCTCACGCGCTCGATCGCCGCCTCGAAGTCGTCGGCGCCGCAGGCGAGCGCCGCGGCGTTGATCGCACCGGCCGAAGTGCCGACGATCACACCGAACGGGTTGCGCGTCAGGTCGGCGCCGCACTCGCGCCGCAGCCGCGCCAACGTGCGCAGCACGCCGACCTGGTAGGCCGCACGCGCCCCGCCTCCGGTGAGGACCAGGCCGGCGAGCGGCGTCTCGTACATGCCCGGCAACTGTAGCGGACGCCGAGCCGATCAGCGCGTGCGCCGGGACGCCGCGACGTCAGTCGTCGTGGCCCTTGCCGTGGCCTTTGCCGTGGCCCTTGCCCTTGTGGTTGCCTTGGTCGCCCTGTCCGGCGTTGGCTGCCACCATCACGTGATCCTGGTACCAATCGTGGCGCACGAAGTACACCGGCACGCCGCACGCGCTGTACTCGTGGCAGTGCTTGCTCCAATGCTTGCGGTGGCCCTGCGGCACCCACATGTAGACCGGCTGCACCGGTTGCGCCACCACCACGGGCGGCGGCGCAATCACCACCGGCTGGGTCACGATCACCTGGGGCTGTGGAAAGCGCCCGATGTCGATGCGTCCGTAGACGCCGGGTTGGCTGACCTGCACCGACACGCCGACGTCGGTGGCGTGTGCGGTGGCCGCCATGGTGGCAAGCAAGGCAATGGAACAAGTGGGGGTCCAGAACTTCATCGGCTGTCCTCGTACTAGTGCGATGAACAGCCTAACGGACGCGCCAGCGCGCGCGGTGACAGCAGCCGCTGCTGCTTACGGTCGATTACAACGCCGGGCCAGGCAGTCGCCGTGATCGTCTATTCGTACACGATCGCGGCCTGGCCGCCGTGCGCCACCGCCTTCCAGCGCGACAGCGCATCGTCGCTCGGCCAGAAGCGCCCTTCGTCGCCGAGGTCGAGTTCGGCGCGCGCCTCGCTGCGCTCGATGCACAGCCGCACCGGCAGGCCGAGCGTTGTCGTGCCCTGCTCGCTCGCGACGCGGCGCACCGGCCACTGGCGCAGCAGCTCCTGCAGCGGTGGCAGCGTGCCGTTGACGCTCACCGCGAGGTAGCGGCCGAAGCGTGCGCGCGCCGCGGCGAGGTCCCACGCCTGCTGCACGTTCAGTCGCAGGCCGCCCGTGAAGCGATCGGGTTGCGCACGCCCCTGCACCACCACCAGCTCGTCTTCGCGCAGCAGGTCGCGCGCGGTCTCGAGCACGTCTTCGTTGACCACCGCCTCGATGCGCTCGCTCATGTCGTCGAGCTTGAAGATCGCCACCCGGCCGCGCTGGCTGTTGATCAGCCGCAGGTCGGTCACCACGCCGGCCAACAGCACCGGTTCGCGCGAGTCGACGAGATCGGCGATGCGCCGCTTGGCGATGCGCCGCATCTCGCCGGCGTACGGTTCGAACAGATGTCCCGAGTAGTAGAAGCCGAGCGCCGCTTTCTCGAACGACAGCCGTTCGCGCACCGACAGCGGCTCGGCGTTCAGCAGCGCCGGCTCGTGCGTCGACGCCGCATGCGAATCGCCGAAATCGAACAGGCCGCCCTGCGACTGGTTGACCTCCTGCGCGTCGGCCCAGTCGAACGCCAGCGAGACGCTGGCCAGCAAGGATGCCCGCCCCCAAGCGCCTTCGGCGCGGCCCCCCGAGGGGGCGTGACCGGCTTGGGACGGCCCGGCACCGGCCGCGCGATCGGCATGCAGCGCGTCGAACGCACCGGCCTTGATCAGCGCCTCGACCGCGCGCTTGTTGATGCGCTGGCGGTCGACACGCGCGCAGAAGTCGAACAGGCTGCGAAACGGCCCGCCGCCTGTGCGGGCAGCGACGATCGTCTCGATCGCACCCTGCCCAGTGCCCTTGACGGCACCGAGCCCGTAGCGCACGCGCTTGGCGTCGATCGGGTCGAAGCGGTAGACGCCGCGGTTGACGTCGGGCGGCTCGAACTCGACGTTGAATGCCTTGGCGTCGTCGATCAGCACCTTGAGCTTGTCGGTGTTGTCGATTTCGACGCTCATGTTGGCCGCGTAGAACTCGGCCGGGAAATGCACCTTGAGCCAGCCGGTGTGATAGGCGAGCAGCGCGTACGCGGCGGCGTGGCTCTTGTTGAAGCCATAGCCGGCAAACTTCTCCATCAGGTCGAAGATCTCGTCGGCCTGATCGGCGTCGATCGCCTCGGCGGCGCAGCCACTGCGGAACTTCTCGCGCTGCTTGGCCATCTCCTCGGGCTTCTTCTTGCCCATCGCGCGGCGCAGCACGTCGGCCTCGCCGAGCGTGTAGCCGGCCAGCAGCTGCGCGACCTGCATCACCTGCTCCTGGTAGACCATGATGCCGTAGGTCTCGCCGAGCACCTGCTCGAGCAGCGGATGCGGATAGTCCACCGCCTCGCGGCCGTGCTTGCGCGCGCAGAACGCAGGGATGTTGTCCATTGGCCCGGGGCGGAACATCGCGTTCAGCGCGATCAGGTCCTCCAGCCGGTTGGGCTTGGCGTCGCGCAGCATGCCCAGCATGCCGCGCGATTCGAACTGGAATACCGCCTCGGTCTGCCCCTGTGCGAACAGGCGGTACACCGCGGGGTCGTCGAGAGCGATGCGCTCGAAAGAGAAGTCAGCGCGATCGGCATGCCGCGCGACGATGAACTCCTTGGCGAGTTCGAGGATCGTCAGCGTCGCCAGGCCGAGAAAGTCAAACTTCACCAGCCCGATCGCCTCGACATCGTCCTTGTCGTACTGGCTGACCGCGGCGTCACTGCCCGGTTGCTGGTACAGCGGACAGAAGTCGGTGATGCGACCCGGTGCGATCAGCACGCCGCCGGCATGCATGCCGACGTTGCGCACCAGGCCTTCGACCTGCGTGGCCAGTGCCAGCAGCTCGGCCACTTCTTCTTCGGCTGCTTCGCGCTGGTTGAGCTCGGGGGCCTCCTTGCGCGCGTAGATCAGGCCCGGGTCGGGCTTGTCGGGCAGCTTGGCCAGGGTCACGGTCTTGCCGGGCGGAGCCGGGATCAGCTTGGCGATCGAGTCGACGTGCCCGTAGCCCATGCCGAGCACGCGGCCGACATCGCGCAGCGCCGCCTTGGCGGCCATGGTGCCGAAGGTCGCGATCTGGCTCACCGCGTCGCGCCCATAGCGCTGCTTGACGTAGTCGATCACGCGCTCGCGGTTGGCCTGGCAGAAGTCGATGTCGAAGTCGGGCATCGACACCCGCTCGGGATTGAGGAAGCGCTCGAACAGCAACTGGTAGTGCAGCGGGTCGAGGTCGGTGATGCCGAGCGCGTACGCGACCAGCGAGCCGGCGCCCGAGCCGCGCCCCGGGCCCACCGGGCAGCCGTGATTGCGCGCCCAGTTGATGAAGTCGGCGACGATCAGGAAGTAGCCGGCGAACCCCATCTTGCGGATGGTGGCGATCTCGTAGTCGAGGCGCTCGACGTAACGCGGACGCTGCCCGTCGCGCGCCGCGGGCTGGGGGTACAGCGCCTGCAGTCGGCGCTCGAGGCCGTCGTGGCTGGCGCGGTGAAAATACTGATCCAACGACGAGCCGTCGGGCGACGGAAAGTCCGGCAGCTTGGCGACGCCGAGCGTCAACTGCAGGTTGCAGCGCTGCGCGATCGCGACGCTGTTGGCGATCGCCGACGGTACGTCGGCGAACAACTCGCGCATCTGCGCCTGCGTCTTGAAGTATTGCTCGCGCGAGAAGCGCTTGATGCGTCGCGGGTTGGCCAGCGTCTCTCCGTCCGCGATGCACACCCGCGCTTCGTGGGCGTCGAACTCCTCGGGCGTCGCGAACTGCACCGGATGCGTCGCCACCACCGGCAGCCTCAGCTCGGCGGCCAGCGCGACCGCCGCGCGCACGTGCGCGTCGTGGCCCGGCAACCCGGCGCGTTGCAGCTCGAGGTAGAAGCGCCCGGGGTACAGCGCCGCGAGTCGCTGCGCCAGCGCCGCGGCGCGCTCGCGGTCGCCGGCCAGCAGCGCGGCGCCCACCGCGCCGGTGTCGGCACCCGACAGCGCGATCAGCCCATCGGCACACTCGGCGAGCCACTCCCACCTGACCCACGCTTGTGCGCGCTGCACGTTGCCCGTCCATGCGCGCGACAGCAGGTTGCACAGGTTGTGGTAGCCGGCTGCGCTGCTGACCAGCAGCAACAAGCGCGACGCCTGCCTGTCGCCACTGCCCTCCAATGGCTCCAGCCAGAGGTCGACACCGATGATCGGCTTGATGCCCTCGGTGCGGCACGCCCGATAGAACTTGACCGCCCCGAACAGGTTGCCGAGGTCGGTGATCGCCAGCGCGACCTGCGCGTCCTGCCGCGCGGCACGCACCGCATCGACCACCCGCAACGTGCCGTCGACCACCGAGTATTCGGTGTGTGTGCGCAGGTGGACGAAGGCCATGCGCGATTGTAGGCAGCGGTGGCAGCGGCAGCGCCTTCTACAATCGGCTCGATGAGCCAGCAACGCGCTGCCACCGAACGTGCGCCGCGGCATCGCGCAGCGACACTCATGGTCGAGCGGCACCGGATGCCACCGCTGTCTCGCGAGCGCGCCGTGAACACATCGTGATCGGTCGCTGGCTGCCGCGCATCATCGGTGCGTTGCTGATGGTCAGCGCATTGGCGCTGGCGCTGTCGGGTGCCCCCGATCGCGACGTGCAGTCGCTGGTCGCGCGCTGGGCGCCACCGCCGTCGGAATTCATCGACCTGAACGGACAGCTCGTGCACCTGCGCGACGTCGGTCCGCGCGGCGATGCCGTGCCGCTGGTGCTGTTGCATGGCACCTCGGCCAGCCTGCACACCTGGGAAGGCTGGAGCGCCGCACTGCAGGCGCAACACCGCATCGTCAGCTTCGATTTGCCGGGCTTCGGGCTGACAGGGCCTTTGAGCGGCCGCTATGTGTCGTGGACCTATCGCGGCGACGACCTCGCCCGTTTCGTGCTCGAGTTGCTCGACCAGCTGCAGATCAAGCGCTTCGCGATCGCCGGCAACTCGCTCGGTGGCGAGGTCGCATGGCGCGTCGCGTCGCTGGCTCCGGAGCGCGCGCAGCGCCTCGTGCTCGTCGACGCGGCCGGCTACGAACTGAGGCCCGAATCGGTGCCGATCGGCTTTCGGCTCGCTGCGCTGCCCGGTGTCAACCGGCTGTTCGAGTGGCTGCTGCCGCGCGGCGTGGTCGAGTCGAGCGTGCGCGACGTGTACGGCGATCCGTCTCGCGTGACGCCGCAGCTGATCGACCGCTACCTCGAGCTCGCGCTGCGCGAAGGCAACCGCGCCGCGCTGATGCAGCGGTTCCAGGCGCAGGCGCTCGACCAGCGCGAGGTCGACGCCAGCGTGGCGCGCATCCGCGCGCTGAAGCTGCCGACGCTGGTGATGTGGGGGGCGCGCGATCGCCTGATCCCGCCGGCGGTGGCGCAACGCTTCCACGCCGACATCGCGGGCAGCCGGCTGGTGGTGTTCGAGGCGCTCGGCCACGTGCCGCAGGAGGAGGATCCCGCGGCCACCGCGGCCGCGCTGCGCGCGTTCTGGAAGGAAGTTCCCTGACGCGCAGCGAATCGCTCATTGACCCTCGCGCAGGGCCTCGAGCACTTCGGAGTGGAACTCGCGCCGATACAGCACCCACACCACCAATGCGGTCGCCGCGATGAACGCCCACGCCGAGAAGAACCACGCCACCAGCGCAAACGCCAGGTAGTACGCGCGCAGCCCATCGGTGAACGCTTCGGCGGCCAGGCTGAGCACGTGAGCTGCGCGCGCCGCGAAGGCATCGCGCTGCGCGGCATCGTCGAGGTCGCGCGCATCGGGCGCCGCGCCGACCAAGATGGCCCCGAACGTGTACTGCCGCAGGCTCCAGGTGAAGCGGAAGAACGCGAACACGAAGACCCCGGTCAGCAGCGCGACCTTCAGGTCGAACACCAGCAGCGACGTGCGTGCCGCGAACGGCAGCTCGCGCACCAGCTCGCCCGCCTTGTCGGTGGCGCCGAGCGCGGCCAGCAGGCCGCCGATGATCAGGATGGTGGTCGAGGCAAAGAACGACGGGCTGCTCGACAACGTCTGCAGCACCGCGGCGTCGACGATGCGGTTCTCGCGCAGCGTCGCCTGCAGCATCCATTGCCGGCGCCAGAGGTTGGTGCTTGCCAGCACCGACGGCCGCACGTCGGCGCGGCGCTTGGCGAACTGCGTATAGCCGATCCAGGCGGCGAAGAAGAACAGCACCGCCAGCCAGTCCAGCCACGGCAGCACCCCGATCACCCGCCCCAACACATCCATCGCGACACTGTAGCCGCTGGCCTTGCGGCAGATCGCGGGGCGGCCGACCGGCCGCGCGCTCAGGCAGCGAGGTCGAACACGAGCACTTCGGCGTCGCTGCCCGCCTTCAACTCGACTTGCGGCTCGCTGCTCAGCAGCGCCGCGTCACCGGCCGTCAGTGGCTGGCCGTTGACCTGCAGCGTGCCGCGAGCCACGTGCACATAGCCGAGTCGGCCCGGCGCGAGCGTCAGTTGCGCGCGCTCGGACCCATCGAGCAGCCCAGCGTAGAGTTTGGCGTCTGCGTGCAGGGTCAGCGAACCGTCGCGGCCGTCGGGCGATGCCACCAGGCGCAGGCGGCCGCGCTTCTCGCCATCGCGGAACGCTTTCTGCTCGTAGCCGGGGTCGATGCCGCGTTGCGACGGCAGGATCCAGATCTGCAGGAAGTGCGTCGCGTCGCGGGCCGCGTTGTACTCGCTGTGCATCACGCCGCGGCCGGCGCTCATGCGCTGCAGTTCGCCGGGCACGATCGTTGCGCCGTTGCCGATGCTGTCGCGGTGCGCGAGTGCTCCCTCGAGCACATAGCTCAGGATCTCCATGTCGCGGTGGCCGTGGGTGCCGAATCCGGTACCCGGCGCGATGCGGTCCTCGTTGATCACGCGCAGATTGCCGAAGCCCATGTGGTCGGCGTCGTAGTAGTCGGCAAACGAAAAGCTGTGCTGGCTCTTCAGCCATCCGTGGTCGGCGAAGCCGCGATCGGCGGACTTGCGGAGCGTGATCATCGGTGGACCCCCAAGGTGGATGTCGTAACTGTAGAAGTGGTTACCGGCGGCGAGGGCGACGGCGTTCGGAGCCCGCGTTCAAATATGATGAAGCACCGAATGTGCAACCCTCACTCGACCTGCGCCCTCGACACCCGCAGCGTTCCATCGCCCGCCGAGGCGCTGCGACGGTGCCGTCGTCGGTCAGAGATCGAGACCGTCCTGCCGTCGACGCACGCACGATCCGATGCTTGATGGTGGCATGAGCAACGAACGCCGCAACGCGCTGACGCCCGAGGCGCTGGGCATGGTCGATGCCATCGCACGCAGCGGCAGCTTCGCCGCGGCGGCGCGCGAGCTCGGCAAGGTACCCTCGGCGCTGACGTACAGCGTGCGCCAGCTCGAGGATGCGCTCGACGTGCTGCTGTTCGACCGCAGCTCGCGGCAGGCCAAACTCACCGCCGCCGGCGAGGAACTGCTCGAGCACGGACGGCGCGTGCTCGGCGAAGTCGACGCACTGGCCAACCGCGTGCGACGCGTGGCCACCGGCTGGGAAGCCAGCCTGACGATTGCCGCCGACGACGTGGTCTCGCGGCTGACGCTGTTCGAGCTGATCGAGAGCTTCTACGCCCAACGCGGTGACGGTGCCAACACGCAGTTGCGCCTGCGCACCGAGGTGCTGACCGGGGTCTGGGAGGCGCTGGTCACCGGCAACGCCGACCTGGCGATCGGACTGACCGGCGACACCGGCGCGCACGTCGGCATCGAGATACGGCCGCTGGGCGAAGTGGCATTCGTGTTCGCGGTCGCGCCGCACCACCCGCTGGCGGCGCTGCGCGATCCGCTGGCCGACGACGAGATCCAGCGCCACCGCGCCGTCGCCGTCGCCGATTCGGCGCAGCGGCTGTCGCCCGCCACTCACAACCTGCTGGGCGGCCAGGACGTGCTGACCGTGGCGTCGATGCAGGCCAAGATTGAAGCGCAGTTGCGCTGCCTGGGCTGCGGCTTCCTGCCCGAGCCGCTGGCACGCACGCACATCCGCAACGGCGTGCTGGTGGTCAAGAGCGTGCAGCGCGGCGACCCGCGCGTGCGCCTGTCTTACGCGTGGCGTGGCGACGCGGTGGGCCAGCCGCGCAAGCCGCCGCAAGGCCTGGCGCTGCAGTGGTGGCTGCGCCAGCTCGACAGCCCGTCGACGCGACAGGCGTTGCTCGAGCGCCATCGCCCCGTGACGGCGGAGGTCGACTGATGCCTGGCTACATCGGCCGCTTCGCCCCCTCGCCGTCGGGCCCACTGCATGAGGGCTCGCTGGTGGCCGCACTCGCCAGCTGGCTCGACGCGCGCGCGCATCGCGGGCGCTGGCTGGTGCGCATCGAGGACCTCGACACGCCGCGCAACGAGGAAGGCGCCGACCAGATCATCCTCGGGCAACTCGCGATCTGCGGCCTGGTCGGCGACGACGAAACGGTGGTGCAGTCCAAGCGCATCGAGGCCTACGAAGAGGCGTTGCTGCAGATCGCCGACGCGGGACAGGTCTATCCGTGCGGCTGCAGTCGGCGCGAGGTCGAGCAGGTGCTGATCACGCTCGGTTTCCTGCAGGAGCGCGACGAGGAGCGGGTCTATCCCGGCACCTGCCGCGGCGGCCTGCGCGGCAAACCGGCACGCGCGATGCGCGTGCTGACCACGCTCGGCGGCGAGGACATCACGATCCGTTGGACCGACCGCCGACTCGGCCGCCAGCGCCAGAACCTGACGCGCGAGGTGGGTGACTTCATCGTCAAACGCGCCGACGGCATCTTCGCCTATCAGCTCGCGGTGGTGGTCGACGATGCGCACCAGGGCGTCACCCATGTCGTGCGCGGCGAGGACCTGGCCGACAACACGCCGCGCCAGATCCACCTGCAACGCCTGATGGGACTGCCCGAGCCCCACTACATGCACACGCCGCTGGTGATGGGCATCGACGGCCACAAGCTGTCCAAGCAAAACGGCGCGGCGCCGCTCGACGTCAGCGACCCGGTGGCCGCGCTGCAGCAGGCCGCGCGCGTGCTCGAACTGCCGCGCATCGAAGCGCTGTCGGTCTCGGAGTGGCTGGCCGCGGCGACGCGCGCGTGGGCGACGCGCTGGGTGCTCTGATGCGGCTGCTGGCCGCGCGCGGTTCGGCACGCTAAACTCGCGATCGGTCGGCAGTTCACCCAGGCGTTGCCGCGCGAGGAAGCTCGCGAGCTGAACCTGCCTTTCGCTTCTGGTCCGGAATCGAAACCAGCACGCGCACGTCGCGGCAAGTCGGCAGCCCCCGCCGGCCTCGTTTCGGGCCCTCACAGTGCCGTGCGTTGTGTGGAGATTTCGTATGACTAGAACCGTCATTGCGTTGAACGTGCCCGACCTGTCGGCGTTCGCGCGCGGCCTGCGCCGCTCGTTGGCCGAGCACCTGGCGCAGCACGCCGAGCTGCCGGCGCACCAGAGCCTGCTCAATCACATCGCGCGCGCCGCCGGGCATCGCAATTGGCAGGCGCTCCATGCGCAGGCTCGACCGATTGGGCGCGCGACTGCCGACACGGCGGCGCCAGCGGTCCTGAGCGCGGCGGCGGCCAAGGCGCTCGGCTCGTTCGACTCCTGCGGCCGCATGAGCCGCTGGCCGCACAAGCATTCGGTGCAGCGGCTGGCGTTGTGGGTGTTGTGGATGCAGTTCGAAGGCCGCCGCGTCTACAGCGAACGCGAGGTCAACGCGGTGCTAAAGGCTTGGCACACCTGGGGCGACCACGTCACGCTGCGGCGCGAGCTGATCAACGACCGCCTGCTCACGCGTAAGAGCGACGGCTCGCAGTACCGCAAGCTGCCGGCGCGGCCGAGCGATGAGGCGCGCGCGCTGATGGCCGCGTGGCGTGCGCGGCTCAGCGCCGCGCAGCGCCAAGCGGCCGCCACCGAAACGCCCGCTCGCGGCCGCAACCTCCGGCCGCTGCCACGGGCCGTCACGCGCTGAGCCAGTGCGTGCGGTAGTACAGCAACTCGTCGATCGATTCGTGGACATCGGCCAGCGCGGTGTGCGCCTGGTTCTTCTTCACGTTGTCGAGCAGCGCCGGCTTCCAGCGGCGCGCCAGCTCCTTCAACGTGCTGACATCGAGGTTGCGGTAGTGGAAGTACGCCTCGAGCCGCGGCATGTGGTTGGCGAGAAAGCGCCGGTCTTGGCAGATGGTGTTGCCGCACATCGGGCTTTTGCCGGCGCCGACGTAGCTGCGCAGCCAGTCGATGACCGTGGCTTCGGCTGCCGCTTCGTCGATGGCCGAAGCGCGCACGCGATCGACCAAGCCGCTCTTGCCGTGCGTGTTCCGATTCCAGGCGTCCATCGCGTCAAGCGTGGCCTCGCTCTGGTGGATCGCCAGCACCGGGCCTTCGACGCGCCGCGCGAGCTGCGGGTCGGTGACCACGACCGCCAGCTCGATGATGCGATCGCGCTCCGGCGACAGGCCGGTCATCTCGAGGTCGATCCAGATCAGATTCTGGTCGTTGGCCGCGAGCACAGCGGCAGGGTCTTCGGCTGCGGTGTTCATCGCGGCATTGTGTCAGGCCTACACTGCGACCCGTGTCGCTTCATCCCTTGACCTGGCTGTTCGCCGTGGCGCTGCTGGCGGCGCTGGCCACGCGGCTGTGGCTGGCCACGCGTCAGATGCGTCACGTGGCGGCGCATCGCAGCACAGTGCCGAGCGCGTTCGCGTCGCGCGTGTCGCTCGAGGCGCACCAGCGCGCGGCCGACTACACGGTGGCCAAGACCCGCTTCGGCCTGCTGACCACCGCCTTCGGCAGTGCGCTGCTGCTGGGCTGGACGCTGCTCGGTGGCCTCGATGCGCTCAACGAGGTGGTGCGCGACGCTGTGTTGCCCCGCTGGGGTGCAATGGTCTATCAGCTGGCGCTGCTCGGCGCCTTCGTGCTGATCGGTGCCGCGCTCGACTTGCCCTTCGAGCTGTGGCGGACGTTTCGCATCGAGCAGCGCTTCGGCTTCAACCGCACGACGTGGCGGCTGTTCGCGATCGACCTCGCCAAGAGCGCGTTGGTGGCGATCGTGCTCGGCGCGCCGCTGGCGGCGCTCGTGCTGTGGATCATGGGTAGCACCGGCGGTTGGTGGTGGCTGTGGGCCTGGGTCGCCTGGACCGCATTCAATCTGCTGATCCTGGTGATCTATCCGACCCTGATCGCGCCGCTGTTCAACAAGTTCGAGCCTTTGCGCGACGAGACGCTGGCCGCGCGCGTGCAAACGTTGATGCAGCGCTGTGGCTTCGCGGCCAAGGGTCTGTTCGTGATGGACGGCAGCCGCCGCTCGGCGCACGGCAATGCTTACTTCACCGGGCTGGGCGCCGCCAAGCGCGTGGTGTTCTTCGACACCCTTCTGTCCGCGCTCACGCCGGCCGAGGTGGAAGCGGTGCTGGCGCACGAGCTGGGTCACTTCAAGCGCCGCCACGTGCTCAAGCGCATGGTCGCGATGTTCGCGCTCAGCCTGGCCGGCCTGGCGCTGCTCGGATGGCTGTCCTCGCGCAGCTGGTTCTACACCGCGCTCGGCGTCACACCCAACCTGGCCGCGCCCAACGACGCGCTGGCGCTGCTGCTGTTCGCACTGGCGCTGCCGGCCTTCCTGTTCTTCGTGTCGCCGCTGGCGTCGCTGCTGTCGCGGCGCCACGAGTTCGAGGCCGATGCCTACGCCTGCGCGCAGGCCAGTGGCGCCGACCTCGCCAGCGCGCTGATCAAGCTGCACCAGGACAACGCGGCGACGCTGACGCCCGATCCGGTGTACGTGCGCTTCTACTATTCGCACCCGCCGGCCAGCGAGCGGCTGGCGGCGCTGTCGGCGAAGCCGGCATGAGCCGGCGCGCCGCGCTCGCTGCCACTGCGCGGCCCCGATCGACGCGTTGCAGCTCGATGCCGGCTGACCTCCTGGCGTGGCGTTGAACGTCGGGCTGGTGGTCGGCGCCCACGGCCGCCACTTCATCGTCGAAGTCGCCGACCGGCAGCGCCTGCTATGCCACCGGCGCGGCAAGAAGGTCGATTGCGTGGTCGGCGATCGTGTTCACTGGCGGCCCACGGGAGACGGCGGCGTGATCGAGGCGGTGTTGCCGCGGCGCAGCCTGCTTTGGCGGCAGGATCGTTGGCGCAGCAAGTCGTTTGCCGCCAACATCGATCGCGTGCTGATCCTCGTCGCCGCCGCGCCGCCGATGGCCGAGCCGCTGCTCGCGCGCGCACTGATCGCCGCTGCCCACGCAGGGATCACTGCCGAAGTGCTGCTCAACAAGGTGGATCTTCCGGAGGGCGCTGCCGCCCGCGACCGGCTCGAGCCCTATCGCCGCATGGGCGTGCCGGTGCTCGAGGCGTCGCTGAAGCACGATGCTGCGGCTGCGCAGGCACAGCTCGCTCGATTGCTGGCAGGTCAGGTGACCCTCCTGCTGGGCGCCAGCGGTGTCGGCAAGAGCACTTTGATCAACACGATCGTGCCCGACGCCGCCGCGCAGGTCGGTGAGATCTCGCGCGCGCTGAACGCCGGGCGCCACACGACGACCACCACGTCGTGGTACTGGCTGGGCGACCGTCACGACGCCGCGGTGCTCGACTCACCCGGGTTCCAGGAGTTCGGGCTGCAGCAGATCGAAGCGGCCGACCTCGCGCGCTGGTTGCCCGACGTGGCAGCCCACGCCGCGCACTGCCGCTTCGTCAACTGCACGCACCGCAGCGAGCCCGACTGCGCGGTGCGTGCCGCTGCCGAGCGCGGCGAGGTTGCGCCGAGCCGACTGCGGTTATACGAGCAACTCTACGAGGAACTGGCGCGGCCGAAGTGGTGAGTCACGAGGCCTTGGCTCCGGCTCACATCGCTGCGCGATATCAGCCTGCACCGCAGCGCGCTGCGCGCGTTGTGGCTCCGGCCTACATCGCTGCGCGATATGAGCCTGCACCGCAGCGCGCTGCGCGCGTTATGGCTCCGGCCTACATCGCTGCGCGATATCAGCCTGCACCGCAGCGCGCTGCGCGCGTTGTGGCTCCGGCCCACATCGCTGCGCGATATCAGCCTGCACCGCAGCGCGCTGCGCGCGTTGTCGCCAGCACGCAGGTGCTGGCTCACGTCCACGCTCACCCCAGCAAGTTGGCCAGCGTCAGCAACGCCAGCAGCAGCATCCAGAGCACGACCGAGCGCCAAACCAGCCCCACCACGCTGTCGAGGTGACCGATCTGCGGGTCGGCACCCGGTGTCGACCCGGCCGCGCTGGCCGCACCCGGCGCCGCGCCGCTCTCGAACGTCTTGGAGCGGTCGGGGGTTACGCCCGGTGCAGCTGCGCCGCCCAAGCTCACACCCACCGCGCCGGCCGCCGCCGACAGGATCACGCCTTCGTTGGCGTGCCGCCAGAGCCCGGCGTCGCGCCGCCAGCCGTTGACGGCCTCTTCGAAGTTGCCCACCACCGCGAAGCCGAACGCGGTCAGCCGCGCGGGCAAGTGGTCGATCAGCGCGAACAGCCGTTGCGACAGCTCCATCAGCGTGTCATTGGCGGGCGCCCCGAGTGCTTTGCTCTTGAAGGTCCAGTAGCGGCTCGCGAACTCGGCCATGCGGTACAGCACCGCGCCAGCAGGCCCGAGACCGAGCGCAGCCAGCACGACGAACCAGAAGAACACCCCGAACACGTGGCGATGCGCAGCCAGCAGCGAGTGCTCGATCACATGACGCAGCAACTCGGTGCGCGGCAGCTCGCTGGCATCCAGGTGGCACCACTGCGCGAGCTGACGGCGCGCGGCCTCCTCATCGCCCCGGTCGAGCGCCTTGCGGATGTCGGTGAAGTAGTGGCTGAACTGACGGAACCCGAGCGTCAGGTACAGCACCACGACATCGAAGACGAGCGCCGCCAGCACATGCGTCCACGCGAGCCAGATGTGCACCAGCGCCGCAGCCAGCGCCGGCGCGATCACCGAGACGAACCACACGACCCAGGCGTGGCGCTCACGTCCGGCGTCGAAGTGACGGCCGGTCCAGCCGACCCAGTTGATGAGGCCGTCGTGCACCCAGTTGTCGCGCGGCAGCGGGCGCAGCTGCTCGAACATCAACGCGAACAGGACGGCAAAGAAGCTCATCGCCCGCCGATGATAACGAGCGCACCTCGGGCATTCCGACGCGCCCAGTCGGCGCTGGGCAGCCCCACGCCGACTCGCGAGCGCAGCGAGCCAGGGGGCGATCAGTCGGCGCCGGGCCGTCCCAAGCCGACTGCTCCCCTTTGGGACGGACGCGAGTGCAGCGAGCCAGGGGGCAGCATGCTTCAGCGCAGGAAGCTGTACAGGTTGCGCAGCATCGCCGCCGTTGCGCCCCAGATGAAGTACTCGCGCGGCTGCCCCTGCGCATCGACACCGCGCCACGACATCGACAGGAACTGGCGCTTGACGCCTTCGAACTCCACGGCGTGCCGGTGGTGATGCGCAGGTGTCATCAGGAACTGCAGCGGCACCTCGAATGCCTCGGCGACTTCGAAGGCGTCGAGGGCCAGCTGAAACGGCGGCTGCACCAGCGCGACGATCGGCGTGACGACGTAGCTACTGACGGTCGAGTAGGTGTTCAACGGCCCGAGCACCTGCACGCGCTCGCGCGGCAGGCCGACCTCCTCTTCGGTCTCGCGCAGCGCGGTGTCGACCAGATCGACATCGCCGGGGTCGACGCGGCCGCCCGGAAAGCTGATCTGCCCGGCGTGGTCGTGCAAATGGTCGGTGCGCCGCGTCAGCAGCACGTTCAGACCCTGTTCGCGCTCGACCAACGGCACCAGCACCGAGGCCGCGATCGGGTCGCGCTCGAGCGCGAACAGCCGCGCGTCGCCATGGAACTCGGGCGTCCACGCACGCGCCGTCTCGGCAAAACGCCGGCGCAACGAGTCCGCGGTCAGGATCTCGAGCGGCAGCGCCGGCAAGTGGTCGTCGACGCCGACCACCGGAAAGATCCTGGGATCGCGGATGCGGGGCGGTCTAACGCCCATGGCGGATGGCCTGCAGGGCCTGCAGCCCCCAGGCGTTAAGCCAGCCTTTGCGCTTCGCGCGAAAGCTCGCTCAAGCGAGCTTCTGGCGAAAATTCGCTCAAGCGAGCTTCTCCTTGATGCGCGCCGACTTGCCCGAGCGCTCGCGCAGGTAGTACAGCTTCGCGCGACGCACGTCGCCGTGGCGCTTGACTTCGATCGAGGCGATCAGCGGGCTGTAGGTCTGGAACGTGCGCTCCACCCCTTCGCCGCTGGAGATCTTGCGTACGATGAAGCTCGAGTTCAGACCGCGGTTGCGCTTGGCGATCACCACGCCCTCGTAAGCCTGCACACGCTTGCGGTTGCCTTCGACGACGTTGACGTTGACCACCACGGTGTCGCCGGCGGCGAAATCGGGGATCTTCTTGCCGAGCCGGGTGACTTCTTCCTGCTCGAGGGTGCGGATCAGGTCCACTGCCGTTCTCCTGCGATCGTGTCGAGCCGCTTTGGGTTTGTAGTGCGGCCGCAGAGGATCGAAAAGCTGAAGATTATATGTCGAGGGTGCGCAGGACGGCCTCGTCGGCGGCATCGAGCAACCCCGCGGCGCGCGCCCTGGCGATCAGATCCGGCCGCCGCTGTGCAGTGGTGCGCAAAGCCTGCGCGCGGCGCCAGCGCGCAATCTCGGCGTGATGGCCCGACAGCAGCACCTTGGGCACCGTCAACGGACCCTCTGGCGTGTCGAGCACCTCGGGCCGACTGTAGTGCGGGCCCTCGAGCAGCCCATCGGAGAAGCTGTCGGCCTGGTGCGACGGCTCGTTGAGCACGCCCGGCAGCAGCCGCGCCACCGCGTCTAGCAGCACCAGCGCTGGTAGCTCGCCGCCCGACAGCACGTAGTCGCCGAGGCTGACCTCGAGATCGACGTGACGGTCGATGAAGCGCTGATCGACACCTTCGTAGCGCGCACACAGCAGCAGCGCGCCGTCGCCGTGCGCGAACGACTGCACAAGCGCCTGCGTCAGCAACTGCCCGGTGGGCGTGAAGTGCACCAGCGGTGCGCGGGTTGGGCGATCCGCCTGCACGGCCGCCAGCGCGCGCTGCAGCGGTTCGACCAGCATCACCATGCCGGGGCCACCGCCGAACGGACGATCGTCGACGCGACGGTAGGCGTCGTCGGCATGGTCGCGCAGCGGCCACAGCTTCAGCTCGATCGCCCCGCTGTCGTACGCCCGCCGCGTCACGCCGCTGCTCTGATGCGGCGCGAACAGCTCCGGGAACAGCGTGATGACGTCAAAGCGCATCAGTCCGGCGCCCGGCCGTCCGAAGCCGGGCTGCGCCCACTCGGGGGGCAGCGCAGGCGCGAAGCGACCAGCGTGGGGGCCATTGTGCCTTCAATAGTCGAGCGCCCAGTCGACCTGGATGCGGCGCGCCGTGGTGTCCACGGCGTCGACGTACGCAGCGACGAACGGGATCAGGCGCTCGGCTTGCGCAGCGGGCACCTCGGGGCCGGCATCGGGTCGACGCACGCACAGCACGCTGTGCGGGCCGGTGTCGATCAGTGCGCTGACGCGCCCGAGCGGATCGCCCTGGCGATTGACGACCTCCGACCCGATCAGGTCGACCCAGTAGTACTCGTCGTCGGCCGCGGCCGGGAAACTGCTGCGCGCCACGAACACCCGCGCGCCGCGCAACGCGCGCGCGCCGTCACGATCGGTCAGTTCGCGCGCGCTCGCCACGACGTTCTCGCCGTGCGTCCGGGCCTGGGTGATGTGCAGCGTTGCCGGCCATGCGGTCGCCGACGTCGCGTGCGCCGGTGGCTGCAGATGCCACAGCGTCGATGACAGCAATGCCTGCGGTTCGGCGGCGAACGGTTGCAGCTTGATCCAGCCCTTGAGTCCCCAGGCGTCGAGGATGCGGCCGACCTCGACCGCGTCGGCGGGCCACTGCTCGGTGGCGCGTGGGGTACCGCGATCCGACGCCATCGCCGTCAGGCGTGCAGCGCGGCGGCGCCCGCCGGGCCGAGGTTCAGGCAGCCGCGGGCGCGGTCTGCGCTTGCGCCTGGCCGACCAGGCGCTTGACGGTGGGAGACAGCTGCGCGCCGACGCCCGACCAGTACGTGATGCGATCGAGCGCCACGCGCAGCGCCTGCTCGCCGCCGGCGGCCATCGGGTTGTAGAAGCCCAGCCGCTCGATGAAGCGGCCATCGCGCCGCATGCGCGAGTCGGCGACCACGATGTTGTAGAAGGGGCGCTTGTTCGCCCCGCCGCGCGCCAGTCGAATGACGACCATGTCAGGAGTCCCGGTGAATCGTGACCGCGGCGGCCCAGGTCGGCCGGCGCGGTCGGTTTATGTGTCGTTGCGTGGCGCTGCTGAAGTTCGCACCTGGCCATCGATTGGCCGGGGCGGCGCCGAAAACCGGGCATTATACGGCGCGGCCGCCAGCGGCCGGATGCATCCCGCCGATGGAACCGTCACCCCTGCTCATCCGGCCGAGCGTCGAAGCCGACCTGCCGGCCATCACCGAGATCTACGCCGACGCCGTGCGGACCGGCACCGCCAGCTTCGAGCTCGAGCCGCCCGATCTGCCCGAAATCGCGCGACGCCACCAGGCGGTGACCCGTGCCGGCCTGCCCTGGCTCACCGCCGAACGTTCCGGCGCCGTGCTGGGGTATGCCTACGCCGGGCCGTTCCGGCCGCGGCCGGCGTACCGCTTCTGCGTCGAGAACTCGATCTACGTCGACGCGCGCGCGCGCGGCCAAGGTGTTGGCGGCCTGCTGCTGGCCGAACTGGTCGCGCGCTGCGAGGCGTGGGGCGCGCGCCAGATGATCGCCGTGATCGGCGACTCGGCCAACACGGCTTCGATCGGCCTGCATGGGCGTCTGAAGTTCCGCCACACCGGCCGGGTCGAACATGTGGGCTGGAAGTTCGGCCGCTGGCTCGACGTGGTGTTCATGCAGCGCACGCTCGGTGCGGGCGCATCGCTGCCCGCGGCCGATTGATGCCTGCGCTGGTGCGCTACCGCTCCAAGACTGTGGCCGCGTGGCTGGCCGTGCTCGCCGGCTCCCTCGGAGCGCAGCGCTTCTACCTGCACGGCTCGCGCGACGTCGTCGGCTGGCTGCATCCGCCGCCGACCCTGCTCGGCCTGTGGGGCGCGTGGCGCATGTACACCCTCGGCCAGGACGACCGCCTGGCATGGCTGCTGGTGCCGGTGCTCGGTCTGATGCTGAGCATCGCCATGTTGTGCGCGATCATCGTTGCTTTGACGCCCGATGCCGCGTGGGACGCCCGCTACAACCCGGGCCAGCCGGTGCAGCAGACGCGCTGGGGGCCGATCCTCGGCGCCGTCGCAGCGCTGCTGATCGGCGGCATCGTCCTGATGGGCACGATCGCCTTTGCGGGCCAGCGCTTCTTCGAGTGGCAACAACAGGGCGCGCTGGACCGCGCACTCACAGCAGGCTGAGGCTCACCCAATACGCCACCGCGGCGACGAAGGCCGAGGCCGGGATCGTGAAGATCCAGGCCCAGACGATGTTGCCGGCCACGCCCCAACGCACCGCCGATGGATGCCGTACCGACCCGACGCCGACGATGGCGCCGGTGATCGTGTGCGTGGTCGACACCGGAATGCCGAGGCCCGACGCGATGAACAGCGTCACCGCACCGCCGGTCTCGGCGCAGAAGCCACCCACCGGCTTGAGCTTGGTGATGCGCTGGCCCATCGTCTTGACGATCCGCCAGCCGCCGAACAGCGTGCCCAGGCCGATCGCGAGGTAGCAGCTCCAGATCACCCAGCCCGGGGGGCTGGCGTCGCCGGCGGCCACCGTGCCTGCGGCCACCAGCAGCATCCAGATGATGCCGATCGTCTTTTGCGCGTCGTTGCCGCCGTGGCCGAGCGAGTACAGCCCCGCCGACACCAGCTGCAGGCGGCGGAACCAGTTATCGACCCGCAGCGGCGAGCTGCGCCGGCAGATCCACGACACCGCGACCATCATCAGCGACGCGAACAGAAAGCCGAGCAGCGGTGACACGAAGATGAAGGCCACGGTTTTGAAGATGCCGCCGCCGATCAGGTTGCCCGCGCCGGCCTTGGCCATCACGGCGCCGACGATGCCGCCGATGAGCGCGTGCGACGAGCTCGACGGGATGCCGTACCACCAGGTCAGCACGTTCCACACGATGGCCCCAACGAGCGCGCCGAAGACCACGTAGTGGTCCACCACCTCGGGCTCGACGATGCCCTTGCCGACCGTGGCTGCCACCTTGAGGTGGAAGACCGCGATCGCGATGAAGTTGAACAACGACGCGAACGCCACCGCGTGATGCGGCTTGAGCACGCCGGTGGAGACGACGGTGGCGATCGAATTGGCCGCGTCGTGAAAGCCGTTCATGAAGTCGAACGCCAGCGCCAGCGCGACCAGCAGCGCGATCACCCAGAAACCGAGCTGGACGGCTTGCATGGAACCGAGGGGCCGGGGCCGCGAGCGGCCTTCAGGAATTCTCGAGGACCACGCCCTCGATCAGGTTCGCCACGTCCTCGCAGCGGTCGGTGATCGACTCCAGGTGCTCGTACACCGCCTTCAGCTTGATCAGCTCGCGCGTGTCGACCTTCTCGTCGCGGAACAGCCGCGAGATCGCCGAACGCATCACGCGATCGGCGTCGGACTCCAGGCGATCGATCTCCTCGCAGGTCTTCAGCGCTGCGTCGGCCACCGACGCCTCGCTGATCCTGGGCAGCAGGCTCACCGCGTGCTGCACGCGCTCGCAGCACTTGACCGACAGCTCGCCCAGGCGGATCACGTCGTCGGTCATCTGCTGCACGTCATACAGCGACAGCGTCTCGGCCGAGTCCTGCAGCAGGTCGAGCACGTCGTCGAGCGCGTTGATCAGGCCGTGGATCTGCTCGCGGTCGATCGGCGTGATGAAGGTCTTGTGCAGCGCGCGGTTGACCTCGGCGGTGATCTTGTCGGCGGCGCGCTCGGCGGCATCGACCTCGGCCGCGTACTTCTCGCGCAGCGTGGCATCGGAGTATTTGCGGATCAGCTCCATGAACGAGCGCGCGCCGGCCGCGATCAAGCGGCCGTGCTCGTCGAACATCTCGAAGAAGTTGCCTTCGCGCGGCAGCAGCTTGCCGAACAACATCGTGTGAATCCCCGTTGGCGATGTCGGCGGCGCGCCTTGCGTGCGCAACCCGCACCCGGCCCCCTCAGCCGGCGCCGATTGTAGGCGGCGACAGCAGCGACTCGCGCGGGCCCTCGAAGCTCGCGATGCGCTCGATCAGGTACTGCAGGTCCGCCGGCTTGCGCAGCGGATCGAAGCGGTCGATGTCGACCACCAGCAGCCGCAGGTCGGTGCGGGCGTCGAACAGCGCGCCGTAGGCGTCGGCCACCGCGCGCAGGTAGTTGCTCTCAATGCGCCGCTCGATCGGCCGCCCGCGCCGGCGGATGCGGTCGCGCAGCACGACCATCGAGCCATCGAGCCAAATCACCAGGTCGGGCGGCGGCAGCCTCGGCACCACCTGGTCGTGGATCATCGAGTACAGCCGATATTCCTCGTCCGACAGCGTCAGGCGCGCGAACAGGCGATCCTTCTCGAGCGTGAAGTCGCTGACCACGAGCGGTGCGAACATGCCGGGCTGTGCCAGCGCGCGCGTCAGCTCGACACGCTGGAACAGGAAGAACAGCTGAGTCTGGAACGCATAGCGCGGCCCGTCGACGTAGAAATCCTTCAGGAACGGGTTCTCGTGCGGCCGCTCCAGCAGCAGCTCGGCCCCCAGCGGCGGCGCCAGCAGCGATGCCAGCGTGCTCTTGCCGGCTCCGATCGGGCCTTCGATGGCGATGTGCCGGAGACGCAACACCTCACGAGCCCTGGTTCAGCCGAGTGATCGGCTGGTCGCCCAACTGCGGCAGCCAAGACGCCAGCGTGCCGAGCCCGGACACCTGGAGCGCGGGCGCGATCTCCAGCAGCGGGCGCAGCACGAAGGCGCGCTGGTGCAGCCGCGGATGCGGCAGACGCAGCGCCGGATCGTCGCTGCGTTGCTCGCCGTACAGCAGCAGGTCGAGGTCCAGCGTGCGCGGTGCGTTGACGGTCGGGCGCACGCGTCCGTGCGCGGCCTCGATCGCGTGCAGCGCGCGCAGCAACTCGGCCGCCGGCAGCGCGGTGGAGAGCTCGACCACCGCGTTGACGTAGTCCGGACCCGCCGCGTCGACCGGAGCCGATGCGTACAGGCTCGAGCGGGCGATCAGCCGCGACGACGGCAATGCGCGCAGCGCTGCAATGCCGCTTTCCACCTGCGCCCGCGGGTCGCCCAGGTTGGCCCCCACGCCGACGAAGGCGCGCACCGCCGGAGCCGCAGTCATGGCGCCGCCGTGGCCGGTGCCGCGCCGCCCGCCCCACGCGCGCCGCGGCGCCGGCGCCGCCGCTTCTTGGCCGGCGCCCCGGCGGCGGCCGGCTCGCCTTGCCGGCGGTGGCGCTCGGCATCGCGCGCCAGCTGCAGCAGCGCCTCGCGCTCGTCGGCGTCGCCGAGCGAGAAGTCCTCCCACCAGTCGGCCAGCTCGCCGTCGAGCTCCTGCGCATCGGCACGCAGGCGCAGAAAGTCGTAGCCGGCGCGAAAGCGAGGCTGCGCGACCAACGCCATCGCCGAATTGGCCTGCCGGCGCTCGAAGCGCGGTTGCATCATCCAGATCTCGCGCATGTCGGCGGCAAGCCGCCCGCGGCCCGAGACGTCGCCGATGCGCGCGTCGAACACCGCATCGATCGCCTGCTGCAGCGCCGGCATCGGGTGATCGCCGCGTTGCCGCAGCCCCTGCCAGCGCGACTGCGCGTCGTGCCACAACAGGCATGCCAGCAGAAAGCTCGGCGCCACCGCGCGCCCTTCGGCGACGCGGCGGTCGGTGTCGGCAAGCGCCAGCTCGATGAAGCGGTGGCGTTGCTCGCTCGCGCGCTG
Organism: Burkholderiaceae bacterium; assembly: GCA_035764445.1. Lineage (GTDB taxonomy): Bacteria > Pseudomonadota > Gammaproteobacteria > Burkholderiales > Burkholderiaceae_C > JAEUPI01. Next base: position 23,927 of record DASTZF010000155.1, read on the forward strand.
CTCGTCGAACACGGCATCGAGCACCGGGAACACGCCGCGGTGCAGCCCGTGCGCCTTGAGCGCCTCGATGCTGGCCAGCGCATGGCCGGTCTGCAGCAACTTGATCATCTCGTCGAACAGGCGCGACGCCGGTACGTTGGCCAGCAGCGGCACCGCCTCGGGCATCGCGGCGGCGGTCTGCTTCTCGATCTGGAAGCCGAGCTTGGCAGCGAAGCGCACCACGCGCACCAGGCGCACCGGATCCTCGCGGTAACGCATGACGGGGTCGCCGATCATGCGCATCAGGCGGCGCTTGGCGTCGGCGATGCCATGATGGAAATCGACCACGATCCGCGTCTCGGGGTCGTAGTACATCGCGTTGACCGTGAAGTCGCGGCGTGCCGCGTCCTCGATCTGCGGACCCCACACGTTGTCGCGCAGCACCCGGCCGCTGGCATCGACGACGTGCGTCTTGCCGGCCAGCTCGGCCTTGGAGGTGCGCTCGTTGCCCTGCACGGTGTCGGCCTCGCTGGCGTCGCGGTAGGCGCGGAATGTCGACACCTCGATCACCTCGTGCTCGCGGCCACGCCCGAACACCACGTGCACCAGCCGGAAGCGGCGGCCGATCACGAACGCGCGGCGGAACAGCGCCTTCACCTGCTCGGGCGTCGCGTTGGTCGCGACGTCGAAGTCCTTGGGCCGGCGACCGACCAGCAGGTCGCGTACCGCGCCGCCGACGATGTAGGCCTCGTGTCCGGCCTGCTTCAGCGTGCTGACCACACGCACCGCGTGCTCGTCAACCAGCGAATGGTCGATCCCGTGCTCGGAGGCGGGAACGTCGACCCGCTTGCCGAGTGGCACGCGCGCAGGTTTGCCGAACAGCTTGTCGATGAATCGCTTGATCATTCGAAGAGATCGAGGATACGCCAGCCCCGCTCGCGCGCGATCGCCGCCAGCGCCGGGCTCGGATTGGTGGCCACCGGCTCGCTCACCGCCTCCAGCAGCGGCAGGTCATTGGTGGAGTCGCTGTAGCACACGCTGGCAGCGAAGTCGTGCAGCGCCAGCCCCTGAGCGCTCAGCCAGGCCTGGACCCGCCGCAGCTTGCCCTCGCGCAGCGCCGGCACGCCGCGGATGCGCCCGGTGACACGGCCCTGTGCATCGCGCTCGAGCTCGGTGGCGATCAGCGCGTCGACGCCGAACGCATCGGCGATCGGACGCGTGATGAATTCGTTGGTCGAGGTGGCGATGGCGACGCGGTCGCCGGCAGCGAGGTGCGAGCGCACCAGTGCACGCGCGCGCTCGCCGATCGCCGGCACCATCTGCTCGCGCATGAAGCGCTCGACCGCCACCGCCTGTTCGGCCGGTGCCCGCGTGCGCCACGGCCGCGTTGCGAAGTCGACATAGGCGTCGATGTCGAGCCGGCCGGCCTGGTACTGGCGGTAGAAGCGGTCGTTCTCGGCGGCGAACTGTGCGGCATCGGCCCAGCCGAGCGCGACCAGGAACCCGCCGAACGCGTGATCGGAGTCCTTGGCGATCAATGTGCCGTCGAGGTCGAACAGCACCAGCTTCATGAAACCCTCGGTGCGCTGCGCGACCGTCTCGGCGGCGGCGCGGGCCTTCGGGGCCGCGGTGCGGCGGTCATGCGTCGCACGACGGCTCGCTGTGTTCGAGCAGCATCTTCTTCAGTAGCGGCACCGTGACGTTGCGGTGCTCGGCCAGCGCGAATCCGTCGAGCCGCTCGAGCAGCGCCATCAGGTGCGACAGGTCGCGCGCGAAGCGCGTCAGCAGATAGTCCATCACGTCGTCGGACAGCCAGATGCCGCGGCGATCGGACTCGCGACGCAGCACCGCGCGCGCCTGCTCCTCCGGCAGGCTGTGCAAGCCGAACACCGGGCCCCAGCCGAGTCGCGTGCGCAGATCCTCGCGCACGTCCAGGTCCACCGGCGGCACGCGCGCCGCGGCGACCCACGGCACGCCGAGCGACTGCGCGTCGACCAACAGCGCAAAGGCGCTGCGCTGCTGCGCTTCGCCGTAGCTGTCGCAGCCGTCGAGCAGCAGCACCGTGGACGCCGGATCGATCGACCACGGTGGCCGCACCGCGGCGTCGAACCAGGCGACCCGCTCGCCGCGCTGCTGGCGCTGGTGCGCCAGCGCGTGCAGCAGGTGCGTCTTGCCGCTGCCCGCCGGCCCCCACAGGAACACCGGAGGCGAGCCGCTGCCCAGCTGCTGCAGGTGCTGCACGGCGGCCGCGTTGGCGCCAGCCACGAACGTCTCGAAGCGCGCCGTCGCCGGCGCCACGATCGGCAGCGGCAGCTGCTTCATCGCCCGCTGCGCCGATCGCGGAGGACGGGCCCGCGCACCACGGCGGGCGCCGTCGCGACAGTTGGCAGCCATGCGAACCGTTGGCGCGGCAAGGCGCGGCAGTCCATTCGGTGGGCGGCGCTCAATGCAGTCGCGGCGTGCGGCGTAGCGCGTCGAGCCGCTCGGCCATCGCCGGCGCGTCATCGGCGTCGGGCCGGTTGGCGAGGTAGGCCTCGAGGTCGCCGATCGCCGCGTCGACTTGCCCCAGTTCGATGCATGCCAACGCGCGGTCGCGTCGCTCGTCCCAGTTCTGCGGCAGCAGGATCACCAGGCGCTCCTGCACGGCGAGCCAGCGTTCGCCGTCGCGCGAGCTGCGGTAGATTTCTTTCAGGTTGCGCAGCATGCGCGCCAGCACATCGCGCGGCTGCGCAGCCTGCAAGAACAGGCCGAGTGGCGCTTCGAACTCGCCCACCAGGCCCTGGCGGCGGCGGTACGGTGCGAGCCGTTCGTCGAGCTCCTCGCGCGACAGCGAGCGGCCATTGAACGGGTCGAGCACCACCTCGCCTTGCGGCATGCGCAGCTTGACCAGGAAGTGCCCCGGGAACGACACGCCGCGCGCGATCAGCCCGAGCTGGCCTGCGAGTTCGATGTACAGGAGCGCCAGTGTCAACGGGATGCCGCGGCGCTGCGCGAGCACGTCGTTGATGAAGCTGTTGCGGCGATCGTAGTAGTCGTTGACGTTGCCGGCAAAGCCGAGCTCGCGATAGAAGTAGCGGTTCAGCAGGCGCAAGCGCTGCACCGGCGCGGCGTCGGCCGGCATGCGCGCCTTCAGCTTGGCGCCCAGCGCGTCGACCTCCGACAGCACCGCCTGCACGTCGAGGTCGGGGTACTCGTCCTGCGCGATCGACACCGCCGCTTCGAGCAGTGCGAGCCCGGAGTCCTCGGCCACCAGGGCGGCAAAGTATTGCAACGGGGTCGGCGCGCTGAACAACGACTTGGGCGGCATCGATCGATTCGGGCCCTGTGGGGACGGTCCGGCCCCTCCAGTGTAGGGTCTGGCCGTCGCCGTGTCGGCTGGCAACGGCGCGCCCACCGTCAAGCCCGGCGCACGAATTCGCGCAAACGCACACCGCATGCGGCCAGCACGCCAAAGTACAGCAGCGCCACTGCACCCAGCACGCCAGCCAGGATCCCGGCGCGCCACCACGGTCGCGACTGGGCGCCGATCCAGTCGATCGCGGCCGCGGCCCAGAACAGCGCTGCGCCGAGCGCCACGCAACCCAGCAGCACGGCGATTGCGAAGCGGCCCCAGCCCGCAGCGGGCTTGTAGACGCCGTCGCGCAGCAGTCCACGCAGCAGCCACGCCGAGTTGATCAGCGCGCCCAACCCGATGGTCAAGGTCAGCGCCGAATGCGCCAGCCACGGCACCAGCACGACGTTCATCGCTTGCGTGATCAACAGCACGGCAATCGCGATGCGCACCGGCGTGCGCACGTCCTGCCGCGCGTAGTAGCCCGGTGCCAGCACCTTGACGGACACGATGCCGAGCAGCCCGATGCCGTAGGCGGCCAGCGCGGCCGCACTCTGCGCCACGTCGCGCGCCGTCAGGTGCCCATAGTGAAACAGCACCGCGAGCATCGGCTGCGCGAACACCACCAGCGCCACCGCGCACGGCAGCGTCAGCAGCACCACCAGCCGCAGGCCCCAGTCGAGCATCGCCGAATACGCCGCCTGATCGTTGCGTGCCTGCGCCGACGACAACTGCGGCAACAGCACCACGCCCATCGCCACACCCAGCAGCGCGGTCGGCAGCTCCATCAAGCGGTCGGCCAGGTTCAGCCACGAGACCGAGCCCACCGCGAGCCGCGACGCGATGTGGGTGTTGATCAGCAGCGAGATCTGCGCCACCGATACGCCGAGCACCGCCGGGCCCATCTGGCCGAGCACGCGCCGCACGCCGGCGTGCCGCCGCGCGGCGTTGATCGCCGCCGGCGCAATGCCCAGGCGTGGCAGGTAGCCGATGGCGCGCAAGGCAGGCCACTGGATCGCCAGTTGCACGACGCCGCCGAGCAGGGTGCCGCAGGCCACCGCATAGATCGGCTCGATGCCGAGCGAGGCGAACCACGGCGCGCCCCACAGCGTGGCCGCGATCACGCACAGGTTCAACAACACCGGCGTCGCCGCCGGCACCGCGAAGCGGCGCCACGTGTTCAGGATGCCCGCCGCCAGCGACACCATCGAGATCAGCGCGATGTAGGGGAACATCACGCGCGTCATCCAGACCGCGTCGTCGAAGCGCTGCAGGCCCGAGGCGACCAGCCACACCATCGCCGGTGCGGCGGCGACGCCGACGATCACCGTCGCCAGCAGCGTCCACCACAGCACGGTGGCCACCGCATCGACCAGTTGATGCGTGGCGGCGTCGCCGTCGCGCTCGCGCGTCGCCGCCAGGATCGGCACGAACGCCTGCGCGAAGGCACCTTCGGCGAACAGCCGGCGCAGCAGATTGGGGATTCGCCAGGCGACGAAGAAGGCGTCGGTCAGCGCGCTGGCACCGAACGCGTTGGCGATCAGCGCCTCGCGCACCAGCCCGGTGACCCGAGAGGCCAGCGTCAGCACCGAGACTGTGGATGCGGCCTTGAGCAGGTTCATCGGGGGCGGCGGATTATAGGCAGCGACCTCGAACGCCCCCTCGCGACGCAGTGACCAGCAGGCCTGCGGTGTATACTGCGCGGCTTCGCGTGTGGCGCCGTCGCCCGCGCAGCCACCCTGCAGCACCATGGCCACCGCCTCCAAATCCAAGAAGAAGACCGTCCGCCTCGCATCGGGCCGCAAGCGCGCCCGCCAGGACGCCAAGCTCAACGCCCACAACACCGCATTGCGCTCGCGCTTCCGCACCGTGGTCAAGAACGTGCAAAAGGCGGTCGCCGGCGGCGACAAGGCCAAGGCGACCGAGCTGTTCAAGAGCGCCCAGGCGGTGATCGACTCGGTGGCCGACAAGGGCATCTTCCACAAGAACAAGGCCGCGCGGCACAAGAGCCGGTTGGCGGCCAAACTGAAGGGCCTGCCGGCCTGACGCGCCGACCGATCATCAAGGGCCTGCCGCTGCAGGCCCTTTTTGCTGGCGGCGCGACGTCACGTCAGCTCGCCGGGCGCGATCTCGCTGATCAGCAGGTCGTTGTCGCGCGCGAAGTGCAGCGCGAAGTCCAGCGCCATCGGCTCGATGTCGCGCAGTGCCTCGTTGACGATCACGCACTTCACGCCGCCCACGACGCGCGGCACGCAGTACGGCGAGTAACGGATATGCGCGTCGACGCCCGCGCCGGGCGGCCGGAACGACGCCAGCGCGCCGGCCAGGCGCTCGGCCCAGTCGCTGGGGCGAAACGCCTTGCCCTCGAGGGTGATGCCCTGGATCTTGTACAGGCGTGGCTTGGCAACGGACATGGTCGCGGCGGCGTGCTGCCTGTCCGCGCCGCCCACGCCGGTGATCACCGGCACGGCTTCAGGCGGCACAGCGAGCGCCAAGGCGCCGATTGTGCCCTGAGCCTTTTGCGCTGCAGCATGCATGGCCGTGACGTGCTCCCTCCCCGGGTGCATGTCGGCTGACGGAGACCTCCCCTTTAGAATGAATTTGCGACCGGTTCGAACGCATTTGCGCCGGCGCTCGTCCCACTGGAGTCGTCCGATGCCCGCCGCTTCGCACCTGATGAACACCTACGGCCGCCTGCCGTTCGCGCTGTCGCACGGCAAGGGCTGCCGCGTGTGGGACACCAACGGCCGCGAGTACCTCGACGCCCTGGCCGGCATCGCCGTCAACACGCTCGGTCACGGCCACCCGAAGTTGGTGCCGGCGCTGCAAGACCAGGTCGCCAAGCTGATCCACTGCTCCAACTACTACCAGATGCCGCTGCAGGAGCAGCTCGCCGCGGCGCTGTGCGAAGTGTCGGGGCTGTCGGCCGCGTTCTTCTGCAACAGCGGCCTCGAGGCCAACGAAGGCGCGATCAAGATCGCGCGCAAGTTCGGCCACGACCGCGGCATCGAGCGGCCCGAGATCATCGTCTACGAGAAGGCCTTCCACGGCCGCTCGATCGCCACCCTCTCGGCCACCGGCAATGCCAAGGTGCAGAAAGGCTTCGAGCCGCTGGTCGATGGCTTCGTGCGCGTGCCGCTGAACGACATCGGCGCGGTGCGCGAAGTCGCGCACACCAACCCCAACGTGGTGGCGGTGTTCCTCGAGGTGATCCAGGGCGAAGGCGGCATCAACCCGACGCGCGCCGAGTACCTGCGCGAGCTGCGCAAGCTGTGTGACGAGAAGGACTGGCTGCTGATGCTCGACGAGGTGCAGTGCGGCATGGGCCGCACCGGCAAATGGTTCGCGCACCAGTGGGCCGGCATCAAACCCGACGTGATGCCGATGGCCAAGGGGCTCGGATCGGGCGTGCCGGTCGGGGTCATCGTCGTCGGTCCCAAGGCGAAGGACGTGTTCGGCCCCGGCAACCACGGCACCACGTTCGGCGGCAATCCGCTGGCGATGCGCGCAGGGATCGAGACGATGCGCATCGTCGCCGAGGACAAGCTGATCGACAACGCTGCGCTGGTGGGCGAGCGCATCCGCAAGGGACTCGAACGCGAGTGGACCGGCGTGCAGGGCGTGGTCGAGATCCGCGGGCAGGGCCTGATGCTCGGCATCGAGCTCGACCGGCCGTGCGGCGACCTGCTCGGCAAGGCCGCCAACGCGGGCCTATTGATCAGCGTCACGGCCGACAACGTGATCCGCCTGCTGCCGCCGCTGGTCATGGCCGCCGGCGAAGGCGACGAGGTGGTGCGTATCCTGGCACCGCTGGTGCGCGAGTTCCTGGCCAACAAGGCGTGAAGCCCGGCAACAGCCTGATGAAGCACTACCTGCAGTTCAAGGACCTGCGGGCCGAGGAGTACGCGTACCTGTTCGAGCGCACCCGCATCATCAAGACGCGTTTCAAGAACTACGAGAAGTACCAGCCACTCACCGACCGCACGCTGGCGATGATCTTCGAGAAGGCCAGCACTCGCACCCGCGTGAGCTTCGAGGCCGGCATGTACCAGATGGGCGGCTCGGTGGTGCACCTCACCGCCGCCGACAGCCAGTTCGGCCGCGACGAGCCGATCGAGGACGCGGCGCGGGTGATCAGCCGCATGGTCGACATCGTGATGATCCGCACCTTCGAGCAGGTGAAGATCGAGCGCTTCGCGGCGCACTCGCGGGTACCGGTGATCAACGGCCTGACCAACGAGTACCACCCGTGCCAGATCCTGGCCGACGTGTTCACCTTCATCGAGCAGCGCGGCGGCATCGCCGGCAAGGTGGTGGCGTGGGTCGGTGATGGCAACAACATGGCCAACACCTGGCTGCAGGCGGCCGACATCCTCGGCTTCACGCTGCACATGAGCACGCCCAGCGGCTACGAGATCGATCCCAAGGTCGCGGGCATCGCCAACCCGGGCTGCGTGAAGACCTTCAGGAGCCCGTTCGCGGCCTGCGAGGGCGCGCATCTGGTGACCACCGACGTCTGGACCAGCATGGGCTACGAGGCCGAGAACGAGGCACGGCAGAAGGCCTTCGCCGACTGGTGCGTCGACGCGCAGATGATGCAACTCGCACAGCGCGACGCCCTGTTCATGCACTGCCTGCCAGCTCACCGCGGTGAGGAAGTGTCGGCCGACGTGATCGACGGCAAGCAGTCGGTGGTCTGGGACGAGGCCGAAAACCGAATGCACGTGCAGAAAGCGCTGATGGAATATCTGCTGCTCGGACGGATCGGATGAGGCGGATCCACGTGCATTCCGTTTCGGTGCAGGCTCACATCGCGCAGCGATGTGAAGCCGCGTCAGCGGCGTGCCGGAGCCAAAATCGCATGCACGTGCAGAAAGCGCTGATGGAATACCTGCTGCTCGGCCGCATCGGCTAGTCGCGACCTGCTCGGGCTCATGCGTGGCGTCCACCTCACCGCCGACCTGTTCGGCTGCCGCGACACTGACAACCTGATGCGTGACGGCGCGTCGCTGGCCGCGTTGTGTGAGCAGCTCGCCAGCGATACCGGGCTGAGCGTCGTTGCGCGTCAGTTCCATGCCTTCGCACCGACCGCCGAAGGTGACGGCGGCCACACCGGCGTGCTGCTGCTGGCGGAGTCGCATCTGGCGGTGCACACCTGGCCCGAGCTGCGTGCGGTGACGCTGGACGTCTTCGTCTGCAACGTGACGAGCGACAACACGCGCAAGGCTGAAGCGCTGCTCGACGCGCTGGTGGCACGCTTCGGCGCAACGCGCGTCAACCGCCAGCAGCTGGCGCGCGGGCTATGAAGAAGCCCCCAAGCTCACTCTGTTCGCTGCCCCCCGAGGACGCGCTTCAGTGGCTTCGGGCGGCCGGGCGCCACTGACGTGAAGACCGCGCTGATCACCGACCTGCACGCCAACCGCGAGGCGGTCGAAGCGGTGGTCACGCACGCGCGTGACCAGGGCGTGCAGCAGTGGGCGTTCCTGGGCGACTTCGTCGGCTACGGCGCCGACCCGGCCTGGGTGGTCGACCTGGTGCGCGAGCACGCGAACCAAGGCGCCGTCGTCGTGCAAGGCAATCATGACCTGGCCACCGTGCTGGGCGCCAATCCGATGATGCGCATCGAGGCGCGCACGGTGATCGAGTGGACGCGCGCGCAACTCGACGAAGCACAGCTCGACTTCCTGCGCACGCTGCCACTCAGCCAGCGCCGCGAGGGCTGCCTGTTCGTGCATGCCAACGCCTATGCGCCCGATCAGTGGGAGTACCTGCTCAACGCCAACATGGCGCTGCGCAGCATGCTGGCCACGGAGTGCCGCTACACGTTCTGCGGCCATCTGCACGAGCAGCGTCTGTTCCATGCCGGCGAATCCGGGCGTGCCGGCGAGTACCTGCCCAGGCCGGGCGCTCCGATCATGCTGCGCGCGGACCGCCGCTGGCTGGTGATCCCCGGCTCCACCGGTCAGCCGCGCGACGGCAACCCTGCTGCCGCCTACGCGGTGTTCGACGACGCCGAGACCAGCATCACCTACCACCGTGTGGCCTACGACCACGCGCAGGCCGCCGACAAGATCCGCGGCGCCGGGTTGCCGCTGCGGCTGGCGGCACGGTTGCAGACCGGCCACTAGATCGCACGGTACGGTGCTGCGCGACCGAACTGGCGTTCAGCGCAACGCCTTGCGCACCACCAGCTTCAGCCCCGACCAGGTGGCGTCGATCGCGCACACCTTGACATCGACCCAGCCGAGTGGCAGCGCCACGCGGCGCACTGCGTTCTCGTCGACGTCGGTGGCCATCCCGGACGCCTTCTTCGGCCACGACACCCAGACCACCGCGTCGGCCGGCAACTTCTCGCGCAGCGTCGCCAGCGCGCGCTGCAGCCGCGCGCTGTCGGTCGCGAACAGGTGCACCAGCTGCGTGAGCGCCGTCGTGCGCGCGACGAAGCGCAGGTCGGGAGGCAGGCCATCGACGATGCGCTCGTACGGCGCCGGCGCGTCGATCACCTGCACGGTCATGCCGCCGCGGAGGCCCAGCTTCCGGACCAGCGGCGTGCCGGAGTAGCCGGCGCTCGGTGCAGCCATGGGCGACCGCTGCACTCAGGGGCCGGGCTGCTTCAGGCGAAAGCGCTGCAGCTTGCCGGTCTCGGTGCGCGGCAGGTCGCTGCGGAATTCGATCGCCCGCGGATACTTGTACGGCGCGATGGTCTGCTTGACGAAATCCTGCAGCGCCTTGACCAGCGCCTCGTCACCCGCCTGGCCGGGCCGCACGACGACGAACGCCTTGACGATCTGGCCGCGCTGCTCGTCGGCCGCACCGATCACCGCGCACTCGGCCACCGCCGGATGCAGCATCAGTGCCGATTCGACTTCGGGACCCGCGATGTTGTAGCCGCCGCTGACGATCATGTCGTCGGTGCGCGCCTGGTATTCGAACTGGCCATCGTCGCCGATGCGGTACGCGTCGCCGGTCAGGTTCCAGCCGTTGCGCACGTACGTCGTCTGGCGCTCGTCGGCGAGGTAGCGGCAGCCCGTGGGGCCCTTCACCGCCAGCCGCCCGACCTCGCCACGCGGCACGTCGCGCCCCTGGTCGTCGAGCAGGCACGCGCGGTAGCCCGGCACCGGCACGCCGGTGGCGCCACCGCGCGCCTGCTGCTCGCTCGCCGAGATGAAGATGTGCAGCAATTCGGTCGAGCCGATGCCATCGATCAGCTCGATGCCGCTGACCTGCTTCCACAGCGCGCGCGTGGCCGCCGGCAGTGCCTCGCCTGCCGACACGCATTTGCGCAGGCTCGACAGGTCGTGCGCTGCGATCTGGGCGGCCATCGCGCGGTACGAGGTCGGCGCGGTGAAGCACACGCTGGCGCGCCAGTGCGCAATCGCCGCCGGCAGCACATCGGGCGACGCCTTCTCCAGCAGCACCGTGCTGGCGCCGATGGCCAGCGGGAACAGCAGCAACCCACCGAGCCCGAACGTGAAGGCCAGCGGCGGGCTGCCGATGAAGCGGTCGTCCGCCACCGCGCGCAGCACGTGCGGAGGCCAGCACGCACAAGCCGCCATCACATCGCGGTGGAAATGCATCGTGCCCTTGGGCTGACCGGTGGTGCCGGAGGTGAATGCGATCAGGCACACGTCGTCCGATGCGGTGTCGGCGGCGTCGAAGTGCGCGCTCTTGTGCGCCATCTTGGTCGACAGCCCGCTGGCCGAATCGTCGTTGTACATCGCTATTTGCCGCAGGCTGGGGCAGCCCGGCAGCGCGAGCTCGAGTTCCTGCGCCAGTCGCGAGTCGCACAGCGCATGCGTAACCTGCGCTTTCTGCACGATGGTCGTCAGCTCGCGCGCGCGCAGCAGTGGCATCGTGCCGACCGCGATGCCGCCGGCCTTGACAACGCCGAACCAGCACGCCGCGAGCAGCGGCGCATTGGCGCCACGCAACAGCACGCGGTTGCCGCTGACCAGGCCCATGTCCTCGACCAGCACGCGCGCGATGCGGTTGGCGTTCGCGAGCAGCTCCGCATAGCTCCAGCGCACGCCGTCGCCGAGCACGGCCTCGCGTTCGCCCCAGCCTCGCTCGACGGCGCGGTCGAGCAGCGCCGCCGCGCAGTTCAGGCGCGGTTCGAACTGCAGCTCGGGCAGCTCGAACAGGAACTCCGGCCACTGCTCGGGCGGTGGCAAGTTGTCGCGTGCGAAGGTGTCGGCGTGGCCGCTGCGGTGCATGGTGGTTGGGCGTTCGCTGCGCCGACTTTACCGCCGGCGCGGCTGGTGACGCGGCACAGGGGCCCGTATCATCGCGCGCATGAAGTGGCCTGGCTGGTGTCTGTTCCTGGGGGCGACCCCGCTGGCAACAGCGCCGGTCGACGACCTCGGCTTGATCGGCCGCATCGAAGGTCGCCACGACGGCCGCGAGCGCCGCATCGACTACTCGATGAAGCGCGTGGCCTGCCCGGGCGGCTCGCGCTGAGCGCCGTGGCCGACAGCGCGTTGTGGGACATCTCGCCGCCAGTGCACGAGCGCGCGCCGGTGTTCCCCGGCGACACGCCGTACCGCCAACGCTGGCAGGCCACGATCGGAGCGAACTGCCCGGTCAATGTGAGTGCGATCGAGCTGTCGCCGCACGTCGGTGCGCACGCCGATGCGCCGCTGCACTACGACCGCGGCGGCGCGACGGTGGGCACGCTGCCGCTCGCCCCGTACCTCGGCCACTGCCGCGTGATCCACGCGATCGGCTGCGGGCCGCTGGTCGAATGGCGGCATCTCGAGCACGCGTCGGCAGCGTTGCCGCCGCGGGTGCTGGTGCGCACCTATGCGCGGGCACCGCTCGAGCGCTTCGACGACGCGCTGACGGCCTACGCGGCCGACACTATCGAACGGCTGGCGGCGCTGGGGGTCAAGCTGGTGGGCATCGACACTGCCAGCATCGACCCCGCCGACAGCAAGGCGCTGCCGAGCCATCAGGTCGTGCGGCGCCTAGGGTTGCGCGTGCTCGAGAACCTGTTGCTCGACGACGTCCCTGAGGGGGACTACGAGCTGATCGCGTTGCCTCTGAAGCTGATGCAGGCCGATGCGTCGCCGGTGCGGGCGGTGCTGCGTCCATGGGTGAGTCGATGAACGCACCGCGCTCGACCCGCTCGACGCCGACCCGCGAGCAGTTCGCCGCGCTCGACGCCGCCGACCGCCTGGCGCCGTTGCGGCAATTGTTCGAGCTACCCGCCGAAGTGATTTACCTCGACGGCAATTCACTCGGCGCGCTGCCGAAGGCCACCGCCGACCGCCTGCAAAGCGCGCTGCGCGACGAATGGGGGCGCGGCCTGATCACGAGCTGGAACCGCGCCGGCTGGATCGAGCTGCCGCGCCGCGTCGGCGACAAGATCGCGCGCTTGGTCGGCGCCGCGCCGGGCGAACTGGCGGTGGCCGATTCGACGTCGATCAACCTGTTCAAGGTGCTGTGGGCAGCGCTGGCCGCGCAGCGCGAACTGGCACCGGCGCGGCGGGTGATCGTCAGCGAGCGCAGCAACTTTCCGACCGACCTCTACATCGCGCAGTCGATCGCCGCCACGCACGGCTGTGAGCTGCGGCTGGTCAATGCCGACGAACTGGCTGCGGCGCTCGATGACACCGCTGCGCTGCTGATGCTCACGCACGTGAACTACCGTACCGGCGAGATGCACGACATGGCGGCGCTCACCGCCGCCGCGCATGCAGCCGGCGCGCTGACGGTGTGGGACCTCGCGCACTCCGCGGGCGCGGTGCCGGTGGACCTGAACGGCGCGCAGGCCGATTTCGCGATCGGCTGCGGCTACAAGTACCTCAACGGTGGCCCCGGTGCACCGGCCTTCGTGTGGGTGCACGCACGGCACGCGGCACGTTTCGAGCAGCCGCTGACGGGCTGGATGGGCCACGCGGCGCCGTTCGATTTCGGTCCCGACTACCGCGCCGCTGGCGGCATCACGCGCGCGCTGTGCGGCACGCCACCGGTGCTGTCGATGATCGCGCTCGACTGCGGCGTCGACACCGTGCTGGCCGCCGAATCGTACGGCGGCATGCGGGCGCTGCGCGAGAAGTCGCTGGCGCTGACCCGCAGCTTCGTCGAGCTGGTCGATGCATGCTGCGCGGGCCACGGCTTCACCGTCGTATCGCCGCGGGCCGATGCGCAGCGCGGCAGCCAGGTCTGCCTGAGCCACCAGCAGGAGGGGCGCGACGAAGGCGCCTACGCCATCGTGCAGGCACTGATCGACCGTGGCGTGATCGGCGATTTCCGCGCCGGTGGCCTCGGCCTGCCCGACATCCTGCGCTTCGGCTTCACGCCGCTGACGCTGCGCTTCGTCGACGTCTGGGACGCGGTGGAGCAGCTGCGGCAGGTGATGCACGACGACGAGTGGCGCCAGCCGCGCTTCAGCCAGCGCCACGCTGTGACCTGATGCGCAACAACGCACGACGCCCGCCGACGCCATGCCCACAGCGCGGGCTGCGCGACACACCCCCGCCTAGAATGCCCACTAGCCGGCGCTTTGCGCGGGGCGGAGTGCAGCATGGATAGCCGAATCAGCGTGCAACGCGAGCGCATCGAACGAGTTCGTGAAGCGTTGGCGCGCCATGGCGCGCATGCTCTGCTGGTGCCTTCGGCCGACCCGCACCTGTCGGAGTACCTGCCCGAGCGCTGGCAGGGGCGGCAGTGGCTGTCGGGCTTCACGGGCTCGATGGGCACGCTGGTCGTCACCCTCGATCGCGCGGCGCTGTTTGCCGACAGTCGCTATTGGGTGCAGGCGGCGGGCGAGCTCGCCGGCAGCGGCGTCGAGCTGGAGAAGGTTCCCACCGGCGCAGCGACCCATCACATCGACTGGATCGCACGCCAGCTCCGCCCGGGCCAGACGCTGATGGTCGACGGCGAGGTCCTGGGGCTGGCGAGCGCGCAGCAGCTGCGCTCCGCGCTCGACAAGGCGGGCGTTACATTGCGCAGCGACACCGATCTGCTGGCCGAGGCGTGGCCCGATCGGCCCGCGCCGCCGGCGCACAGCGTGTACGAGCACCAGGCTCCGCAAGCGGTCGAATCGCGCGCGCAGCGGCTGGCACGCGTGCGCGATGCGATGGCGCGCCAGGGCGCGACGCATCATTTCATCTCCACCGTCGACGACATCGCGTGGATCACCAATCTGCGCGGCGGTGACGTCGAATTCAACCCGGTGTTCCTGGCGCATCTGCTGATCGAACAGCAGCGCGCCACGCTGTTCATCGGCGCCGGTAAGGTCGACGCTGCGCTGGCGGCACGGCTGCAGCAAGACGGCATCGCGATGGCCGACTATGCTGCCGCTGCCGACGCGCTGCGCACCCTGCCCGCAGGCGCGGTGCTGCTGATCGACCCGCGCCGCATCACGCTCGGCTTCCGCCAGCGCGTCGCCGACGCGATGCGAGTGATCGATGCGATCAATCCGAGCACGCTGTTCAAGAGCCGCAAGAGCGATCCCGAGGCGCAGTTCGTGCGCCAGGCGATGGAGCACGACGGCGCCGCGATGTGCGCGTTCTACGCCTGGTTCGAGCGGGCGCTGGCCGCCGGCGAGCGCATCACCGAGTTGACGATCGACGAGCGGCTGAGCGCCGAGCGCGCCAAGCAGCCAGGGTTCATCGGGCTCAGCTTCTCAACCATCGCCGGCTTCAACGCCAACGGCGCGCTGCCGCACTACCGTGCCAGCGTCGCGCACCACGCCACCGTCGCCGGCGACGGGCTGCTGCTGATCGACTCGGGCGCGCAGTACACCGGCGGCACCACCGATATCACGCGTGTGTGGCCGATCGGTCAGGTCAGCGACGCGCAGAGGCGCGACTACACGCTGGTGCTCAAGGCGATGATGACGCTTTCGCGCGCGCGCTTCCCGCGCGGCGTGCTGTCGCCGATGATCGACGCCATCGCGCGTGCGCCGCTGTGGGAGCACGGCCTCGACTACGGTCACGGTACCGGCCACGGCGTCGGCTACTTCCTCAACGTGCACGAAGGGCCGCAGACGATCAGCCAGGCGGTGCCCGAGCCGCAGATGGCGATGCAGCCGGGCATGATCACGTCGATCGAACCCGGGGTGTACCGCCCCGGCCAGTGGGGCGTGCGCATCGAGAACCTCGCGCTCGCGGTGCCGGTGGACACGCCCGAGGCCGGTGCCTTCGGCGACAT
>DASTZF010000156.1:0-5164 GCA_035764445.1 Burkholderiaceae bacterium
GGCAGCTTCAAGCGCCTGTCGTGGCTCGAGCGCGTGCTCGTCAGGCTGCATCTGACCAACGCCAAAGCCCTCGAAGCGCGCTACTACCGCCCTGCTAGCTCCTGAGCCCGGCTCGGGCGCACGGCTGCCGGCAGCTCCCGCGCCCGCCCGCCGACCGTGACCGCTGGGACAGCGCTCACCAATTGCTGCCGTATCTCACGGCGCAGAACCAGATGCGCCTGGCTGCCGCGCTGCTCGACATCGGTCAGGCCGCCGAGGCCGCGCGCGAATACGAGGCCTGCCTGAAGGGCCCGTTTGCGTCGGACGTCGAGATCCGCTTCGGCGCCGCCCGTTCATTCACCGAGTGCCAGCGCTTTCCCGGTGGCGCTCGACTACCTGGAGCGCATTCGCCGCGAACGGCCGGACTTCCGCCCCGAGGCGGTGTCGCTGCTGAGCGCGCGCTGCCTGGCGGGCACGTCGCGCGCGCAGCAGGCGCGCGCCGAGTTCGAGAGTGCGACCGAGCGCTTCGGCACCTACGAGTCGAGGGCCGAATACGCCATCTGGGCGCTGGCGATCGGCGACACGACCACCGCCGAGCGACTCGACGCCGAGTTGAACAAGATCTCCCAGCGCTGGAATGCGCTCACCCGCGACCTCAACGCAGCGGTCGAGCGCCGCTACCGCGCCGCGCGCGGCCGCGCCCTGCAGCGCGCGTAGGCGTCGGCGTCAGCCGGCGTAGCTCACCGCGCAGCCGAACGGCTCGGTGCTCGGCTTGGCGACTCGTCGCCCGGCGAGCAGGTCGTCGAGCGCGGCCCGCACGTGGTTATGCGCCGCCGCCACCTCCTTCGGATCCTGCGAGTCGCTGTCGTCGATGCCGCCGGCGTACGCCAGCACGCCGTTGGCAGCGATCACGAAGGTATGGTCGGCCGTCATCGCGCCGTACGTGTGGCCCATGTCGCCCGACGCGTCGATCAGCAACGCGGTCGGCGTACCGCCGCGCTGGCGGTTGAAGACGTCGGCTTGTGGCGGCGCGAGGTAGTCGGTGCGTGATGGATGCGTCGACAGCACACTCAGCCACACCACGCCCTTGGCCGTGGCCCACTTCTGCAGTGCTGGCATGCGGCCGCTGCTGTATTGCGCGGCCGCATACGGGCACGACGAGCTGGTCCACTCGAGCACGATGATCTTGCCTTTGTAGCCGGCCAGCGTGTGATGGCGGCCGCCGGTGTCGACGACGTCGAACGGCGGCGCTGGCTTGCCGAGCTTGGCCGCCGGCGGCTTGTCGGCGCGGACCATCGGCGCCCACGCCGCGGCGCACGCCGCCGCACTGCTCAGCAGAAACGCTCGCCTGCTCATCGTTCGCTCCCCGTGGTCTCACCCGTGTGCGCGCGCCCGTGCCGCGCAAGTCTTCGGCAGGCCGAACTGTAAGACCCTGTGGCGGGCCGCGCATGCCTGCATCGGCCGCGGTCCTTTGTTAGGCTTTCGCATCCGCGTGCGACACAGCACCGGAGGCTGCGTATGGTGTTCGATCACCTCGGGTTCAACGCCAGCGACTGCGGAGCCCGCGCGCATCCACGCGCACGAGCGCAGATGGCGCAGCGATGAAGCTCGTCGTCTTCGGTCCGACCGGCGGCACTGGCCAGCACCTGGTGGCGCAGGGCCTCGCCGCCGGCCACGAAGTCACGGCGTTCACGCGCCGGCCCGAGGCGATCGCGCCGCGCCTGGGGCTCACCGTGATGGCCGGCAGCACGCGCGATCCGCAGGCGGTCGGCCGCGCGATTGCCGGGCGCGACGCCGTGCTGTGTGCGCTCGGCGGCAGCCCGCTGCGCCGCAACGAGCGCGTCTGCTCCACCGCGATGGCGACCATCGTGCCGGCGATGGCCCGGCTCGGCGTGCGCCGCGTGCTCGCCATCTCGACGCAAGGTGCAGGCGACACGCGGCGGCAGGTCGGCTGGTTCGGGCGCCACGTGGTGCTGGGCTTGTTGCTGCGCACCGAGGTCGCCGACAAGGAAGCGATGGAAGCGCAGCTCTCCGCCAGTGCGCTCGATTGGACCATCGTGCGCGTGAGCGTGCTGACCGACGAGCCGCCGCGCAGCCACTGCCGGGCGGCCGACGACGGTTCGATCCGCGGCATGGGCAAGGTCACGCGCGCCGACGTGGCGGCCTTCATGCTCGCGCAGATCGCCAGCCCCGAGTGGCTGCGGCGGCGGCCGGTGGTCGCCAACTAGTCACCCGCGCCAGGCCCATCGCCTGGCGCTGCGCACGGTCACCGTGCTGCCGGCACAATGGCGCGCCGCTGCCCGGGAGCCACCGATGATCACCGTCGACTTCCTGATCACCTCGCTGATCGTCGTGCTGATCCCCGGCACCGGCGTCGTCTACACGGTGTCCACCGGTCTCGCACGCGGGCGACGTGCCAGCGTGTATGCAGCACTCGGGTGCACGGCCGGCATCGTGCCGCACCTGCTGGCCACGGTGGCCGGGTTGGCCGCACTGCTGCATCTGAGCGCGCTGGCGTTCCAGGCGCTGAAGTTCGCCGGCATGGCGTACCTGTTCTATCTGGCCTATGCCACCTGGCGCGACAAGCAGTCGTTCGCGGTCGACCCACGGACAACCGCCGTCGACGCACGCGGCATTGCGGTCAAGGCGTTCCTGATCAACATCCTCAATCCGAAGCTGTCGATCTTCTTCCTGGCCTTCCTGCCGCAGTTCGTGGCCAGCGACGCGCCGTCGCCGCTGCTGCAATTGCTGACTCTGGGCGGCGTCTTCATGGCAATGACGTTTGCCATCTTCGTCGTCTACGGGTTGCTGGCGCACGCCTTTCGGCGCGCGGTGGTCGACTCGCCGCGCGTGCAGGCGTGGCTGCGCCGCGGCTTCTCGGCCGCGTTCGCGAGCCTCGGCGTGAACCTGGCGCTGTCCGAGCGCTGACCGTCGGCTGCGGTGAACGTGCGCGACGCCGATCGTCCGCCGGTGCTGGCCCATCTGCGCTTCGCGGTCGAGCGGGCGTCGTTTCACGGCCTCGGGCTGCGCGAGCGCTTCGAGCGCATCCATGCCATCAATCTGTGGGGTGCGGCGTCGTCGTCGTCGGGGCTGGGTTCGGAGCAGACTGCGGTGTCGGCGCTGAGCGCCGGGCTGCCGACGCTGCTGCGCGAGCTGTCCGTGAGCTCGCTGCTCGACGCGCCGTGCGGTGATGCGCAGTGGATCAACCGGCTCGGCCTCGAGCTCGACTACACCGGCGTCGACATCGTCCCTGAGATCGTGCGATCGCTGCAGCAGCGCGCTGCGGCCCGCGAGATCGCGGGCCGCTACCTGCAGGCCGACATCACCACCGACCCGCTGCCGCGCGCCGACGCCGTGCTGTGCCGCGACTGCCTGGTCCACTTGTCGTTCGCCCACATCGAGCGCGCCGTGCGCAATCTGCGCCGCTCGGGCGCGACCTGGCTGATCACCACCACCTTCAGCGCGTTGCGAAGCAACCACGACTGCGAAGACGGCGACTGGCGCCCGCTCAACCTGTGCCGGCCGCCGTTCGGGTGGCCGGCGCCGGCGGCGCTGCTCGACGAGCGCTGCGACGAGGCTGGCGGCGGATACCGCGACAAGAGCCTGGGTGTGTGGCGCCTCGACTCGCTTTGAGCGCCGCGCTCCTACACTGCCGCCCGGGTACCACCAACACCAAGGAGACGCAGATGTCCATTTCCGCTCCCGTCTGGCTCGATGTGTGGGTTCCGCGCGCGCAAGGATTGCTGCGCATCATCGTCGCGTTCCTGTACCTGCAGCACGGCACGGCCAAGCTGTTCGGCGTGCCGCACGTCGCGATGTTCGACAACCTGCAGCTGATGTCGCTCATGGGCGCGGCCGGCATCATCGAAGTGGTGTTCGGCGTGCTGCTGCTGATCGGCCTGTTCACGCGCGTGGCGGCGTTCATCCTGTCGGGCGAGATGGCGTTCGCGTATTTCATGGCGCACGCGCCCCAGGGTCACGTGCTGTCGCCGATCCTCAATCAGGGCGAGAGCGCGGTGCTGTTCTGCTTCATCTTCCTGTTCTTCGCCGCCGCGGGCGCCGGAGCATGGGGCGTCGACACGGTGCGCGCGGCGCCGCGCGCGTGAAGAGGCCTGCACCGCCGGCAGTCCAACGCACGGAGCGCACATGAGCGCGGGCTTCTACGAGAGCCGCGTCTTCCCGTGGCTCAACGACAGGCTCAATGCCGACCCCGCGCTCGAGACGATCCGTGCCGACGCGGTCAGCCGGGCGCGCGGCCGCGTGGTCGAGATCGGCTTCGGCACCGGGCTCAACCTGGCGCACTATCCGTCGTCGGTGCAGTCGGTGGTGGCGGTCGAGCCGAGCGGCGGCATGCGCTCGCGGGCGCGCGCGCGCATTGCGAGCGCGCGCTTCCCGGTCGAAGTGATCGGGGGCACCGCCGAGCGCATGCCGCTGGCCGACGCAGGCTTCGACACCGCGGTCAGCACGCTGACGCTGTGCACGGTGGCCGATCCGGCGCGCGTGCTGGCCGAGCTGCGCCGTGTGCTGCGGCCCGACGGACGGCTGTTGCTGATGGAGCACGGGTTGTCCGAGGACGACGGCGTCGTGCGCTGGCAACAGCGGCTCAACGGCCTGCAGCGGATCCTGGCGTGCGGCTGCAACCTGAACCGACCGATCGCCGAGCTGGTGCAGATGCACGGCTTCCGCTTCGAGTCGCTGCGCAAGTTCTATGCGCCCGGCATGCCGCGCACGCACGGCTGGGTGAGCGTCGGCGCCGCGGTCAAGGCGGTCTGACGGCCGCCGCCGGTCGCATTCGCCATTTTCGAGGCCTCAAGCAGAGGACCGCAGCGTGGCCGGCGTCAATCTGTACGGGCTCGCACGCAGCGTCTACACGCGCATCGCGCGGCTCGCGCTCGAAGAGAAGGGTGCGGCCTACACGCTGCACGAGGTCGAGATCTTCGGACCCGACGGCGTGCCTGCGGAGCACCGCGCGCGCCATCCGTTCGGCCGCATCCCGGCGTTCGAGCACGACGGCTTCTGGCTGTACGAGACCGCCGCCATCACGCGCTACGTCGACGAGGCGTTCGACGGGCCGGCGCTGCAGCCGACGCAGCCGCGCGAGCGCGCGCGCATGAACCAGGTGATCGGCGTGATCGATGCCTATGCCTATCGGCCGATGATCTGGGACGTGCTGGTCGAGCGCGTG
>DASTZF010000157.1:0-4726 GCA_035764445.1 Burkholderiaceae bacterium
CAGTTCTCTGGCGGCGAGGTCCGCGAGCCCCCGCACCCGCTGCCGGTGGTGCCCGTAACGGCCGCAAGCCTGCTGGCGCCGAGCACCGGCGCAGCGGGCTCGTCCCCGCCGCAGCGACTGCGCGCATTCTGGATCGGCCACGCCAGCGTCTACATCGAGCTCGACGGCGTAAGGCTGCTGGTCGATCCGATGTTCTCGGACTACGCGTCGCCGTTCGACTTCGGGCCCAAGCGCTTCGATCCGCCGCCGATCGCGCTGGCCGAGCTGCCACCGATCGACGCCGTGCTGATCACGCACGACCATTACGACCACCTCGACATGCGCACGGTGCAAGAACTCGCGCGCGGCGAGCGCACGCTGTTCGTGGTGCCGCTGGGCATCGGGGCAAACCTCGAGCGCTGGGGCGTCGCGCCGCAGCGGATCCACGAGTTGCAGTGGGGGCAGGAGCAACCGGTCGGCGGCGTGCGCGTGGTGTCGACGCCATCGCGTCACTATTCGGGTCGCCGCTTCGGCGACCGCAACGCGACGCTGTGGACCTCGTGGTCGTTGCTCGGCGCGCGCCACCGCGTCTACGTCAGCGGTGACAGTGGCTACTCGGATCACTTTCGGGCGATCGGCGAGAATTTCGGGCCGTTCGACCTGGCGTTCGTCAAGATCGGCGCCTACGGCCCCGGCGCGCCGTGGCTCGACATCCACATGAGCGCCGAAGACGCGGTGCGCGCGGCGCGCGACGTCAATGCGCGCCGGATGTTCCCGGTGCATTGGGGCACCTTCAATCTCGCGTTCCACGCCTGGGACGAGCCGATCAAGCGCACGCTGGCCGCCGCGCGGGCGGCTGGCGTCGACGTCGTCACGCCGCGACTTGGGGAGATCGTCGACGCCGACGCACCGTTCACCTCCACCGCGTGGTGGGAATCGGTGCGCTGACGCCACTTCAACCGATGGTCTCGATCACGGGCTCGCAGTCGATCGGAAAGTTCACCGAGTTGGCGATGTAGCAGCGCTCGTGCGCGTCGTGGTGCAGGCGCGCCGCGAGGTCGCGGTCGCCGCCCACGCCGATCGCGACCCGTGGATGCAGCACGATGCGGATGAAGCGGCCGTGATCGGGCTCGTCGAGCATGGTGCCGACCGCGTCGTCGACGTAGCGCTGCACGTGCACGCCGGCGTCGGCACACAGGTGCAGGTACCACAGCTGATGGCACGTCGACGCCGCGGCCACGAGCATCTCCTCGGGATTCCAGCGCTCGGCATTGCCGCGGAACACCGGGTCCGACGACCCGAGGATCGCGGTCTTGCCGTCGGCGCCGATCGTGTGCTCGCGGCCGTAGTCGCGGTAGCCCGACGTACCGCCGCCGCGGTTGCCGGTCCATTCGACGCGCACGTGGTAGGTGTGTTCGTGATGAGCCATCGTGCTTCCTTGCCACTGCTCGCGGAGAGTTGCTACCGGGCGCGCGCCGGCTCGGCGTTGCCGCCCACCGCGGTCAGCGCGACCGCCTCGGTCGCGCGCAGGTGGCGCGTCAGCGCAGCGATCGCGCGCTCGACCTGGCCCGCGGCCACCGCCTTCAGCAGCGCGTGGTGCTCGTCGCGCCAGCCCTTGCGTCGTGTGTTCGGCGACAGGTGCGCGCGGTACAGCCGGGTCACCGACGCGCGCAGCATGGCGATCATCTCCAGCGTCTTGCTGCGCCCGGACGGCGCGTAGAGCACTTCGTGGAACGCTGCGTCGGTGGCCAGCCACAAGGTGGGGTCGTCCTCGGCATCGAGCTCGGCCTGCAGCGCGTGCAGCTGGCGCAGCGTGCGCGGCGTGTGCGCGGGAATCGCGTGACGCAGCGCATCGCACTCGAGCAGCACGCGCAGGTCGAACACCTCGCGCACGTCGGCCACGCTCAGGCTGGCGACGAACGCGCCGCGGTTGGGCTCGACCACCACCAGCCCCTCGGCGTGCAGCTTGCTCAGCGCCTCGCGCACCGGAATGCGGCTGACCCCGAACTCGGCCGCCAGCTCCTCCTGCCGCAACGCCGCACCGGCCTCCCAGCGGCCCCGGTGCAGCGCGCTGCGCAGCGCGGCGGCCACCGAGTCGGCGGTGGTGGCGGCAGGCTGACCTCTCATGTGTTCAAGTATTCATGTATCCAAAATAGGCTGAGAGAGCGTAACCGGATCGGCGGCTTCGCGCAAGCCATGCGCCGCGCGACCGGATGCGCCGGCTGCGGCTCGCGTCAGTCCGCGGGCTCGAACCGCGCTTCGGCGGCGATGTACGGCACGTAGCGGTAGTCGCGGATCGTCTGCACGCGGCCGTCGCGCCAGTGCAGTGCGATCAGATACGCCGGCCGCTCGGCCGCGCCGAGCCGAACCGCCAGCACCTCGCGGCCATCGAGCCAGGCCGGGCTCAGGCGCCAGCCCGGCACGCCCTGGTAGTTGGTGAAATAGGTGACCGCCTCGGAGCCCGCCATCTTGCGGCGCGACACCAGCTCGACCCTCACGTCGGCGGCCAGCTGCGCGCGCACACCGTCCCAGTCGCGCGCGTTGAACAGACTGGCATAGCGCTGCAGCTGCGGTGACGTGGGCGTGCGCGCCGCGGACCCCGCCGCGGCACCCGCCCCTAGCGCCACGCGGCCCCGGTGCAGCGCCGCCTTGACCGCCGGCACGCTCATGTCCAGCGCGAGCGCGATCTCGTCCAGCGACTGCTCGAGCACGTCCTTCAGCACCACGCACGCCCGCTGCGCGGGCGCCAGCGCGAGGAACGCCGAGATCGCCGCGCGCGTGGCCTGCTGGCGCGCCAGCGCCTGGTCGGGCTCGCGCGTCGCATCGTCGGCCACCTCCAGCGCGGCGTCGAGCGGTTCGGACTGGCGCATCTGCTCGCGGCGCCAATGATCGATCGCGCGGTTGTGCGCGATGCGGAACAGCCACGGGCGCAGCTGCGGCAATGACTTCATCTGCGACAGCTCGTAGTAGGCCGCGGCCAGCGTTTCCTGCACCACGTCTTCGCCGTCGGCGATCGAGCCGGTCATGCGCGCGCAGTAGCGGTGCAACTGCGGTCGCAGCGGGTCGACCAGCGCGAGGAACTCCCTGCGGCCGCTCTCGAGCCGGCCGATCAGGTCGTCGTCCGCACCGGGTTCAGGGGCCGAAGAATCCATACGACCCGACTTCGGTCAGCTCGGTGCGCGCCGGCGGCTCGGCGCAGCGGTCCCTGACGCCCTCGCTGAAGGCCTTGAATTCGGGCATCGCGGTCAGCACGTCGTTGCCGACGCCCTCGTCGTACGACACCACGTGCATGAAGCTGAGCCCATCGGCCAGTCGGAAGGTCGCGTAGTGAACGCCAGCGGGCTGCTTGCGCCGCAGCGCCTCGAACACGGCACGGCTCAGCCGCTCGTTGTCGGCCACGCACTCGGGCTTCAGCTTGTAGCGGATCATGTGTTTCATCGCGGTCTCCTGGCAGCCGCCGATGTGCGGCCTGTTGCGATGACGTTTGAGCCGACCCAAAGGATGCGCTCGCGTCGCTAGCGCCGCTCGAGGCCGGGCGCCGGCACCGCCGTGTCGACCGCGTCGGCGCCGCCGGCGTGCGGGTCCGGTGGTTGCGCGGCCGCGTGTGCGCGCAGGAAGCGCGCCCCGATGGCGCACGCCACCAGCGCGAAGACGGCGCCGACGAAGAACGCCGCCTGGTAGCCGGTGTTGAGCGCCGCCGGCTGGGGCGCGCCGGCCGCGGCGGCACCTTCGGTGCGCGCGGCGGCCAGACTCGCCAGCACCGCCAACCCGAGCGCGCCGCCCATCATGAACGACGTGTTGACGACGCCGGAGGCGAGACCGGAGTCGCTCGGCGCGACGTCGCTCATCGCGGCCAGCAAGACCGGGTTGAACGCGATGCCGGCGCCCAGCCCGAGCAGCAGCATGCCGGGCAGCACGTCGACCCACAGCGTGCCGTCGACCGGCGCGCGCGCGAACAGCGCCAGCCCGACCGTCGCCAGCAGCAGGCCGGCGACGAAGGGCGTGCGGATGCCGAAGCGCATCACCAGCCGGGCCGACACGCCGAGCGAGCACACCGCCATGATCAGGTTGGCCGGCAGGAACGCCAGGCCCACCTGCATGGGGCTGTAGCCGAGCACGAGCTGCAGGTACAGCGCCGAGATGAAGAACCACGCGAACATCGAGGCCGCCCACAGCATCCCGACCACATTGGCGGTGGCGACGTTGCGCAGCTTGAACAGCGACAGCGGCATCAGCGGGTGCTCGACACGCGCCTCGATGAACACGAACAGCACCAGCAGCGCGACCGCGGCACCCAGCAAGCCGAGCGTCGGCGCCGAAGCCCACCCCGCCTCGTTGCCGCCGACGATCGCGTAGACGGCAAGCATCAACGCCGTCGTGACGGTCACGGCGCCTGCCACGTCGAGCCGCTGGCGCGACCCAGTCCCGCGATCCTTGTCGAGCAGCCCGAGCGTCAGCGCGCAGACCGCCACGCCGATCGGCAGATTGACCAGGAAGATCCAGTGCCAGCTGAAGGTGTCGGTCAGCAGGCCGCCGAGCAGCACGCCGATGCTGCCGCCGCCGGCGCAGACGAAGCCATAAACGCCCATCGCCTTGGCGCGGTCAGCGGGCTCGCTGAACAGGTGCACGATCAACGACAGCGACACCGCGTCGACGACGGCACCGCCCAGGCCCTGCACCGCGCGCGCGGCGATCAGCCAGGATTGGCTCTGCGCCAGCCCGCAGGCCAGCGATGCCAGCGTGAACA
>DASTZF010000158.1:0-9628 GCA_035764445.1 Burkholderiaceae bacterium
GTGGTTTCGACGCACTACCCGCGACCGGAGGTCAAGCGTTCGAGCTGCATGACCTGTGAACGTCGGCGCGCTTGATACGAGCGCGCCGGTTGCACTTGGGAGACGCCTTGAAATACCGCTCTGGACCTGCTGCACGAGTCGCGCTGAGCAGCGTCGCACTGGCCGCACTGGTGACTGCCTCGGGCAGCGCTTGGGCCCTTGGACTCGGCCGCCTCAATGTTCAATCGGCCCTCGGCGAAGCGCTGCGGGCCGAGATCGACATCTCCAGCCTCTCGCCCGACGAAGAGTCTTCGCTGAAGGTGCGCGTCGCACCGCCCGAGTCGTATCGCGCTTCGGGTGTCGACTACAACGCCGTGCTGACCTCGACGCAGGTGACGATCGCCCGCCGCCCCGACGGCAGGCCGTACCTGCGCGTGACCAGCGAGCGCGCGGTGCAGGAGCCGTTCGTCGATGTGATCCTCGAGCTCACATGGTCGTCGGGCCGCCTCGTGCGTGAGTTCACACTGCTGCTCGACCCGCCGCAGGCCCGCATGGCGCCGCCGGTGCAGGCCACTGCACCCACGGCACCGCAGGTGTCGGCCGCCCCGCAAGTCGCGCCCACGCCCGCTCCGTCGGCGGTGACCGCTGCGCCGATTCCGCCGCAGGCGGCCGCACCCTCGGCGCGGCCGGCGCCGGCCGCCCGTGGCACCGTGCAGTCCAGCGCCTCGCAGCAAGCCGCGCTGCCGACCGGCCCGGGCGACTACAAGGTACGTGAGGGCGATACGCTGTATCGGATCGCCAAGAACAATCAGCGCGCGGGGGTGTCGCTCGACCAGATGCTGGTCGCGCTTTTCCGCAGCAATCCCAACGCGTTCATGGGCGACAACATGAACCGGCTCAAAGCCGGTGCGGTGTTGTCGGTGCCCTCGTCAGACGACGCCAAGACGGTGACCACCGCCGAGGCGAAGGAAGTGATTCGCGCCCAGAGCGCCGACTTTGGGGCGTATCGCGCCCGCCTGGCCGGCAACGTGCCGACCACCAAGGCCGAGGAGAGCCGTCAGGCCAAGGGCAAGGTCGAGGCCGCGGTCGACGATCGCAAGCAGGCCACCGCGCCCACGAGCGACAAGCTGACGCTGTCGCAAGGTGCAGTCAAGGCCGGTAGCAGCAAAGAGGCCAAGGTTTCGAAGGATGCCGAGAAGAAGGCCGCCGAGGAGCGCGCGGCGGAACTCGCGAAGAACATCGAACAACTGAAGGATGTCCAGAAGGGTGCCCGTGCGGACTCCAAGACCGCGACCGCGCCGGCGCAACCGGCCCCGGCCGCTCCAGCCGCGCCGGTAGCCCCGCCTGCTGCGCCGCCGGTCGAGGCGAAGGCACCCGCACCGGCGACTCCCCCGCCCGCGCCTGAAACACCACCGCCCACCACTGTCGCGCAAGCACCGGTCGAGCCATCGAAGGCAGAGGCGCCGGCAGCGCCGGCGCTGCCGTTGCCGGCTCCGGCGGCCAGCGAGCCCGCTGCCGCACCACCCGCTGCCGCGGCTGCGTCGGTGCCGCCTCCGCGTCCGACCGCGTCGCCCAAGCCCACCACGCCGCCGGTCGAAGAGCCGAGCATGCTGGCCGCGCTGATGGACCACCCGATGGCGATGCCCGGGGCGATCGGCCTGGTCGTGCTGCTGGTTGGCTTGGCGCTGTACCGCTTGCGCGGCCGCTTCCGCAAGGACAACGGCGAGACGTCGTTCCTCGAGAGCCGGCTGCAGCCCGATTCGTTCTTCGGCGCCAGCGGCGGACAGCGCGTCGATACGCGAGACGCGAGCGGCGTCTCGTCGTCGATGAGCTACTCGCTGAGCCAGCTCGACGCGATCGGTGACGTCGATCCGGTTGCCGAGGCCGACGTCTACCTGGCCTATGGCCGCGACCTGCAGGCCGAGGAGATCCTGAAGGAGGCGATGCGCGGCAACCCCGACCGCCTCGCGATTCGCACCAAGCTGCTCGAGGTCTACGCCAAGCGCCGCGACACCAAGGGCTTCGAGCTGCTGGCCACACAGCTGTACTCGCTGACCAAGGGCGAGGGCGACGACTGGTCCAAGGCGCAGGAGCTCGGCCGCGGGATCGACCCCGAGAACCCGCTGTACAAGCCGGGCGGCCAACCGGTCGCGGCGGTGGCCGGAGACGGCGGCCGCATCATCGAGCCGTTGGGCGCCAGCACGATGCCGCAGTCGATCATGCCGTCGACGTCGGGCTTCCCGCCGTCGGCGGTCGACTCCACGTCGCACGACACCCGCGGCGGCGGCACGATTCCACCGGACCTCGACCTCGACCTCGACCTCGGCACGATGCCGTCGCAGGCTACGAAGGCCAGGCCGCAAGCCAAGCCGCAAGCCAGGCCCGCCAGCGTCGAGCTCGACGCGATCTCGCTCGACCTCGGTGCGCCGAGCGCGCCCGCGCCGCTCAGCTCCGGCACCGCGGCCAAGCCGACGCTCGACTTCGGCGACTTCACGCTGCCCGCGCAACCGTCGGGACACGGTGCCCTCGACGAGAACGATCCGCTCGCGCGCAAGCTCGAGCTGGCCGAGGAGTTCCGCCAGATCGGCGACATGGAAGGTGCACGCGATCTGCTCGAAGAGGTGGTCGCCAAGGCCGGCGGGGCGTTGAAGACCAAGGCCCAGAGCATGCTCGACAGCCTTGCCTGAACCCGTTGCCCGGCCCGCGGCGGAGCGATCCGCCGCCGGGCGCTGGGCGCTCGGGGTCAGCTACCGCGGCACCCAGTACAGCGGCTGGCAAAGCCAGCCCGATCGCGGCTCGATTCAGGACGCGCTCGAACGGGCGCTGTCGCACCTGGCCGATGCACCGGTCAGTACGGTGTGCGCTGGCCGCACCGACGCCGGCGTGCATGCGCTGAATCAGGTCGTCCACTTCGACGCACCCGTCGAGCGCGAGCCGTTCTCGTGGGTGCGCGGCACCAACAGCCATCTGCCGCGCGACATCGCCGTGCAGTGGAGTCAGCCGGTACCCAGCGACTTTCATGCGCGCTTCGACGCGCGCGGACGGCGCTATCGCTACGTGCTGCTGCAGTCACCGGTGCGGCCGTCGTTGGAGTCGGGGCTCGTCGGCTGGGTGTTCGAGTCGCTCGATCTCGACGCGATGCGATTTGCGGCGCGCGAGCTGATCGGCGAGCACGACTTCAGTTCGTTTCGCTCCAGCGAGTGCCAGGCTGCGACGCCGGTGAAGACCTTGCGCTCGATCGGCATCGATCGGCGCGGTGCGTACTGGCACTTCGACTTCGACGCCAGCGCGTTCCTGCACCACATGGTGCGCAACATCATGGCCTGCCTGCTGGCGGTTGGCAGCGGGCGGCGCCCGGCCCCATGGCTGCGCGAGGTGCTGGCCGCGCGCAACCGCGACGCCGCCGCACCGACCTTTCCCGCCGACGGCCTGTACTTCGTCGGCCCGTACTACGATGCGCACCTTCGGCTGCCCGACCGTGCGCCCGCGCTCGA
Organism: Burkholderiaceae bacterium; assembly: GCA_035764445.1. Classification (GTDB taxonomy): domain Bacteria; phylum Pseudomonadota; class Gammaproteobacteria; order Burkholderiales; family Burkholderiaceae_C; genus JAEUPI01. Next base: position 3,474 of record DASTZF010000158.1, read on the forward strand.
CTGGCTGCCGTGAAGCTCGATGTCGCATCCGTGCAGCAGCGCACCCGCATCAAGATCTGCGGCCTCACTCGCGAGGCCGACGTGGCCGCGGCTGTCGAAGCGGGCGCCGATGCGATCGGCTTCATACTGTACGCGCGCAGCCCGCGCCACGTGATTGCGAAGCGGGCCGGCGAGTTGGCTCGGCAGCTGCCGCCCTTCGTGACGCCGGTGTGCGTGTTCGTCAATGCCAAGGCCGAGGACATCGCGCGCACCGTCGACGCGGTGCCGCGCGCGGTGCTGCAGTTCCAGGGCGAGGAGACACCGGCACAGTGCGAAGCGAGCGGCCGCACCTACATTCGGGCCGCCCGCATGCGCGAGGGGTTTGCGCTGCTAGACTTCGCGCTCGCCTACACCAGCGCCGCGGCGCTGCTGCTGGACGCCGACGTCCAGGGCTACGGTGGGGGCGGAAAGGTCTTCGATTGGTCACTCGTTCCACCAAGCGTGCCCGTTCCGCTCGTTTTGTCTGGTGGGTTGAATCCTGCAAACGTGATCGATGGGGTGATGCGCGTCCGGCCCTGGGCCGTTGATGTGAGCTCTGGCGTGGAGGCGAGCAAGGGCGTCAAGGACGCCGCGCTGATCCGCCGGTTCTGCGACGCGGTGCGCGAAGCCGATGCGCGCATCGACGACGCCATCCACTAGACCTCGATCGACATGACGCACTATCAACAGCCCGACGCGCGCGGGCACTTCGGGCCATACGGCGGCAGCTTCGTTGCCGAAACGCTGGTCCACGCGCTCGATGAACTGCAGGCGGCCTATCAGCACTACCGCAACGATCCAGAGTTCGTCGCCGAGTTTCGTGACGAGCTCGAACACTTCGTCGGCCGCCCGAGCCCGGTGTACCACGCAGCGCGACTGAGCCGCGAGGTCGGCGGCGCGCAGATCCACCTCAAGCGCGAGGACCTCAACCACACTGGCGCGCACAAGGTCAACAACACCGTCGGCCAGGCGCTGCTGGCCAAGCGCATGGGCAAGCCGCGCGTGATCGCCGAAACCGGCGCCGGGCAGCATGGCGTCGCCACCGCCACCGTCTGCGCGCGCTACGGCATGGACTGCGTGGTCTACATGGGCAGCGAAGACGTCAAGCGCCAGTCGCCCAACGTGTACCGCATGCAGCTGCTGGGCGCCAAGGTGGTGCCGGTCGACAGCGGTTCCAAGACGCTGAAGGACGCGCTCAACGAAGCCCTGCGCGACTGGGTCACCAACGTCGAGAACACCTTCTACATCATCGGCACCGTCGCCGGCCCGCACCCGTACCCGACGATGGTGCGCGACTTCCAGCGCGTGATCGGCGACGAGTGCATCGTGCAGATGCAACAGAGCATCGGCCGCCAGCCCGACGCGGTGATTGCCTGCGTCGGGGGCGGCAGCAACGCGATGGGCATCTTCTATCCGTACATCGAGCACGAGCGCGTGAGGCTGATCGGGGTAGAGGCGGCGGGGCTCGGCCTGCAAAGCGGCAAGCACGCGGCCAGCCTCAATGCCGGCTCACCCGGCGTGCTGCACGGCAACCGCACCTACCTGCTGCAGGACGACAACGGCCAGATCCTCGAGACGCACTCGGTGTCCGCCGGCCTCGACTACCCCGGCGTCGGCCCCGAGCACGCGTACCTGAAGGACAGTGGTCGCGCCGAATACGCGGCGATCACCGACGACGAGGCGCTTGCGGCGTTCCACCGGCTGTGCCGCACCGAAGGCATCATCCCGGCGCTCGAATCGAGCCATGCGGTCGCGCACGCGATCAAGCTTGCCGCGACGATGAAGTCCGACCAGCATCTGCTGGTCAATCTGTCGGGTCGCGGCGACAAGGACATCGGCACTGTGGCCGATCTGTCGGGTGCCGATTTCTACTGCCGGCCGTCGTGTCGAGGCCAAGCGGTCAAGGGTGCGTCAGCCGTCGGAGGCAGGCCATGAGACGCCGGGCCGCTTCCGAGACGACAACGAAGTTGCGGCGAAGACTCACAACTGCGCGAAGCGCTTGTGATGTCGTTGCCAGTACCGCAGCGCGCAGCGCGGAGGTTGCCGTATGAGCCGCATCGCATCGGTCCTGCAGCCGCTGAAGCAGCTGGGCCGCAAGGCGTTGATTCCGTATGTCACCGCCGGCGACCCCTATGCCGATGCAACGGTCGACGTGCTGCATGGCCTGGTCGACGGCGGCGCCGACGTGATCGAACTCGGCGTGCCGTTCTCCGATCCGATGGCCGATGGCCCGGTGGTCCAAAAGGCCTCCGAGCGTGCGCTCGCCAAGGGCATCGGACTGGCGCAGGTGTTCGACATCGTGCGAGCCTTCCGTCAGCGCAACACGCACACGCCGGTGGTGCTGATGGGTTACGCCAACCCGATCGAGCGCTTCGATCAACGGCTGGGCGAAGGGGCTTTCGCGCGCACCGCCGCGCAGGCCGGGGTCGACGGCGTGCTGGTGGTCGACTATCCGCCCGAAGAATGCGGCGCGCTGGCTGCCGCATTGAAGGCGGCCGGCATCGACCTCATCTTCCTGCTCGCCCCCACGTCGACCGACGCACGCATTCAAGAGGTCGCGCGGCTGGCCAGCGGCTACGTGTACTACGTGTCTCTGAAAGGCGTCACCGGCGCCGGCCACCTCGACGTGTCGTCGGTGGCCGACGCAATCCCGCGCATCCGCCAGCATGTGAAACTGCCGGTCGGCGTGGGTTTCGGCATACGGGATGCGGCAAGTGCCCGCGCCGTGGCCAAGGTGGCCGACGCAGTGGTCATCGGATCACGTTTGGTGCAGATTCTCGAGGCCGAACCGCGCGACAATGTTGCCTCCGCCGGCCGCCGCTTCATGGCCGAGATCCGCGCCGCGATCGACACCCCGGAAGGAAACCGCAGATGAGTTGGCTCGAGAAACTGCTGCCGCCGAAGATCCAGCAGACCGATCCGGCCGAGCGCCGTTCGGTGCCCGAGGGCCTGTGGATCAAGTGCCCAGCCTGCGAGACCGTGCTCTACAAGACCGACCTCGAGGGCAACCTCAACGTCTGCCCGAAGTGCGAGCACCACCACCGCATCGGCGCACGCGCGCGGCTCGACACCTTCCTCGATCCCGAAGGCCGTTTCGAGATCGGCCAAGAGGTGGTGCCGGTCGACGCGCTGAAGTTCAAGGACAGCAAGAAGTACCCCGAGCGCCTGAAGCTCGCGCTTGAGAACACCGGCGAGACCGACGCGCTGGTGGTGCTGGGCGGCGCGGTGATGAGCGTGCCGCTGGTGGCTGCGTGCTTCGAATTCGACTTCATGGGCGGCTCGATGGGCAGCGTGGTCGGCGAGCGCTTCGTGCGCGGCGTCGACACCGCGGTCGAGCAGAAGATGCCGTTCGTCTGCTTCACCGCGTCCGGCGGCGCGCGCATGTACGAGGGCACGCTGAGCCTGATGCAGATGGCCAAGACCAACGCCGCGTTGGCGCGTCTGTCGGCGGCCAAGCTGCCGTTCATCAGCGTGCTCACCGACCCGACGATGGGTGGCGTGTCGGCCAGCTTCGCGTTCATGGGCGACGTCGTGCTCGCAGAACCGAAGGCACTGATCGGCTTTGCCGGGCCGCGGGTGATCGAGAACACCGTGCGCGAGAAGCTGCCCGAGGGCTTCCAGCGCGCCGAATTCCTGCTCGGCAAGGGCGCGCTCGACCTGATCGTCGACCGCCGCCAGCTGCGCCCGGCGGTCGCCAAGCTGCTGGCGATGCTGCTCAAGCAAAGCGCCGACGCGGTGGCCTGAAGGCATGTTGACCCCCACGCTTGTCGCTGCGCGACTGCGCTGCCCCCCGAGCGGGCCCAGTCCAGCTTGGGGCGGCCCGGCGCTGGACTGACCGCTTCGCTCGATAGCGCGGCCATTCGAAGCTTGCGCACGCTCGACGACTGGCTCGCGCACTGCGAGCGGCTCAACCCCAAGAGCATGGAGTTCGCGCGCGAGCGCGTCGAGTTCACGCTCGAGCGGGTGCTGGACATGCGTGCGCGGCTCGACCTGCGCTTCGAGTGCCCGTTGATCAGCGTGGCGGGGACCAACGGCAAGGGCTCGACCTGCGCGATCATCGAATCGATCGCGCGCCATGCCGGCTATCGCACCGCGTTGTCGATCAAGCCGCACCTGGTGCATTTCGAGGAGCGCTGTCGGCTCGGCGGCGCGATGGTGGATGCAGCGACGCTGCTGCCCCACTTCGAAGCGGTGGAGGCCGCTCGCGGCACGCTGCCGCTGACCTACTTCGAGTTCACGACGCTGGTGATCCTTCGCGTTTTCGCGCAGGCCCGGCCCGACGTGATCGTGCTGGAGGTGGGTCTCGGTGGCCGCCTCGATGCGGCGAACGCGTTCGACGCCGACTGCGCGGTCATCGCCAACGTCGCGCTCGATCACACCGAGTACCTCGGGCCCGACCGCGAATCGATCGGGCGCGAGAAGGCGGGCATCTTCCGCAACGGCCGTCCCGCCGTCGTCGGTGACCCCGAACCGCCGGCCAGCGTGATCGCGCAAGCTGCAGCGATCGGTGCCGATCTTTGGCTGCAAGGGCGTGACTTTCGCTTCGACGGCGATCGGCAGCAGTGGTCGTGGCGCGGGCGGACGCGGCGCTTCAACGGCCTCGCGTACCCGGCATTGCGTGGTGCGAACCAGTTGCTCAACGCGGCCACCGCGCTGGCCGCGCTGGAGTCTCTGCACGATCGGTTGCCGATCAGCGCGCAGGCGGTGCGCAACGGCCTGGCGCTGGTCGATCTGCCAGGGCGGTTCCAGATCGTGCCCGGGCAGCCGGCGCTCGTGCTCGACGTGGCGCACAACCCCCAGGCTGCCAGCGCGTTGGCGGTCAGCCTCGACCAGATGGGCTTCTATCCGCGCACGTTCGCAGTCTTCGGCGTGATGGCCGACAAGGACATCGCCAATGTGCTCGCGCCGCTGCGGCCACTGATCGACCACTGGTTCGTCACCGATCTGCCGATCGCACGCGCGGCCAAGGCCGCCGACTTGGCGCGCGACGTGGCCGCCGGTGCGGCCACGCAAGAGGTGCGCGTGAGCACGCATGCCGCGCCCGGTGCCGCACTGCGCGCGGCACTGGCCGCTGCAGACCCCGCTGATAGAATCGTCGTGTTCGGTTCCTTCTACACGGTAGGCGGCGTGTTGCAAGAAGGCTTGCCGCAGCTGGCGGCCACGCACCTGGGATAGCCGCAGCGGGACCGCGGCGCTCAAGCGGCCGACAGCGCTCACGTCGCCGCCGACAACGCAGCGCATGGGTCTGTTCTCGTTCCTGAAAGGATCATCGGCCTCGGACGCGCAGCGCGCAGGCACCACCGACCCCGTGCAAGCAGCGCGCACGCGGGCTCGCCGCCGCCTGATCGGTGCGGCCGCGCTGCTGGCGGTGGGCGTGATCGGCTTTCCGGTGCTGTTCGAGACGCAGCCACGCCCGATCGCGGTCGACATCCCGATCGAGATTCCGAAGAAGGAAGGTGCACCATCGCTGCCGTTGCCGCCGCCGCGGGTTGCGTCGGCGGCGCCCGCCACCGCCCGGGTCAGCAGCGGGGTGGTGGCCGAACGCAGCACCGAGCCGGCGCGCGAGAGTGCCGCCGCCGTGACGCGCAGCGAGCCCACTCCTGGCGCCGAGCCGCCACGCAAGGAGCCCGCTGCGCCACGCAGCGAACCCGCGCCGAAGCCAACCCCCGCACCCAAGGTCACGCCCGCGCCCGAGGCGCGCAACGACGACGGCGCACGCGCGCGCGCCCTGCTCGACGGGCGGACCCCGGCCAGTGCCGCGAGCGTCGGTACGAAGCCGGCCACCGTGGTCGCAGCGGCCCAAACGACCAAGCCACCGCCAAGCAGCGATGCCGGCCGCTTCGTCGTGCAGGTCGGCGCCTACGGCGAGGCCAATTCGGCGCGCGACATGCGTCAGCGGGTCGACAAGCTGGGGCTCAAGAGCTACACGCAGGTCGTCGAGATCGACGGTGCCAAGCGCATCCGCGTGCGCGTGGGGCCCTTCGCCGCTCGCGAAGACGCCGAAAAGGCGGCGGGCACCCTCAAGGCCGCGGGCCTGCCGGCGGCGGTGCGGCCGCTTTGAGCGCGCACACGGTCGCCCGCAGCAAGGTGTCATGATGTCCACGATGAATGACATCAGCTGGGTCGACTGGGCGCTG
>DASTZF010000159.1:0-14628 GCA_035764445.1 Burkholderiaceae bacterium
GGATCAGGTTGTAGAACTGGAACACGAAGCCCACGTGGCGTCGCCGGTAGGTCGTCAGCGCGTCGTCACCGACACTGCTGAGCAGCTGGTCGTGAAAGCGCAGCTCGCCTGCGGTGGGGATATCGAGGCCACCGAGGATATTGAGCAGCGTCGACTTGCCGCTGCCCGAGGGGCCGAGCAGCACGATGAACTCGCTGCGCTCGACGCTCAAGTCGACACCGCGCAGGGCATGCACCGCGGCCGATCCGTTGCCGTAGACCTTGGTCAGGCCCCGCGCGCGCAGCACCGCCGAGCCGTTTGGGGCTGCAAGGTCCTTGGTTGGATTGGTCATGGAACGCTCGCGTGCCTGCACGCCGTGCCGTCGCGGCCACGACCGCTCGCCGTGGCCCGCGAGATCAAGATAAGGGCCGCCGCCGGGTATTCACTTGACGCCTGTCAACGGTCGCAGCCGGGGCGATGCGACAGTACGTTCGGTGGCGACAGCGATCGCCACGAAGGGAAGACGATGTACGAACGCATCCTGGTGCCGGTCGACGGCAGTGCGACGTCCAACCGAGGGCTGGCCGAAGCGCTGGCCGTGGCCTCCAAGTTCGGTTCGCGATTGCGGCTGCTGCACGTGGTCGACGACGGCACGCTCACCGCCACCGCGGGCGCGCTGGCCAGCAACATCGGCGAGCTGCTCAGCGTACTGGCCGAAGGTGGCGAGAAGGTCCTGTCCGACGCCAAGCGCGAAGCGCAGGCGCGCGGCGTGAATGCCGAGACCGTGCTGCATCACAGCTTCAGCGGCCGCGTGTGCGACGTGGTGGTCAAGGAGGCAATCGACTGGAAGGCCGACCTGATCGTGATCGGCACGCACGGCCGCCGCGGCGCGGGCCGCCTGCTGTTGGGCAGTGACGCCGAGCAGGTGCTGCGACTGGCGCCGGTGCCGGTGCTGCTCGTGCGCGCGGTCGCTGCCCCCCTAGGATCGCTGTAGGTACGCGTTTTCCCTCGCAGGAGGGATGGTCAGGAACCGCCGTCATCGCGCATGCTTGCGGCTCTCCCGTTGGGGTGATGTTGCAGGAGTGTGCGAATGAGCAGGCGTGCAGGTTGGTTGGCCAGGGTGCTCGGACTCGATGGCGCCGAACCCGCGTCCGCCGACCCTGGTTACACCTCGTTCGAGCACGTTGACGGCTCGCTTCTGGCGGCCGACGAGTTCCACCTCTCCGATTCGATGCGCCTGGACGAAGTCCCCATCGTTGACTTCAGCGAGACGCTGCCGGCTTACTCGCGTCTCGCCCGCCCGACCCCGCTGCGCTCGCCGCCAATCGCCGCGCGCCTTGCGCAGATCCAGCGCCACTGAGGGCGTCGGCGGCCGCGTCCAACGCGGTCCTTCAATCCTGTGACAAGACGCTAAGGCCGCCGTACGGTGCGGTCGGCCCGCGCCTTGCGTCGACCTTGCGCAGCCGACGTTCGCGGCGAGCCGGTGAGCAACGCCAACGCAACGACACGTATCTGCGTGATCTCGTGAACAACGCACCGAGCCGGGGGCTCATCGGTGAATGAAGCGTCTGCGCCCGAGCGAGACTCGGGGTTCCCGCGCCACCCCACCACTGCGCGGACGAGCCAGCAGTTGCAGCAGTTGCGCCGATGCCCACCGAGTTGTTGATCCATGCCACCGGCGTCTGCGCCCTCGCCCTCAACGTCTGCGCGCTCGCTCGCCGCTGTGAGAAGGCGCTGCGCCTGCAGTCGGGCCTGTCTGGAACGATCTGGGCACTGAACAACCTGCTGCTCGGCGCCCACACCGCCGCGGCGCTCAGCCTGGTCAGCGCCGGACGCACCGCCACCTCCGCGGTGACGCTGGAGGCCGCGATCGCGGTGCGCCACGCAGCGTGTGCCGGCTTCGTCGCGCTGACGCTGGCCGTCTCGCTGCTCACCTGGCACGGCTGGCCGTCCGCGCTGCTGCTGGTGGCCTCGGTGCTGTCGACACTGGCGATGTTCTACCTGCGCGGCAACACGCTGCGCCTGACGATGCTCGGCGTGTCGGCGCTGTGGATGGTCAACGCGTGGCTGTACGATTCGTGGGAGCAGATGCTGGCCAACGTGCTGACCGCGCTGGCCGCGCTCTACAGCGCGCGCCGGGGCTGCCGCGCTACAGCAGGTCCTCCGCCACGAACATCGACAGCACGCTCAGACGCAGCCGGCTCAGCCAGCTGACGTGCGGCTCGGCGCGGTGGACCACCGGCGCGACTTCGTCGGGCTCGATCCATTCGACGCGGTTGTCGTGCTGGCCCATGCGCAGCCGATAGTGGCTGTCTGACCAGCGCTGCTGCATCAACACCAGCGCCGCAGTGGCCAGCGCGCGGTCGTCGATCACCAGGCTGATCTCGGTGTTGCTGCGCGACGAGCGCGCGTCCATGTTCATCGAGCCGACCATCAGCCAGCGGCGGTCGACTACCGCCACCTTGGCATGCAGGCGGCCCAGCGACGAGCGCAGGTCGCCGATCATGTCGAACTTGCGGCTCGGCACGGGGCTCAGCTCCGACAGCGAGACGCCGAGCTTGAGCATCGGCGCGCGATAGCGCGCGTAGCCGCCGTGGGCCAGCGGCTCGTCGGTGGCGGCCAGCGAATTGGTCATCACCGAGACGTGGATGCCCTTGTCGATCGCTGCCTGCATCAGGCGCAGGCCATTCTCGCCCGGCACGAAATACGGCGACACGATCAACACCTCGGACTGCGCCGAGCGCAGCGTCGAGATCGCGCTGTCCATCGCAGTGGCCGGCGAGGCGCCGCCCGACGCCTTGCTCGGTTCGTCGGCAAACACGCTGACCGGCGCGAAGTTCAGCTCGATCGCCTCGTGCGACGACAGTTGCGCCGGCAGGCCGTCGGCGTCCCAGTTTGCGGGCTCACTGCCGGCCCAGTCGTCGAAGCGGGCACGCGCCTGCTCACGCGTCCCATACCGGGACAACAGAGCCTCGACCGGAAACGCGAGCTCGCTGTTCCAATAGCGATCGAACACATCGGACAGGCTGCGCACCACGGGGCCGACGGACAGCACGTCCATGTCGATGAAATTGGCCGTCTCGCTGCGCATGAAGTATTCGTTGGCGATGTTGCGCCCGCCGGTCACGGCGATCGAGTTGTCGGCCACCAGCAGCTTGTTGTGCATGCGCCGGTTCACGCGCTCGAACTGGTGCAGCGACAGCAGCAGCCGCGTCTGGAAACCCGCGCCGCGCACTGGCAGCGGATTGAACAAGCGCACCTGCACGTTGTCATGCGCGGCCAGCCCAAGCAGCAGCTCATCCTGCGCGCCGGCATGCAGGTCGTCGATCAACAGTCGCACGCGCACGCCACGGGTCGCGGCATCGCGCAGCCCGCGCAGGAACTGGCGACCCGAATCGTCGGGCGCCACCACGTAGTACTGAACGTCAATCGACTTTTGCGCGCGCCGCAACATCGCCAACCGCGTGGCGAGCGCCTCGGGGCCGTGCGGCAGCAGCCGCAGGCCCGACAAGTGCCGCTTGTCGTCGGGCGTCGACGATGCCGCCAACCGCGCCAGCGGTGTCGCGGCGACATCGGCCATGGCCTCGGAGGGCGTCCGCTGCACGTTGGCGGGCAGCGCGGCGCAGCCCGACAGCACGGCCGCAGCCAACAGCGCCAGCGCGCCGAGCCATCGCGAGGCCGTTGCCTGAAGGGACGATGTCGCACCCATGATGGATGCGCATTTCGCCGGCTGCCGGTTGCCGGCGCGTTACCGCGCTGCGCGTCGCAGTTACTCCTGAAACCGCCTGCCCGGCCGCACACCCCCCGCTTGCGGGGGACGTTCGTGCACGGTGCTCAGTTCACCTGCTCGACGCTGGCGGCGAAGACGTAGCCCGCGCCGCGCTCGGTCTTGATGAACTGCGGCTGCGCCGGATCGACTTCGATCTTGCGGCGCAGGCGCAGGATCTGCACATCGATCGAGCGGTCGTAGACCTCGGCGTTGTGCAGGCGGGACAGGTCGAGCAACTGGTCGCGCGACAGCACGCGCTGCGGCGACGACACGAACGCAGCCAGCAGGCTGAACTCGCCGTTGGTCAGTTCGACGACGCGACCCTCGGCCGATTTCAGTCGGCGCAAGCCGATGTTGAGTTCCCACCCGCCGAAGCGATAGGCGCGCACCTTGGCGATCGCGTCGGCCACCGTGGCCTGCGCGCGCGCGCGACGCAGCAGCGCGCGGATGCGCGCCAGCAGCTCGCGCGGGCTGAATGGCTTGGTCAGGTAGTCGTCGGCACCGAGCTCCAGACCCATCACGCGGTCGGCTTCTTCGGCGCGGCCGGTGAGCATCAGGATCGGGATGGTCGACGTCTCACGCAGGCGGCGCGCGATCTGCAGGCCGTCTTCGCCCTGCAGGCGCACGTCGAGGACGACGACGTCGATCGCCTCGCGCGCCAGCACCTGGTCGAACTCGGCGCCGGTGCCGACCACGGTGACGCGCAGCTCGTTCTCGACCAGGTAGTCGTGCACGAGCTGCCGCACCTGCGGGTCGTCGTCCAGCGCAAGTATGTGGGGTGTCAGTGCCGCTGCAGCCGGGGAGGAGGACTCGATCGGATTCATGATGACGGTGAACATGCGAAAGGCAGCCTCGTCAGATGGCGATCGTAACGCGTGTGCCGCCCCTGGCACACGTGTCCAGTCCATCCCGCTCGAAAGCGGGGGCCCTGCTGCGGCCATGGCGGCCCGTCAGGCCTGCCAGAAGTGCTTGCGCGACTCGACCAGCACGTCGTAGCGGGTGAGGCCGATGTCGCGCAGCATGCGGTCGTCGAGCTCCGCGATGCTGCTGCGGGTGTGGCTGCGGCGCAGCCAGTGGCGCAGCAGCGCAGTGAAGCTGTAATCGTCGTCGTTGCTGGCGGGCGGGTTGATCCAGCCTTGCGAGCCCAGCAGCGGGACGGTGGGGGCAAAGGCGTTGGCGGCGTTGTTCATCGTGCAGCACCTCGGGTTAGGCCCCCATTGCACGGCGGGTGCGTTGCGCATCGGTTTCGCGCCGCGCGCGCTCTCATTGCGGTTGAAACCGACGCCGCCGCGCCCAAGCTCGCGGCGCCCAGCGCTCAGGCGGGCAGCGCCTCGGCCTGGCGGCACTGCCGCCGCCACGCCGTCGCGCCGTCAGCCCTGCTGCAGCGCGTCGGCCAGGCTGCGCGCGATGTCGCGTGCCACCAGCGGCTTGGCCAGCACGTCGAGCACGCCGGCATCGCGCGCGCGGTGCGTCAGCGCCGGCGTCACGTAGCCGCTCATCAGCACGATCGGGATGTCGCCGCGGATCGCGCGGATCTCGCGCGCCAGCTCCGAGCCGGTCATCTCCGGCATCGATTCGTCCGACAGCACGGCGTCGAAGCGGGCCGGCGCGGCGCGGAACGCTTCCAGCGCGGCGGTGCTCGACGTGAAGCCCACCGGCTCGTAGCCGAGCCCGGCGATCATCTCTTCGCCGAGCCGCACCAGCGCCTCCTCGTCGTCGACCAGCAGCACGGTCTCGCCGTCGCCGTTGGCCACGCTGCTCTCCTGTACCGCTTCGGGCGCCTGCACCGTGCTGCGCCACGGCAGGTACACCGTGAACGTGGCGCCTTCCCCCGGCACGCTGTCGACGTCGATGCCGCCACCGAGGTCGGCCACGATGCCGTGCACCAGCGACAGGCCCAGCCCGGTGCCGACGCCGACTTCCTTGGTGGTGAAGAAGGGATCGAAGATGCGCTCGATCACCTGCGGCGAGATGCCGCTGCCGGTGTCGCGCACGCTCAGCCGAACGTAGGCGCCGTCGGCCAGCACGCTGGTCGCGCAGCGCGGCGCCTTCAACTCGACGCGTTCGAGCATGACGGTCAGCGTGCCGCGCGACTTCATCGACTGCACGGCGTTGGCGCACAGGTTCATCACCACCTGGTGGACCTGCGTCGGGTCGCCCTGCACTGCGGCATCGCCGGCGTCGAGCCGGCGCTCCAGCATGATGCCGGCCGGCAGCGACGCCGCCAGTTGCTCGAGCGTCTCTTCGACCACCGACTGCACGTGCACCGGTACGCGCTCGCCCATGCCGCTGCGGCTGAACGCGAGGATGCGCTCGACCAGCGACTTGGCGCGCATGCCGGCGCTGATCGCGGCGTCGATGTGGCGGCGCTGCGCCGAGCCCTCGGGCGCGTCCTTCTGAGCCATCTCGCCGTAGCCGAGGATCGCGGCCAGGATGTTGTTGAAGTCGTGCGCGATGCCACCGGCCAGCGTGCCGATCGCCTCGAGCTTCTGCGCCTGGCGCAGCTGCGTCTCGAGTCGCTCGCGCTCACCCTCGGCGTTCTTGCGCTGCGTGATGTCTTCGATCGAGCCGGCCATGCGGTACGGCTTGCCCTCGGCGTCGCGCAACGCGACGCCGCGCTGGCGGTACCAGTGCCAAGTGCCGGAGTGGTGCTGCATCCGGTACTCGACGGCGAAGTACGGGGTCTCGCCCTGCAGATGGCGTGCCAGCTCGCGCCGCACCGGCTTGATGTCGTCGGGGTGGTAGCGCGACTTGTCGATCCAGAAGCGCCGCGACTGCAGCGGCTCGCCGGGCTCGACGAACATCAGCTGCTGCGCGCGCGGTGACAGGAACAGCATGTCGCTGGCCAGGTCCCAATCCCACAGCCCTTCGTTGGAGCCCGCCACGGCGAGCTGGTAGCGCTCCTCCGAGCGGCGCAGCGCCTCTTCGGAGCGCTTGCGCTCGGTGATGTCGGTGGTCGATCCGGCCAGCCGCAGCGGACGGCCGTTGGCATCGCGGAAGCACTGCGCGCGCGTGTGGATCCAGCGCACTTCCTTGGTGTCCAGCCGAATGATGCGGAACTCGTGATCGAGGCGCGGCGTCAGCCCGGCCAAGTGGTCCGCGCGGTTGCGGCGCACCTGCTCGCGATCGTCCGGGTGGAACGGGACACGCTCGAAGTAGTTGTCAGCCGACACCACCTGCGTGCCGCCGGCCAGCCCGAAGATCTCGGCCAGCTTGGCCGAGACGAAGATCGTCCCGGCGTCCATGTCCCACACCCAGTGGCCTTCGTTGGAGCCGGTCATCGCCAGCGCGTAGCGCTCTTCGGACTCGCGCAGCGCAGCCTCGACGCGCTTGTAGTCGTCGACGTCGCTGACCGAGCCGGTCAGGCGCAGCGGCTTGCCATCGCTGTCGCGCATGCAGTAGTTGCGCAGGCGCACCCAGCGGTACACGCCGTCGGCGCGCCGGATGCGGAATTCGCCCTCGCGCAGCACGTCGCGGCTGGCCAGGAATCGCTGCAGCTCCTGCGCGTGGGGCTCGCGGTCCTGCGGGTGCAAATCGAGCAGCGCCATCCACTGCGCCCGCGTGCGCACGTTGGGCGTCGGCGGCTGGCCGATCATCTCGAGCATGCGCTCGGAGGTATACATGCGGTCGCCCACGAGATCCCAATCGATGATGCCGTCGTTGGATCCGAGCACCGCCAGCGAGAAGCGCTCCTGCGACAGGCGCAGCGCCTCCTCGGCATGCTTGCGATCGTCGACGTCGCTCACCGAGCCGGCCATGCGGTAGGGCTTGCCCTGCGCGTCGCGCAGGCACAGCGCGCGCACGCGGATCCAGCGGTACCGGCCGTCGTCTCCACGCACGCGGTACTCGCACTCGTAGGCCGGCGTCTCGCCGGCCAGGTGCGCGCGGATGCCCTCGGCTCGGTGCGCCGCGTCGTCGGGGTGCACGCGCAGCGAGTCGATCAGCGCATCGAGCGGCTGCAGCTCGGGACCCGGCGGCAGACCCTGCAACTCGCGCGCGCGCGCCGACTCGAACGCCATGCCGGCGTCGAGGTCCCAGTCCCACACGCCGTCGTCGGAGCCGGCCACCGCAAGCGCGTAGCGCTCCTCGGACTGGCGCAACGAGTCCTCGGCGCGCTTGCGCGCATCGATGTCCGACACCGAGCCCGCCATGCGCAGTGGGCGCCCCACCTCGTCGCGCACGCACATGCCACGCACGCGCACCCAGCGGTACTGACCATCGGGCTGGCGCACGCGCCACTCGCCTTCGTAGGCAGGCGTCAGCCCATTCAGGTGGGCCTGCATCGCCGCCTCGCGGAACGGCGCATCCTCGGGATGCAGGATCAACTCGCGGAACCACTCGTCCAGCGGTTGTATCTCGGGCTCGAGCCGGATGCCGAGGATCTGCCGGCAACGCCGCGACGCGAACACGCGCTGGTTGACGTAGTCGAAGTCCCACACGCCGTCGTCGGAGCCGAGCACGGCCAGTGCGAAGCGCTCCTCGCTGAGGCGCAGCGCCTGTTCGGTCTGCTTGCGCGCCGAGATGTCGACGCTGACGCCGGCCACGCGGATCGGCTTGCCGTGCTCGTCGCGAAAACTGTGTGCACGCGTCAGGATCCAGCGCACGGTGTCGGTGCCCGGCAGCAGGATGCGGAATTCCCAGTCGATGCGCGCCGTGCGGCCCGACGCCACGTCGTCGTTGATCTTGGTCAGGCCGTCCCAGTCGTCGGGATGCACGCGCACACGGCGGAAGTACTCGGTGCGCGTGCCGATCTGCGTGCTGGGCGGCAACCCGAACAGCTGGTGCACGCTGTCGGACGCGAACAGTGCGTCGGTCTCGGTGTCCCAGACCCAGTGACCACCTGTCAATCCGGCCATTGCCAGCGCGTAGCGCTCCTCCGACAGCTTCAGCGCATCCTCGGCACGGCGGCGCGAGTCGATATCCGTTACCGAGCCGGCCATGCGCACCGGGGCGCCCGACGCGTCGCGCACACACAGGCCGCGCACGCGCACCCAGCGCCACTGGTCGTCGTGCTGCACGCGGTATTCGCCCTCGTACACCGGCGTGACGCCGTCCAGGTGCTCCTGGATCGACTGCCGGCGCGGGGCGCGATCGTCGGGGTGCATGCGAATGGAGGCGAACCACAGCTCACGCGGTTGCGTGTCGGGGCCGGGCGGCAGGCCGAAGATCTCGCGCGCGCGCGCCGACGCATAGACGCTGTCGCCGCTCACGTCCCAGTCCCAGATCCCTTCGTCGGAGCCCGCAGCCGCCAGCGCGAACCGTTCGCGCGACAGCTCCAGCGACGCGCGCGTCTTGTCCAGCCGTAGGAACTGCCGGCGCAGGATCGCCAGCAGCAGCGCGGCCAGCACGGCCATCGCCAGCGTGCGGGCAATGGTGCCGATGGTCTGCTCGCGCCACGATGCCAGCGCGACATCGGCATCGCGCGTGACGATCACCGCCAGCGGTTGCTCGGGCACCAGCGCCAGCGCACCGAAGCGGTCGACGCCATCGACCGGGCTGACCCTGCGCATCGGTCCACCTGGATCGGCGTCGCGCAGCGCCAGCATCGATTCGACGATGCTGAAGCGCTGGCCCATCGCGCCCTCGGCCCCCGGGTAGCGTGCCAGCAGCGTGCCGTTGCGGTGCATCAGCGTGATCGTCGTGCCGGCATCGAGGCGCACGTCGCGATACAGCTGCTGGAAATAGTCGACGCGCCCTTCGGCCACCACGGCACCGGCGAACGCGCCGGCCGGCGTGCGCAGGCGGCGGGCGATCGGAAACACCCACTGCCCGGGATGGAACGGGTCTTTGCGCGCGCCTTCGACCACCGGCTCGATGGCCTTGCCGGCCTGCAGCGCCTGAAACAACGGATCGTGCGAGACGTCGGGGGGGGTCTCGGGCAAGGTGGCGGCCAGCGAGCTGGCCACCAGCTTGCCCTGCGCATCGAACAACATCAGCTGCTCGACTTGCACCAGCCCGATCAGCTGCTCGCGCAGGAACATGTGCAGCTCGGCGCGCGGCCCGCTGTGGCGCTGCGACGCGATGTGCCGCAACACCAAGTCCACCGCCTGCAGCGAGCGCGCCGTCTGCTCGGCGATGATGCGCGACTGCGTGTCGAGCTCGCGCGCGGTGTCGACCGCGGCGGCACGGTGGCTGCGCACGATGTCGTAGGCGGCCAGCGCGGTGATCGCCGCGATGAATACGCCGCCGATCCACGGGATGCTGCGCCAGGGCAGGCGCGTGTGGGCAGCAGCGAGTGCGCTGGCCGGCGCGCTCATGTCAAGCCTGTCGCCGGCGCGCCCCGAGACAGGCTGGTGCCCCAGCGTGGGGCGGCTGGCATGAGCGCACGGTCGTCATGTCGGCAACACGAGACGCACGGCGGTGGCCAGCGCCTCGCGTGTGGCCGGCTTGGGCAGCACGCAATCCACGCCCAAAGCGCGCGCCACCGGGCCGCAGCATTCGATACCGGAGAAGAAGTTGGTCGACAAGGCGAGGATCGGCGTCGCCGGGTGTTGGTTGGCGATTCGCCGCACCAAGTCTACGCCGCCCTGGCGCGGAAACGGCACGTCGACGATCACCAGGTCGGCCGCAGGCGGGTCGTCGCCCGCGGCCGGCTCGGGCACCACGGTGCAGCCCAGCGTGGACAGCCACTGCCCGAGCAGGTCGCGCCAGGTCTCGTCGGCGTCGACCAGCCGCACACGGCGCAACGCGGACGCACCGCGCTGCGCCGCGCCATCATTGCGCGACATGCTTGGTGTCGGCGCTTACACAAGCTCCAGCATCTGTCATCCACTCAGTCGCCTGGGCGGCTTGGGCCCTGTTGCCAAGCGCCAAGTACACGCTGCTGGCAGAGGCGACAACCGCGACCAGCACGGCCACGCGGGTTGCCGTCATCAGCGGCCTGTGGGTTGGAATCGAAGGTGCCATGGGTGCCTCGCTGCGTTGCGGGCCATCGTGACGGGCCGCCCTTGCGCGGGCGTGTCACGCCGGCCCCGGTTGTGTTTCAAATGAAGCAGAAGCCTCAGTGGGTCGCCGTGCACATACGCAGCGGCTGGACGGCCGGCCGCAGCGTCGGCCGCAGAGGCGGCAGCGCCAGCCATTGCCGTAGCGCACCGAACGCCTTGGCCAGCGTGTCGCCGATCGCCCGACTGCGCTCCAGGCGTGCGCGCCGATGCAGCTCGAATGAGCTGGGCATCGCCTGCGGCGACGCCGGGGTCTCCCCGACGCCGAGCACCATCACCTTGCTGGGACCGAGCGCCTCCACCAGCGTGAGACCCGGGCGATCGATGCTGAAGCTCTCGCCGCTATCCAGCGTGACGTCACGCAGGTCGTTTTCCTGCGTGATCCAGACCCGGCCCTCGAACACCACCACGGCACGGCCCTGCGCATCGCACAGGCGCAGTAGCGATCCGTCGGTCAGCTCGGTCAGGGGGTAGCGCAGCTCGTGGTCCATCGTGATCTCCAGATGTGCTTCAAGCACGGACTGGATGCTCGATGGCGAGCGTTGCAGGCGCATTGCGTCGGAGCGACGCGGGGTTTCAGCTGCAATGCGGCGTTGTCCGCGCGCCTGGCCACGCCGTGGCGCGCCGTCCGTTTTGGATCGTCGAGTTCAGCGCGCCACGAGATCACGGGGCGGGCAGCAGTGCCTGCGCCTGCTCGACCCACTCGCGGCGCCCGATCAACAGATCCGGTGTCTTGGGATCGGGCTGGTTGAAGCGGCACGCGCTGCCGTCGAAGCGGCAGGCCGTCAGGCCATGCGCCAGCGCCACGCCGACCGGGGCGCACGAGTCCCATTCGTTCATGCCGCCCACGTGCAAGTAAAGCTCGGCGTCGCCGCGCAGCACCGCCATCGCCTTGGCACCCGCCGAGCCGATGCGCAACACCTGGGCGCCCAGCCGCTGCGCGAGCGCCTCGGCGACCGGTGGTGGCCGCGTGCGGCTGACCACGATGCGAGGCTTGCCGGCATAGGGCGCGGGCAATGCGCGTACGCGGTCACTGCGCCACAGCTGTTTCAGGCCCGGCAGCGCCACCGCACAAGCGGTCGGTGCGCCATCGATGCACAGCGCGACATGCACGGCCCAGTCGGTGCGCGCGCCAGGCTCGCCGTATTCGCGCGTGCCGTCCAGCGGGTCGACGATCCAGACGCGCTGCTGCTGCAGGCGCGTCGCATCGGCCGGCAACTCCTCCGACAGCAGCGCGTCGTCCGGACGATGCTGCCTCAGCAGGGCGATGATTGCTGCGTTGGACTGCGCGTCGCCCGCGCGGCCGAGCGCATCGCCGCGCAGCCCCGAGTCCGCGCGCAGCGCGAGGAGCAGCTGGCCGGCCTGCTCAGCGGCCAACGCGGCGAGTCCAGCGTCGTCCAGTGAGTCGCTCATCGTGCACCCCCGCGGCGCAGCGAGCGCATCGCCGGTGCAGTGGAAGGCCAGGCGTTGGTGCACATGGGCGCGTTCACACGGGCTCGAAGCCGCAGCGCCGCCGCGTAGCCGCCTGCGCCGGCGCGGCCAACAGGGCGAGCAGATCTGCGGCCGCCTCGGGCTGCGCGGTGCCGCGCACGACCGCCGCGCTGTACAGCGTGGCCAGGGCGAACGGCGACGGCAGAGCGCCGAGCAGACGCAGCCCCGGCGTGTAGAGGATCTCGCTGACCTGCGTGATGCCCACCGCCAAGGGGTCACCGTCGCGCGCGAGCGCCGCCATCGCGGCGGCGCCGTTGGGGTGTGCGCGCAGTCGCTCGGGCTGCGCCTGCCCGAGTTCGCGCAGCACCCTCAATGCGTGGATGCCTGCGGTCGCCCGCTGTGGGTCGGGCACGTAGATCGCACTCGCGCGCTGCAGCAGCGACTGCAGGGCATCGGTGTCGGATACCACGGCGGCGGGCGCAGCGTGCAGCACGGCCACGCCGGTGTCGACCGCGCCGAGATCGCGCACGCTGGCGGCGTCGACGCGGCCCTCGCGGGCCAAGGAGTCGATCAGCGTGCGCGTCAGCACGATCGCTTCGCACGGCGCTCCCGCGTCGAGTTGCTCGCGCAATGCGCCCACGGCGCCGAAGCTGCTCACCAGTTCGGCGTCGCGGCTGCGTTCGAACTCGCCTTGCAGCGCCAGCACCAGCCCCTTGGCGGCGCCGGCGCACAGCAGATGCACTGGCCTGGCCACAGGCTCAATTCTCGGCCTTGATCCCGGCCTTGCGCACGATCTGCGCCCACTTGTCGATGTCGGCGCGCAGGTAGCGATCGAATTCCTCGATGCTCATCGTCATCGTGGTAGCGCCCTGCGCAGCCCACTCCTGCTTCACCTCGGGTGACGCGACGATGCGCGCGATCTCACCGTTGAGCCTGCGCAGCACCGCCGGAGGCGTCTTGGCGGGTGCCATCACACCGAGCCAGATGACCGCCTCGTAGCCGGGCACGCCGGCTTCGGTCACCGTCGGCACGTCGGGCAGGATCGGCGAGCGCGTGCGGCCCGTGGTGGCCAGCGCCTTGACCTTGCCGCTCTGCACCTGCGGCGCCATCGCGGTGACGGCATCGAACATCATCTGCACGTGGCCGGCCAGTACATCGGTGCGCGCACCCGAGCTGCCTTTGTACGGCACGTGCACGACATCGATGTTGGCGAGCGACTTGAACAGCTCGCCGGCCATGTGATAGGGCGTGCCCGGGCCCGACGACGCGTAGTTCAATTGCCCCGGCTTGCTGCGTGCGAGCGCGAGCAGTTCGCCGAGGTTGGCAGCCGGCACGCTCGGATGCACGACCAGCACGAGGTCGGAGTAATTGACCGGTGCCACCGGAGCGAAATCGCGCATCAGCTGGTACGGCCGGTTCGCGATCAGCGTTTCGTTGACCGTGTGCGTGTTGGACATCATCAGCAGCGTATGGCCGTCCGGCGCAGCTTGAGCGGCCTCCTGGGTGCCGGTGAGCGCGCCGGCACCGGGCTTGTTCTCCACCACGAACGGCTGGCCGAGCGCGCCCTGCAGGCGCTGCGCGATGAAGCGTGCATAGACGTCGGCCGGGCCGCCGGCAGCAAACGGCACGACGATGCGCACCGCACGTGAGGGGTAGTCCTGCGCCCACGCGGCCAGCGTCGACCACAGGGCCAAGGCGATCAACCAATTCCTGCACATGAGGGCTCCCCAAACCAGGTACGGCATGTGCATCATGGGGCCTGGGCACGAAAGCTGCTGCTGGTGGAACACCGGGGGAACCGGAGACTCTGCAGCCCGCAGCCATGGCACCATGGGCACGATGCACGAGCTGACCTGGATCGACGACACGGCCCCGCTGCCGGCGACACGGCGCGCGTTGGGGCCGACCAGCGATGCACCCGGGCTGCTGTGTGCCGGCGGCCGCCTCAGCACGCGTCGGCTCGAGGAGGCGTATCGCCGTGGCGTGTTCCCGTGGTACGGCAACGGCCAGCCGGTGCTGTGGTGGACACCGGACCCGCGCATGGTGTTGCCGGTGCGCGAGTTCAAGCTGTCGCGCTCGCTGACCAAGACGCTGCGTCGGTTCATCGCCACGCCGGGCAACGAGATCCGGGTCGACCACGACGCCTACCGTGTGATCGGCGCCTGCGCGCAGGTACCGCGCGAGGGACAGAACGGCACCTGGATCGTGCCGGCGATGGTGCGCGCCTACAGCGAGTGGCACGACGAAGGGCGTGTGCACAGCTTCGAAACCTGGGTCGATGGCCATCTGGCCGGCGGGTTGTACGGCGTGGGCATCGGTCGCATGTTCTTCGGCGAGTCGATGTTCAGCTGGCGCACCGACGCGTCGAAGATTGCGCTGGCCGCGCTGGTGGCGTTCTGCCGTACGCACGGCATCGACACGATCGACTGCCAGCAGCACACCAGCCACCTGGCATCGTTCGGCGCCCGCGAGATCCCGCGCATCGACTTCGAGCGCCGCCTGGCGACC
>DASTZF010000160.1:0-4505 GCA_035764445.1 Burkholderiaceae bacterium
CGTGGGCCGGCAGCTACACGATGGAGAAGTTGACGCACGACATGGCCGATGCCGCGTGGAAGATCATCGAAGAGGTCGATGCGATGGGCGGCATGGTGAAGGCCGTCGATTCCGGCTGGGCCAAGCTGAAGATCGAGGCGAGCGCGGCCGAGAAGCAGGCCCGCATCGACTCGGGCCAGGACGTCATCGTCGGCGTCAACAAGTACCGGCCGGCGAAGGAGGACCCGATCGAGATCCTGGACATCGACAACCACGCGGTGCGCGAGAACCAGATCAAGCGGCTGGAGTCGGTGCGCGCGAACCGCGACGGCGCGAAGGTCAGGGCGGCGCTTGACGCACTGACGGCCTGTGCCGAGACTGGCGCCGGCAACCTGCTCGACCTCAGCATCCAGGCGATCCGCCTGCGCGCGACGGTCGGCGAGGTGTCCGATGCACTGGAAAAGGTCTGGGGGCGCCACCGCGCCGACACGCAGAAGGTGACCGGGGTGTACGCAGCCGCCTACGACAGCGCCGAGGGTTGGGACAAGCTCAAGGGCGAGATCGCGCAGTTCGCGCAGGAGCAGGGCCGCCGCCCGCGCGTGATGATCGCCAAGCTCGGCCAGGACGGGCACGACCGCGGCTCCAAGGTGGTGGCCACCGCCTTCGCCGACCTCGGCTTCGACGTCGACATCGGCCCGCTGTTCCAAACCCCCGAGGAGTGCGCGCGCCAGGCGATCGAGAACGACGTGCACGCGGTCGGCGTGTCGACGCTCGCTGCGGGCCACAAGACGCTGGTGCCGGCGATCATCGCCGAGCTGAAGAAGCAGGGCGCCGACGACATCATCGTCTTCGTCGGCGGCGTGATCCCGCAGCAGGACTACGACTTCCTGTACGAAGCGGGCGTCAAGGGCATCTATGGCCCCGGCACCCCGATTCCGGTGAGCGCGAAAGACGTGCTCGAGCAGATCCGGGCGTCGCTGCGCAAGTAGCGGGTGCGAAGGTTGCTCATGCTCGACGCGGCGGATCAAGCCTTGCTCGACGGCGTGCTGCACGCGCGCGGCGAGGCGCAGCGGCGCGCAATCGCCAAGACGATCACGCTGCTCGAATCGACACGCGCCGACCATCGCGCGCGCGCCGACGAGCTGCTCAACGCGCTGCTGCCGGCCAGCGGCAAGTCGTTTCGCATCGGCATCTCGGGTGTGCCCGGCGTCGGCAAGTCGACCTTCATCGAGGCGCTGGGCCTGCACCTGCTGAAGCAGGGGCATCGCGTCGCGGTGCTGGCGGTGGATCCTTCGTCGACGCTGTCGGGCGGCTCGATCCTCGGCGACAAGACGCGGATGGAGCGGCTGTCGGTCGAGGCCAACGCCTTCATCCGGCCCAGCCCCACCAGCGGCACGCTCGGCGGCGTGACCGCAAACACGCGCGAGGCGATGCTGGTGCTGGAAGCGGCGGGCCACGACGTGGTGATCATCGAGACGGTCGGTGTCGGTCAGAGCGAGACCGCGGTGGCCGGCATGACCGACTGCTTCGTGCTGCTGCAGCTGCCCAATGCCGGCGACGATCTGCAGGCGATCAAGCGCGGCGTGATGGAGCTGGCCGATCTGGTGGTCATCAACAAGGCCGACCTCGACGGCGCCGCCGCGACGCGCGCGCAGGCGCAGATCACGTCGTCGCTGCGGCTGATGCAGCACGGCGGCCACGGCGCCGAGCGCGACGACGTGCCCTGGTCATCGCGCGTGCTGACTGCCAGCGCGGTCAACGGCAACGGCCTGGCGGAGTTCTGGCGCGCGGTGACTGACTTCCGCGACCAGCAGAACGGGGGCGGACGACTCGCCGCGCGCCGCCGCGAGCAGGATCAGGCCTGGATGTGGGAGCGCATCGAGGCGCTGCTGCACGAGCGCTTCCGCGCGCAGCCGCGGGTCGCCGAAGCCTTGCCGCAACTGACATCCGACGTGCGCGCCGGCCGCCTTGCTGCCTCGGTGGCGGCGCGCCGACTGATCGATTTGATGAACTGAAGGATGAGATTCAGGAGAACCGCGTCATGCACGACATCATCGAGCAACTGGAAAAGAAGCGCGGCGGCGCCCGCCTCGGCGGTGGCCAAAAGCGCATCGACGCACAGCACGCCAAGGGCAAGCTCACCGCGCGCGAGCGGCTCGAGCTGCTGCTCGACGAGGGCACGTTCGAGGAATGGGACATGTTCGTCGAGCACCGTTGCGCCGACTTCGGCATGGCCGACAACAAGGTGCCGGGCGACGGCGTCGTCACCGGCTACGGCATGATCAACGGGCGCCTGGTGTTCGTGTTCAGCCAGGACTTCACCGTGTTCGGCGGCGCGCTCAGCGAAGCGCACGCCGAGAAGATCTGCAAGGTGATGGACCAGGCGATGAAGGTCGGCGCTCCGGTGATCGGCCTCAACGACTCCGGTGGCGCACGCATCCAGGAGGGTGTCGCGTCGCTCGGCGGCTACGCCGAGGTGTTCCAGCGCAACGTGATGGCCTCGGGCGTGATCCCGCAGATCAGCCTGATCATGGGTCCGTGCGCGGGCGGCGCGGTGTACTCGCCGGCGATGACCGACTTCATCTTCATGGTGCGCGACAGCTCGTACATGTTCGTCACCGGCCCCGAGGTGGTGAAGACGGTGACGCACGAGGAGGTGACGGCCGAGCAGCTCGGCGGCGCCGGCACGCACACCACGCAGAGCGGCGTCGCCGACCTGGCGTTCGAGAACGACGTCGAGGCACTGCTGATGCTGCGGCGCTTCTTCAACTACCTGCCGCTCAACAACCGCGACGGCCCGCCGATGCGGCCGAGCGGCGACGCGCCCGACCGCCAGGACTTCTCGCTCGACACGCTGGTGCCGGACAACCCGAACAAGGCCTACGACATCAAGGAGCTGATCGTCAAGGTGGTCGACGACGGCGACTTCTTCGAGCTGCAACCCGACTACGCGAAGAACATCGTGGTCGGCTTCGGCCGCATGGACGGCGGCTCGGTAGGCATCGTCGCCAACAACCCGCAGGTGCTCGCCGGCTGCCTCGACATCAAGAGCGCGATCAAGGGTGCACGCTTCGTGCGCTTCTGCGACGCCTTCAACATCCCGGTGATCACCTTCGTCGACGTGCCGGGCTTCATGCCGGGCACCGCGCAGGAGTACGGCGGCATCATCAAGCACGGCGCCAAGCTGCTGTACGCGTACGCCGAGTGCACGGTGCCCAAGGTCACCGTGATCACGCGCAAGGCCTACGGCGGGGCCTACGACGTCATGAGCTCCAAGCACCTGCGCGGCGACGTCAACTTCGCGTGGCCCAACGCCGAGATCGCGGTGATGGGCGCCAAGGGCGCGGTCGAGATCATCTTCCGCGACGACAAGGGCGACCCGGCCAAGCTGGCCGCGCGCGAGGCCGAGTACAAGGCGCGCTTTGCGAACCCGTTCGTCGCCGGCGCACGCGGCTACATCGACGACGTGATCCAGCCGCACGAGACGCGCAAGCGCATCTGCCGCTCACTGGCGATGCTGAAGGACAAGAAGCTCGAGAACCCGTGGCGCAAGCACGGGAACATTCCGCTGTAAGAGGACCGGTCATGTTCAAGAAGATCCTCATTGCCAACCGCGGAGAGATTGCCTGTAGGGTGATCAAGACCGCGAAGAAGATGGGCATCGCCACCGTCGCGGTGTATTCCGATGCCGACCGCGACGCGCGGCACGTCGAGCTGGCCGACGAGGCGGTGCACATCGGCGCCGCACCGTCACGCGAAAGTTATCTGGTGGCCGACAAGATCATCGACGCCGCCAGGAAGACCGGCGCGCAGGCGATCCACCCGGGCTACGGCTTCTTGAGCGAGAACGAGGAGTTCGCCAAGCGAGTCGAGGACCAGGGCATCGCTTTCATCGGGCCGAAGCACCACTCGATCGCCGCGATGGGCGACAAGATCGCGTCGAAGAAGCTGGCGCTGCAGGCCAGGGTCAACACGATCCCCGGCTACAACGACGTCATCGAATCGGTCGACGCCGCGGTGCGCATCGCCAAGGACATCGGCTACCCGGTGATGATCAAGGCCAGCGCCGGCGGCGGCGGCAAGGGCCTGCGCGTCGCCTTCAACGACAAGGAAGCGTTCGACGGCTTCACGTCGTGCCGCAACGAAGCCAAGGCCGCGTTCGGCGACGATCGCGTGTTCATCGAGAAGTTCGTCGAGAGCCCGCGCCACATCGAGATCCAGGTGCTCGGCGACGCACACGGCAACGTCGTCTACCTCAACGAGCGCGAGTGCTCGATCCAGCGTCGCCATCAGAAAGTGATCGAGGAAGCGCCTTCGCCGTTTCTCGACGACGCGACGCGCGCGGCGATGGGCAAGCAGGCAGTCGCGCTCGCGAAAGCGGTCGAATACCAGTCGGCGGGCACCGTCGAGTTCGTTGTCGGCAAGGAGCGCAACTTCTATTTCCTCGAGATGAACACGCGGCTTCAGGTCGAGCATCCCGTGAGCGAACTCGTCACCGGGCTCGATCTTGTCGAGGCCATGCTCAG
>DASTZF010000161.1:0-2655 GCA_035764445.1 Burkholderiaceae bacterium
ATCCGCGATACCGCGGGCTTGTCCCGCGACACTTTCGAAGTGGTGACACGGGCACTGTCCTAGGGAAGGACTGATTAAGTGTCGCGACGCGCGTTGCGTCAGGTGCAGATGGATGCAAGGCGTCGCGCTGCAGCCAAGGTAGGTACCTTGGCAAGGCGCGCAACGCGGCAGACGCTGCAGTTGACGCAGCCCAATAAGATTCGCCTCTTACGAGGGACCGGAGCGCTTTTGTGCCGATCGGGTGCGCACTGTCTTAGTCGAGTGGCGGCTATTGAGCGAACCGGGATGCAAGGCACAAAAGCGCTCCGGTCGCGCATGTGAGACTTAATCAGTGCTTCCCTAGCTTGCTCGAACGCGTAGGCAGCGCGATAGATCGCAATTGGTTCTCAGTTCCGCCTTTCTAGCCCTACCTTCGCAGCTTTGAACGCATCAGAGAAACTACAAGAGCCGGGAAGCGGCGTAGATTGTGCATATCGCTTGATTCTTGGTCGTCTATGTGCTACATGAAGGAATGCACATATTCGAACGAGAGATCAACGGCCACCGCTACCGTATCGCCGCCCAGTCGGTCTGGGATCCGGCCCAAGGCCGTTCCGTGGCACGCCAGGTGGTGCTGGGCCCAGCGGCACCCTCACCGGTGGCGGACCTCAGTGCGACGCAAACGGTGGGCACGCGTGGCGTGGGTGATGTTGGCGCATTGGTCTGGGTGGCCGAGCAGCTGGAGCTGATCGGGCACATCGATGAGGCCTGCGGGAAGCTTGGTGCCAAGGATGGCCCGTCGCTGGGGGAGTTGGCTGTGGCGGTAGCCATCCAGCGGGCGTGCGCGCCGGGGCCCAAGCGCGATCTGGGGCAGTTCCTGGAGGCGAATGTGCCGCGTGTGTCTTGTTTGCCCGGCTCTGCCTTCACCGGGCAGGTGTTTCATCGCGTGGCGCAACAGGTCACCGAGGAGGCTCTGGAGGCGGCGCAGGTGGCCATTGCACGGGCGGCCGTCACCCGCTTCGAGCTCTCCACCGATGTACTGGCCTTTGACACGACCAACTTCGACACGCATATCGCCACGCTGAGCGCGGGCGAGCGGGCCCGTCGTGGACACGCCAAGAGCAAGAGAGGCGATCTGCGTGTGGTCGGGCTGGGCCTGTTGGTCAGCGAGACTGGGCACGTGCCGCTGTTGTATCGCAGCTATCCGGGCAACGGCTCGGACCAATCCGTGCTGGAGGCGTGTTTGAACGGATTGGCCGAGCTGCATGAGGCGCTCGATGAGGGCGAGGGGCGCGCAAGGCCGGCGCAACGCACGCTGGTGCGCGATGGCGGATTCTGGGCTGCGCAGCTGGAGCTGGACCTGGACAGCGCCGGCTACGGCAGCCTGATCTCGTTGCCGCTCGCACACAACGCCGCGGAGCAGGCGTTGCGGATGGCCGCGCGGCGGGGGGCGATGAAGGCGCTGTCGGGTAAGCTCAGCCAGGTGCGCGCGGCGCGGATGCGAACCGCGGTGGGAGAGTTGGACCGCACCCTGGTCGTGGTAGAGAGCGAAGAGCTGCTGAAGGGACAAAAGCGTGGCATCGCGCTCGCCCTGCGCAAAGCGAAGCTGGAACTGGGCAAGCTCGAGCGGCTGGTAGAAGCCGGGCGCATCTCGCGCAGCCGCCTGGAGCAGCGGGTCAAGAGCGCGCTCGCCCGCGAACACCTGTCGAGCTTCGTGGTGACCACCATCTCCGGCGATGACAACGCGCCGAGGTTACGCTGGCGTGTGGACGCCGCCCGGCGCCGCACACTGGAGAAGACGCGTCTGGGCCGGCGGGTGCTGTGCACCGACCGCCATCACTGGAGCACGGGCCGCATCGTGCACGCCTTCCGCGGTCAGTGGAATGTCGAGGAGCTGTTCCGTCGCGCCAAGAAAGGCGGCGTGGTTCCCTGGGGGCCCTCGCATCAGTGGGCCGATGGCTCGCTGCGCCTGCACACCTTCGCGACCGTGCTGGGACTGATGCTGGTGAGCCTGGCGAAGATCGCGCTGAGAACCAACGCCTCGGCGCGTCAGACGATGGAAAACCTGGCCCAGATCCGGGCCACCTTGGTGCGCACGACCACACGCGGCGCGGGACGACGGCCAACGGTGATGCTCGCACCCGCACTCACCAGCGAGCAGCGGCGCGCGGTTGGGGTCTTTGAGCTTGATCGCTGGTTTCCTGGCATTCTTTCATCTATGCCGAGCCGGACGGCAATGCGATGAACGGCAGGCGAATCTGCCGTTTGACCGCGCCACCGTGCGAAGGTAGGGCTAGGATTCCATGATCGGATCGTTGAGACTACCCCCCGGTATCAACTGGAACTTCCGCACCCGAATGAGCTTGCGCTCCAGGTCGCGTAGCCTGGCGTGAACGCTCCAGCCGCGACTGGTCATGCGGTTGTAGCCGAACGCCGGTTCGGTGGTTTGCAGCGTGTCGATCAGCAAGTCTTCCAAAATGTTGGCGCGCATCTCGCCGGCGCGCAGCAGAACATCTACCCAGATGAAGTTCTCTTCACCGTCACGGTCCCAATCCCGCTGCAAGTCGGGAATGTCATGCTTGCCTGACCGCAGTTTGCTCACATGAGCTGAATACCGCGAATCGAGGTTTCGCGTCTTGCCGACGTATTGCTTGTGCGCGGCGAGGTTGAAGATGA
>DASTZF010000162.1:0-2414 GCA_035764445.1 Burkholderiaceae bacterium
AGCGCGAGCATCTGGCGTTCGCCACCCGACAGCGTGTCGGCGCGCTGCGTGCTGCGCTCGCCGAGGCGCGGGAAGCGCGCGTACACGGCATCGAACCGGCTGCGCAGCGAGGCGCCGCGCGAGCGCTGCGTGTAGGCACCGAGCATCAAGTTGTCGAGCACCGACAGTTCGCCGAACAGCTCGCGCTTCTCGGGTACCAGGCACAAGCCGCGCTCGACGCGCGCTTCGACGTCGAGCGAGTGCAGGTCGGTGCCTTCGAAGCGCAACGTGCCGGTCGACGGCAGCAACCCCATCGCGGCACCGAGCAGCGTCGTCTTGCCCGCGCCGTTGGGGCCGATCACCGACACGATCTGCCCGGGCAGCAAGGCGAGCGACACGCCGCGCACCGCGTCCACCTGCCCGTACGACACGTGCAGGTCGCCGATCTCGAGCATCGCTGCGGTCATTCGCGCGCCTCGCTCGCCACATCGTGCGAAGGCGCCGCGACCCCCGCCGTCGCCCCACCCACGCCGCCGAGGTACGCCGCCTGCACGTCGGGGTCGGCGCGCACGGCGGCCGGAGCGCCCTCGACCAGCTTGGAGCCGAAGTTCATCACCACCAGGCGATCGACCAGCTTCATCACGAAGTCCATGTCGTGCTCGACGATCAGGATCGTGACGCCCTCGCCGCGCAGCTGGCGCAGCAAATTGCCCAGCGCCTGCTTCTCCTTGCGACGCAGCCCGGCGGCCGGCTCGTCGAGCACCAGCAGCACCGGGTCGGCGGCCAGCGCGCGCGCGATCTCGAGCAGGCGCTGCGTGCCCAGCGGCAGGCTGCCGGCCAGCTCGTGCGCGCGCTCGGCCAGCCCGATGCGTGCCAGCTGGCGCTGCGCCTCGTCGAGGATCCGCGCCTCGTCACGGCGATCGAGGCGCAGCCCGGCGGCGAGCAAGCCGGGCCGCACGCGACCGTGTGCACCGAGTGCGACGTTGTCGAGCAGGTTCATCTGCGGCCGCAGCTTCACGTGCTGGAAGGTGCGCGCCATGCCGCGCAGCGCGATCGTCCGCTGCGCCAGGCCGCTGACGTCGTGGCCGAGGAACTCGACGCGCCCGCTGGTCATCGGCGCGGTGCCGGTGATGAGGTCGAACAGCGTCGACTTGCCGGCGCCGTTGGGCCCGATCAGCCCGACGATCTCGCCGCCGCGCACGTCGAAGCTGACGTCGTTGACCGCCACCAGCCCGCCGAAGCGCTTGACCGCGCGCTGCACCGCGAGCACCACCTCGCCGCGTGGCGCCGGCGGCCGGTGCGGCAGCGGCTCGGCGGTCGCTGCTGGCGCCGCCGTCGCACGGCGCGGCCAGCGCGTGTGCATCCAGCGCGTGAGCAAGCCCATGATGCCGCCGCGCGCGCGGTGCAGCAGCACGATGAACAACAGCGCGAAGGCCACCGCCTCGAACTGGCCGCCGCGGCTGGTCAGCAGCGGCAGCACGTCCTGCACCGCGTTCTTCATCACTAGCACGACCGCCGCACCGACGAGCGCGCCGGCGAGGTGCGCGAAACCGCCGGCCACCGCCATCAGCAGGTATTCGATGCTGGCGCGCACGTCGAACGGCGACGGGCTGACGAAGCGGTTGGCATGCGCGTACAGCCAGCCCGCGAGGCCGGCCAGCACGGCGGCAAGCACGAACAGCGACAGCCGCACTCGATAGGCATCGGCGCCGACGCTCGCCAGCAGGATCGCACCACCGCGCAGGCTGCGGATCGCACGGCCCGGGCGCGACTGCAGCACGTTGTGGCAGAACAGCGCGGCCAGGCCGACCAGCAACCAGATCAGGTAGTACACCGCGCGCGGGTCGGCAAGCGAGACGCCGAACAGGCGGATCGGCGGGATCGCCGAGATGCCGGTGTGGCGACCGAGCGCCTCGATGTTGCCGAACACGAGCGCGATCGACAGTCCCCACGCGATGGTCGACAGCGGCAGGAAGTGTCCGCCCAAACGCAAGGTCAGCGCACCGATGACGAGGGCGGCCACGGCGGTCAGCAGCAACGCGAACGGCAGGCCGAGCCACGGCGACACGCCCGGCACGGTGCTCAGCCAGGCGGTGGTGTAGGCGGCGATGCCGACGAACGCCGCCTGCCCGAACGACGTCGCACCTCCGACACCGGTGAGCATCACCAGCCCGAGCACGACCAGTGCGCTGATGCCGACGTCGTTGAGCAGCGAGACGCCGAACTTGCCGAGCAACGCCGGCGCGATCGCCAGCGCCACGGCGAGCGCCAGCACGAGCCAGCGGTGCACGGGCCAGCGGCTAGGCATCGATCTCCTCTTGCTCCTCTTCGGCGTGGCGCTGCAGCGCGGAGCGCAGCAACAGCACTGGGATCAGCAAGCTGAACACGATCACGTCCTTCAGCGCGCCACTCCAGAACGAGCCGAAGCTCTCGAC
>DASTZF010000163.1:0-2175 GCA_035764445.1 Burkholderiaceae bacterium
ATCTTGAAGGTGTCGCGGTACGAGGCGATCGTGTGTGCGCTGGCTTGGCGCTGCTGCATCAAGCGCTGCGTGAAGAAGCGCTCCAATAGCGTGGCAAAGCTGGCCCGGGCCGTCATGGCGCCGCTCCCCAACGCCGTTCCAGGCGCGACATCGCCTGGGTCATCAGCTCCGGCCACGCGCTCAGATACCAGTAGGTGTCCTGCACTCGCACGTGGCCGAGGTAGGTAGACAGCACCGGCAAGAGCCGCTCGGCGTCCTCGCCCGCCTGGTACCACCGCGTGAGCACGCGAACCGCGAAACGATGGCGCAGGTCGTGAATGCGCGGTCCATGACTGGCCTGCGCCCCGCGCAGGCCAGTCTCGCGCGACAACGCATAGAAGGTCCGGTGCACGTGGGCTTGGTCCAGGCGGTTGCCCGTGCGAGAGACGAAGACGTAGGGCGAGATCGGCCGCGCAAAGAACTCCCGTCGCCGGCGCAGGTAGTCGCCCATCACGCGGACGGTGGTCACATGTAACGGTACGAGCCGGGTCTTGCCCAGCTTGGCGCCGCGGATCGTCAACAGCGCCTGGTCGAGGTCGACGTCGGCGACGTGCAGGTTCAGTGCCTCCGAGATGCGAAGACCGGTCGTACTGAGCAGGCCGAACAGGCAGTGGAATGCCCAGGGCCGCAGCGGTGTCCAGTGCCAGGTCGTTGGCAGCCTCAGCGCGGCATCGAGCAGTTGCTGGACCTCTTCGTCCGAGTACAAATACGGCCGCGCCCGGGTGGATCGATGCGGCAGCAGCCCCTGCGGCGGTACTTCCGTCAGCGCGTCGGTGGCGCTGCGGTAGCGGGCGAAGCCGCGCACGCTGCCAAGGCGACGTGCCCACTCGGCAGGCTGCACCGATGCCGACTGCTGTGCCCACGCCAGCGCCAGCGCGGTGGTGATGTGCGTGCTGCCGAGTTCCTCCACGAAGGCGACGAAGCGCGGCAGTTGCAGGCCGGCATCCTCGAGCTTGAAACCCAGGCTGCGCCGAAGCTGGAGGTACTCGGGCAGCGCTTCGCGCAGCGTGTTCATGCCGCACCCCCGGGCCATGCCAACGCCAGGGCGCGCAGGGCGGCGACATCCACCTTGGCGTAGATCGACGTGGACACCGGGTCGCGGTGGCGCAGCACCTCGCCGATCTCCGGCAGCGACGCGCCGCCTTGCAGCATGCGCACCGCCAGCGCGTGACGGAACTGGTGTGCTCCCTTGCGCGGCGCATCGATGCCGGCCCGGGCCAAGGCGTGGCGCACGATCGAGCCGACACCGTCCGAGTCGTGCAGCAACCCTCTGAGCGGTGCGCGGGTGCGCAGGAACAGATGGCGGTCGGTGCTCGTCGGCCGGCCGCTGCGCAGGTATGCGGCGATGGCCTCGCCGACATCGGCCGGCAGTGGCATCAGGCACTCGCGGCCGTTCTTGCCGCGAACGCGCAGGCGGCCGGCGTCCCAGTCGATGTCGTCCAGCAGCAGGGTGATGACTTCGCCACCGCGTAAGCCCAGGCGTGCCAACAGCAGCAGAACGGCCCGGTCGCGCCGGCCGACAGCGGTGCCGGTGTCGCAGCTGTCGATCGCGCCGCGCGCGTGATCGGCCGAGATCGCCCTGGGCAGCGGTGGCGTCGTGCTCCACGACGCCACCGCCGGCACGGCGCGGATCAGTGCCGCGTCGATCTCGCCGCGGTACTGACCCCAGCGAAGAAAGGCGCGCAGCGCTGCGACGAGATGCTTGAGCGCGTGTGGCCGCGCGCGCCGGGGCTGACGTTGCACGAAGCCGATGATGTCCGTGGCACGCAGCGCGCCGAGGTCAACGCGCTTGCTGCCGAAGCGATCGACGAGGAACTCGCGCACGCGCGCCCGGTAGCCGCCTGTTGTGCTGGCGGCCAGGCCGCGATCACGCAGCAGGAACTGCTCGAAGCCGGCGAGCAGCGCGTCGGCGGGGAGCGCGCGTGTCGCTGTCGCTGCGCACAGCCCCTGGGCCTGCAGGTAGCGCAGGAGCTGCTGCAGCGCTGGTGCCTCGTGGCGGTGCGGCTTGCTGCGACAGTCGCTGCGAGGTCGATACCTGCGGCGCGAGAACTGCTCGAGGTGCGCTTCGCACACGTCCGCGAGCTCGATGCCTCGCCTGCCGAGCCAGGCATCGAACGCCGCGGCGTGCCAGGCCTT
>DASTZF010000164.1:0-2530 GCA_035764445.1 Burkholderiaceae bacterium
GTCTCGGTGGCCACCGGCTGCGCCGCCGCGTCGAGCAGCAGCCAGCCGTGGTAGTGGTTGGACTGCGTGAACTCGCTCATGCGCTCGAGCAGACGCGTGCCGGCGGTGCGATCGCGCTGGTCCTGCCACTGCAGGTACGCCGACGACAGGTATTCGCTGTTGCGCAGGAACAGCGCCTCCGACATGCGATCGCTGAGCCAGTCGTCGATCTGCTTGGCGCGCAGGTCCGACACCGCTTCGAGCCGCGCCACCTCGCGCCCGCGTTCGAGCCGGAAATTCGCCAGCACCGCCAGCGCGGTCAGGCCGATCACCAGCGCCGCCAGCACGCTCAGCTCCAGCGCCAAGCTCGGTTTCGGCCCGCTGGCCGCGCCATCGGTGGCCAGCGCCGCGCTGAGCGAGCGCGCCAGCATGCGCCGCAACAGCGCATACAGCAGGATCGATGTGACGGCGACGAAGCCCCAGCCCTTGTACAGCCCCAGCTCGCCGCGCAGGTCGGGGTCGGCGATCAGCCAGCTCAGCGCGAGGTCGGAGCCGTAGATCCACAGCGCCGCAAACACCGCGTAGGCGAGCACGACCGACACGATGCGGCGCTGCTGCGACACCGCCGTGCCGCCGGTGTGTGCAGGCTCGAACGCGTTCATGGTGCCGGCGGCGTGCCGGGGTGCGTGTCGGCGGCCACCTTCTGCGGTGACCGGCGCGCCAGGTTCGCTGCCGCGTCTTCGGCCGAGTCGGCATGCCGCTCGGCGATCGCGCGAAAGGTGTCGAAGTCAGCGATGAACGCGTCGACCACGTCGGGGTCGAGATGCGTGCCGCGGCTGCCCGCGATGATGTCGCGCGCGCGCGCATGTGGCAACGCCGGCTTGTAGACGCGCCTGGAGATCAGCGCGTCGAACACGTCGGCCAGCGCCATCAGGCGCGCCGGCAGCGGGATCGCGTCGCCCTTGAGCCCGTCGGGATAGCCGTGGCCGTCCCAGCGCTCGTGGTGATGGCGCGCGATCTGCTTGGCCACGGCCAGGAACTCGATCGGCTGCTGCGCGTCGGCCTCGGCGCGCTCGATCGCCTCGGCACCGAGCGCAGCGTGGGTCTTCATGATCTCCCACTCGTCGGCGTCGAGCCGCCCCGGCTTGAGCAGGATGAGATCGGGAATGCCGACCTTGCCGATGTCGTGCAGCGGCGCCGACTTGGCCAGCAGCTCGATCATGTGCTCGTCCAGCGACGGCGCGAAGCGCGGGTGATCGCACAGCAGGTGGCCCAGCCGGCGCACGTATTCCTGCGTGCGCAGGATGTGGTTGCCGGTTTCCGGGTCGCGCGTCTCGGCCAGGCGCGCCAGCGCATGGATGCTGGCGTCCTGCGCGAGTTGGTTCTCGGTCATGCGCCGCGCCACCTCGGCCTCGAGGAACGCGTTCTGGTTCGACAGCCGGTCGTGCGCGCGCTTGAGCTCGATCTGCGTGCGCACCCGCGCCAGCACCACGCTCGGCCGCAGCGGCTTGGTGATGTAGTCGACCGCGCCCATCGACAGGCCGCGTTCCTCGTCCTCGGTGGCGTTGAGCGCGGTGACGCAGATCACCGGGATGTCGCGCGTCAGCGGGTCGGCGCGCAGATGCTGCAGCACCTCGAAGCCGTCCATGCCCGGCATCATCAGGTCGAGCAGCACCAGGTCCGGCCGCGGGTGCGTGCCAGCCAGCCGCAGCGCCGCCGGCCCCGAGTTGGCCGCGCGCACCGTGTACTCGCGCACCAGCAACTCGCCCAGCACCGTGAGGTTCTCGGGTACGTCGTCGACAACGAGCACGGTGGGCACGATCATGGATCCTGACTGCGGCGGCCTGCGCGACGGCAACGCTGATGCGCGCCGCGGCAGGGCGGTGGTCGCGGCCCCTTCCTCACCGCGACTGCCCGTCATTGTCGTGATGTCGACGGGGTGCGCATCGGGATCCGTGTGGATTGCTGGTTGATTTCCGGCCGCTCGTTGCTGTGCCGCCGCATGACGCTGGCGCAGGCCGGCGCGCGCGGGCGTCGTGCGGCCGGATGAAGTACTGACCGGCGGTTACCAAAGACCTCGGCAGCGCGCAGGCAATCGTTCACGCGCCGTCGGTGGCTCCGGGCCGTGCGATGCGTGCAGCGTGTCACGCTTGGAGCCGGGTATCCGATCAACAAGACCGCCCGTCAAAGCGCCGACCCGCATGCCGCTCTCCGCGCGTTCACTGTCCCGAGCGTGGGCCAGCGCCTGCCTGTGGCTCGCCGGCTGCTGGCTGGCCGGCTGCTCGGCCCCGGCCGCCGTGATCGGCGCCATCGGCATCGCCACCGACACCAACGTCAGTTGGTCGATCGCCAAGCACGTCCACGACAAGTGGGTCGAGGGCGGCCCGGTGCCGTGCTACTACCTCAACAGCGTCGAGCGCGCGCTGGCGCCGCACTGCTTGCCTTACCAGCCGGGGATGATGAAGGCGGCCGACCTGGCGGCGTCGCACAAGCTGCCGCTGTGCCCACTGGCGATGGCCGCGCGCGACCAGCGGCTGTGGCCCGCGCTGCC
>DASTZF010000165.1:0-9026 GCA_035764445.1 Burkholderiaceae bacterium
GATCGGTGCGTTCGTGATGGGCGTGATGAACAATGGCATGTCCATCCTGGGCATCGGCATCGACTATCAGCAGGTCATCAAGGGCTTGGTGCTGCTGGCGGCGGTGTTCGTCGATGTCTACAACAAGAGGAAGAGTTGAACGCCAGCCACGGCCACAAGGACTACCGGCAGCCGCCGGACCGCAAGAGCATGCATGCGCGCATCGTGCGCGACCTGGGCATGCGCATCGTCGCCGGCGAGTTCAAGCCGGGCGATCGCCTGCCGGCCGAGGCGCCGCTGCTCGCCGAGTACGACGTGAGCCGGCCGGTGCTGCGCGAGGCGGTGCGGGTGCTGGTGGCGAAGGGGCTGGTGCTGTCGCGGCAACGCGCCGGCGCCACCGTGCGGCCGCGCAACGAGTGGCACCTGCTCGACCCCGACGTGCTGTACTGGCTGATCCAGACGATGCCCGAGGTCGAGTTCGTCGACACGCTGCTCACCGCGCGCCGCGTATTCGAGCCCGCCACCGCCGCGCTGGCGGCGCGCGTGGCCAGCGAAGAGAGCCTGCGCGGCATCGCCGAGGCCTACGCCGGCATGGAGGCGGCCACCACGGCCGATGAGCTGCTGGAGCCCGACCTGGCGTTCCATCGCCGCATCGCCGAGGCCACCAACAACGACCTGCTTGCCTACATCGGCAACATGCTGTCGCTGGCGCTGCGCGAATCGATCAAGCTGTCGAGCCGACACCCGAACACGCATGCGCTGTCGCTGCCGCGGCACAAGGCGATCCTCACCGCGCTGCAGAACCGCGACCCGCTGGCTGCGCACCAGGCATCGCTGGTGCAGCTGAAGGAAACCGGCGACGACATCAGCGAAATCATCGCGTCGGGGCTCGACCTGCACTGAGCGTGAAGCATCCATCACGCGCCGCCTGCGCATTCAACGCCGGATATTAGTCAGCGTGCGCCGATGCGTGCCGGAGCGAAGTGCCGGCGAGCATCAGCAGGGCTGCCACCGCAAGCTCAGCGGCGCAGCGTTGCAGTGAGCCGCGTCGGATGCAACAACAAGTCCAGCGCCGTGCAGATCTCCGGCGCCACCAGGCTGGCCGCCAGAAGAGACTCACGCGCCGCCCCCTCGCCCTGGACGACCACGATGCTCAGCCCCACGCTGGCGAGCAACAATTCGTCGTTGCGTCCGTTTCCGATCGCCGCACAGCGCCGGGCACCGAGCGCCTGTGCATAGCGTTGCTTGGCGACCGCCTGTGCCGTTTGAGGCAGGATGACCGAACGCACCGGCAGGTCTGCGAGCGCTTGACGGGCGATTCCGAAGGTGTCGGCTGTGACGACGTGAATGCTGACCACGTTCGCCAGTTCGCGCAGACGTTGAGCGACACCGGGCAGCAAGTGACCGTCGAGCGCCAGGGTCCCGTTGAAGTCCAAGATGAGGTGCTCGAGCGTCAACGGCTCGGCACCAGGGATGCGAATTTCGATCACCGAAGCCTCCCCACCGACAGCGGCCTATCGCACCACCGTGACCGCGCAATGGGCGTGCGCGATGACCTGCCGCGCCACGGAGCCGATCAGCCAGCGTTCGAACGCGGTGCGGCCGCGGTGTCCGACGACGATGTGGTCGATGCCATGCAGCTCGGCGTAGCGCAGCAACTGTTCTGCCGGATGCCCGACCGCCAGAGTGGCGTGAGCACCCTTGGCGTCGTGGGCCAGCCGCGGGTGTAGCGCGGCGAGCACCTGTCCGTAATGGCGACGCGAATGCTCGATCGCGGCCTCGGTCTCGACCTCGTCGCCGAAGTCCGGCGGCCGCGCGACGGCGAGCACGTGCAGTTCGGCGCCGTAGCGCTGCGCCAAGTCGACCGCGAGCGCGTAGGCGCGCTCGGCTGAGGCCGAACCGTCGTAGCCCAGCAGGATTCTGTGCATCATGGTGCTCTCCTCGTGGCCACCTCGCCGCCATGGCCCGCTGCCGCGGCCTCATCGGGTTCCTTGTCCTCGTGAATCAGGTGGCGAGGCAAGAAGAACGCGTTGGCGATCAGGGTCGGCACCACGGCGCTGCCGATCACGGCAGCGACCAGCGCCGAGTACTGCGCTTGGTCGATCACGTCGTGCGAGAGGCCGAACAGCGCCGAGATGGTGCCAAACGTGAGCCCGGTGGACATCAGCAGCGTTGTGTACGCGGCCTCGCCGCGCGGCGCTTTGTAGGCCCGCGTCACCGGATAGACACCCACCACCTTGGTGACCATCTTTCCGAGCAGCATCGCCAGCATCCCCGCAGGCGCGGCCAGCAGTGCCGGGATCGACACCAGCGAGCCGGCGCGGATGAAGTAGAACGGCGTCAACAGCCCGAACGTCAGCGTGCGCAGCCGACGGATCAGCGCATGGTCCTTACCGACCGTGCCGGCCAGCACCATGCCGATCAGGTACGCCGGCAGCACGGCTTCGCTGTCGGCCCAACTCGCCAGCGCGCCCATGCCGAACAGGCACAGCATCAGGAACTTCGCTTCTAGTTCCGACGGCCGCCCGCCGAAGCGGCGAAAGAACCGCGGCGTCAGCCACGGCAGCACGACGAAGGTCACGATGCCCACCCCGACGAAGATCAGCGTCTTGATGCTGAACGGCGCGAACAGGAAACCGAGCGCGAGCACCGTCGCGAGGTCGGTGATGAAGCACGCGGCCAGCACCGTCTTGCCGTAGTCGCTACGGTTCAGTCCGAATTCGAGCATCACCGCGTACACCACCGCCACCGAGGTGGTCGACATCGCGATGCCGGCCAGCCAGCTGGCGTCGATCGACCAGCCCAGGCCCCAACGCGCGATCGCCGCGCAACCCAAGAACGGCGCCGCGAAGCTGACCAGACCCACCGCGCCAGCCTCCTTCCACTGGCGCCTGAACACCACCGGGTCGAGCTCGGCGCCGGCCAGGAAAGTCAGCACGATCGCGCCGGCACCGGCCAGGAACTTCAGCCACGATGGGTCGCCAGCCAACAGCGCGCCGCCGAGCACGGCGCCGATCACGAGTTGCGCGATCGTGCCGACCACGATCTCCGACAACGCGGTGGCGATCCTCAGACCGATTGACAGCAGCGTAGCGATCAGCGCCAGGCCAAGCCACAGCGCTGCCTGGGCCCAGATCTCGGTCATGACTTGTGCTCCTGCGACGCGACCGTCGGGTCGCCGGGATCGCCCGACCTCGGATTGAGGATGCCGAAGGTTGCCGGAATGCGGGCGTAGAACACGCGCACCTTCTGCTCGCGCAGCAGCGCGAGCAGCCGGTCGGCCTCGTCGTCGTCGACGATGAACTCGACCTCGACGGTCAGCGTCCCCGCCAGCTCGAAGAAGTGGTCCTCATGCAGCACGTGGTGACCGCCGAAGCCGGCCATCGCGCGAAAGGCGGACCCACCGCGGATGCCGAGGCGGTTCGCTTCCTTCAGCAGCCATTCCCATAGCAGCATGTGGTGCAGCCGCTGGTTCTCGTGCACGTAGAAGCGAAGGAACGAGCCGTTCATCGGGGCCTCCTTGAGGGCGTCAATAAGACTGCTTGTCGGGGATCACGCCGCGCACGCCGCCGCGCTGGAGTCAACGGGTTGGCATCGAAGCGCACGACAGCCAGCTCGTTGGCGAGCAGCTCATCGCCGGTGGCCCAGAAGGGGCAGGCGCCGTTCATCGCTCGCCTCAGGCGCGCAGCCACAGCGCGCTCATCGCGACGATGCCGATCGCGGTCAACGCCAGCGAACCGAACAGGTGCAGGCCCGCTGCGCCGATCGCCCACCCGTACTCTTGGCGCGCCAGCAGCGCGACGACCTCGGCCGAGAAGGTCGAGAAGGTCGTCAGACCCCCGAGAAAGCCGGTGATGATCAGCAGCCGCCACTCCGGTGCCAGCGCGCCGTGGTGGCTGAAGAACGCGCTGGCCGCGCCGATCAGCAGGCCACCGATCAGGTTGGCCGCCACCGTGCCGAGCGGGATCGTCGGGAACAGCGGGTTGAGCCAGCCGCCCAACCACCAGCGAAGCAACGCGCCGAAACCGGCGCCGCCGAACACCGCCAAGAAAGACAGACCGCTCATGGGGCTCCTTGGTCGTTCGACCGGAGCTTCCGGACGGCCTGCTGCGCGTGCAACAAAAAATGCCTACCGGGCCCCGATCAGGACACTGGTAGGCATCATCAGCCGTTGCCGGCGGTTAGCGGAGGCATGCCATCTCCGTGGGGCCCGAGTATACGGTGCGCCGCGCGCGGCGATCAGATGCCGAGCTGTCGCGCCGCGAGATCCTTCATGATCTCCTCGGAGCCGCCGCCGATCATCATCACCTTGGCCTCGCGGTACAGCCGCTCGCTCTTGGTGCCGCGCATGAAGCCCATGCCACCGAGGATCTGCACCGCCTGATCGGCGCAGAACTGCATCGCCTGCGTCGCCAGCACCTTGGCCATGCAGGTGCGAGCGACCAGGTCGCCGCGCGCGCCGAGCCCGTGCTCGACCCGGTGCGCGAGGTCGTACACCACCGCGCGCGCCGCCTCGATGCGCGCGGCCATGTCGACCAGCTTGTGGCGGATCACCTGCCGCTGCGCCAGCGGCTCGCCGAACGTCTTGCGATCGCGCGCCCACGCCAGCGCCTCCTCGGTGCACGCCTGCGCGTAGCTGCACGACATCGCGGCCATCATCAGGCGCTCGCTGTTGAAGTTGTGCATGATCGCCTTGAAGCCCTCGCCTTCGGCGCCGACGCGATGGGTCACCGGCACGCGGCAGCGCTCGAAGCGCAGGTGCGCGGTGTCGCTGCACCACCAACCCATCTTCTTCAGCTCGTGGCGCGTCAGCCCCGGCGTGTCGCCGTCGATCACCAGCAGCGAGACGCCGGCCGGGCCTTTGTTCGTCGGGTCGGTGCGCACCGCGACGGTCAGGAAGTCGGCGCGCACGCCCGACGTGATGAAGGTCTTCTCGCCGTCGACGACGTAGTGGTCGCCGTCGCGCACCGCGGTGGTCTTCAGGGCCGCGACGTCCGACCCGCCGCCCGGCTCGGTGATGCACAACGCGGCGATCTTGTCGCCCGAGAGCACCGGCGGCACGACGCGCCGCTGCAGCGCCTCGCTGCCGTGGGCGACGATCGGCGGCAACGCGATGCCGTGCGAGCCGAGGCTCGCCTGCACGCCGCCGCAACCGGC
Organism: Burkholderiaceae bacterium; assembly: GCA_035764445.1. Taxonomy (GTDB): domain Bacteria; phylum Pseudomonadota; class Gammaproteobacteria; order Burkholderiales; family Burkholderiaceae_C; genus JAEUPI01. Next base: position 5,137 of record DASTZF010000165.1, read on the forward strand.
GCGCGCGATCTCCTCGGCCGCTGCGATGCCGTAGAAGATGTCGGCCGGCGTGCCGCCCAGCGCCTCGGGGTAGCCGACACCGGTGATGCCCACCGCGGCGGCGCGGCGATACAGTTCGCGCGGGAAGGTACCCGCTTCGTCCCACGCGTTGACGTGCGGCGCAATCTCGGCGTCGACGAAGCGGCGCACCGTCGCGCGGAACTCCTGGTGCGCGGCGCTGAAGTACTCGGGTCTCGGTGGCAGCTGAAACATGCGGGCGCGGCCCTCGCTGAAGGTTTCGGTATTCTTGCGCCCTTTGGTAGTGCGGCCATCGGCGGCCGCTGGAGAGTTCGACGATGACGCGCGTGTTCAACTTCAGCCCGGGGCCGGCGGCCCTGCCCGAGCCGGTGCTTCGCCAGGCCGCCGAGGAGATGCTCGACTGGCACGGCTCGGGCATGTCGGTGATGGAGATGAGCCACCGCGGCAAGGAATTCATCTCGATCCACGCCGAGGCCGAAAACCTGCTGCGCAAGCTGCTCGCAGTGCCTGCCAACTACAAGGTGCTGTTCATGCAGGGTGGCGCGATCGGCGAGAACGCGATCGTGCCGCTGAACCTGCTGCGCGGGAAGTCGAAGGCCGACTACGTCGACACCGGCGAGTGGTCGAAGAAGTCGATCAAGGAGGCGCAGAAGTACTGCAACGTCAATGTCGCCGCGTCGGGCAAGGACAGCGGCTACACGCGCGTCCCGGCGCGCGCGAGCTGGCAGCTCGACCCCGACGCCGCCTACGCGCACATCTGCTCGAACGAGACGATCGGTGGCGTGCAGTACCACTGGACGCCCGAGGTCGGCAGCGTGCCGCTGGTGGCCGACATGAGCAGCGACATCCTGTCGCGGCCGGTCGACGTGTCGAAGTTCGGCGTCATCTACGGCGGCGCACAGAAGAACGTCGGCCCTTCCGGCGTGACGATCGTGATCGTGCGCGACGACCTGATCGGCCACGCGTCGGCGATCTGCCCGACCGCGTTCGACTACAAGCTGGTCGCCGACAACGACTCGATGTACAACACACCGCCCACCTATGCGATCTACATCGCCGGGCTGGTGCTGACGTGGATCGATGTGCAAGGCGGCGTCGCGGCGATGGCAGCGCACAACCGGAAGAAGGCCGCCGTGCTGTACGACTACCTCGACAGCACCGGCTTCTACAGCAGCAAGGTAGCGCGCGAGGACCGCTCGCTGATGAACGTCGTGTTCCGCCTGCCCGATGACAAGCTCGACGAGCCGTTCCTCAAAGGCGCGCAGCAGCGCGGCCTGGTGCAGCTGAAGGGTCACCGTTCGGTCGGCGGCATGCGCGCGTCGATCTACAACGCGATGCCGATCGAGGGCGTCCATGCGCTGGTGGCGTACATGAAGGAGTTCGAGGCGTCGCATGGGTGAGCGTGGACGTGAGCCCGTCGCTGCGCACGGGCGCGCGCCTCGCGACAACGCGCGTTGCGCGTTGCTGCGCAGGCTCGTATCGCGCAGCGATGTGAGCCGAAGCCAAGCGGCCGCAATGGCTCGGATTGAAGTGACATGAACATCCTCGTGTTGAACCAGATCTCGCAGCTCGGCCTGTCGCGGCTGCCCGCCGACCGCTACCGCGTCGGCAAGGACGTCGCCGACCCGGTGGCGATCCTTCTGCGCTCGGCCGACCTGCACAAGACCGACATTCCGGCCAGCGTGCGCGCGATCGCGCGCGCCGGCGCCGGCACCAACAACATCCCCGTGGACGCCATGAGCGCGCGCGGCGTGCCGGTGTTCAACGCACCGGGCGCCAACGCCAACGCGGTGAAGGAGCTGGTGCTGGCCGGCATGCTGATGGCGGCGCGGCACGTGGCGCCGGCGCTGCGCTTCGTCGACACGCTCGAGGCGGGTGGCGACGACCTCGACACGCGCGTCGAAGATGGCAAGAAGGCGTTCGCCGGCACCGAGCTGGCCGGCCGCACGCTGGGGGTGATCGGGCTGGGCAAGATCGGCTGCCTGGTGGCCGACGCCGGCGTCAAGCTCGGCATGCAGGTGTTCGGCCACGACCCCGACATCACGGTCGACGCCGCGTGGAGCCTGCCGTCGCAGGTCAAGCGCGCCGGCAGCGTCAGCGAAGTGCTGAAGGCCGCGCACTTCGTGACGCTGCACGTGCCGCTGGTGGAAGCCACGCGCAACCTGATCAACGAGAAGAACGTCGCGCAGTTTCGCCACGACGCGGTGCTGCTGAACTTCTCGCGCGACGGCGTGGTCGCCGAGGGCGCGGTACAAGCCGCGCTCGACGCCAAACGGCTGGCCGCCTACGTGACCGACTTTCCGACCCCGGCGCTGCTGGGCCATGGCGCCGTCATCGCGCTGCCGCACCTGGGCGCCAGCACGCGCGAAGCCGAGGACAACTGTGCGGTGATGGTGGCCGACCAGCTGCGCGACTACCTCGAGCACGGCAACGTGACGAACGCGGTCAACTTTCCCAACGTGTCGATGGCGCGCGAGTCGGCCTACCGGTTGGCGATCGCCAACGCCAACGTGCCGAACATGGTGGGCCAGATCTCGACCGCGATGGCACACGCCGGGCTGAATATCCACAACATGGTCAACAAGTCGCGCGGCGAGATGGCCTACACGCTGGTCGACGTCGACAGCCCGGTGGCCGACTCGGTGCTGGCCGACATCGCGCGCATCGAAGGCGTGCTTGCGGTGCGCTACCTGCCGGTCGAGCACGGCTGAGGGGCCCGCTCAGCGCGCCCGCCGGCTGTTGGCCACCGTCCAATCGTAAGGCGTGAAGCGCACCGCGTAGTGCAGCGGCGCAGGCCGCGGCGCGTAGCGGTTGGCGTACGCCAGCAGGCTCGCGGCCGGCACCGGCACGAAGTCCTCCGGGTAGAAGTCCAGCAGCTCGCTCAGCCAGACGGTGACCGCCGCGTCGTCGACGCGAAAGTTCTGCGCCCGCGCGAAGAAGGCGCGCGTCTCGCGCTCGAGCTGCTCCTCCAGCGCCGCCGCCGTGAATGGCTCGCGCGGCAGCACCGGACACGACAGCGCCGAGCAGTTGAGCGCGAAGTGGATGCGCGGGTCGCCGCGGCCGCGCGCGTGGGGTCGGATCAGGTCATTCTCAAAGCTGCGCAGCGACATGGGCTGCCCGCCAACCTGCAGCTTGCGCAGCACGAAGAAGCCGACCTTGTTGAAGCCGGCATGGGTGGCGGGTATGCCGCTGTCGATCACGTTGAACATCGACAGCGCGTTGTAGGCGTTGATCATGTGCGCCAGGCGCGGCGGGCCTTCGGGCAGGTTCGACAGCGGCGTGTCGGCGATGTAGCGCAGGTAGACGTCGAGATCGCTGCGGTCGGCGGCCAACGCGGCGAAGTCGACCTCGCCGCGCGTGTCGACGAAACGCTGCAGCACACGCGCCCAGGCCGCCTGCGCGCCGGTCGCCGACGGCGCGGGCCCGACGGGCGGTGCCACCAGCGTGCTGCAGCCGGCGAGCGCGCACACCGCGAGCCCGAGCGCCGCGCGGCGCAGCAAAGTCATGGGTGCGGATGGCGCCTCGGCGCCCCCTCGCCGCCACGCGCGCGCAGCGCCTGTTCGCGCGGGCGGCCCTTAAGCCACTTGATCGGCACGGCGCCTTCGCCCGCCGGCACTCGCAGCGGCTGCCACGGACCTTGAGCGGTTGCCAGCGGGCGCAGCAGAAAGCGGTCGCGCTGCGCGTTGAAGGCGCACATGCTCAGCGGGCCGTCCTGCGTGATGGCCATGAACACGCAGGCACGCACGCGCTCGGCGTCGAGCCCGCAGGCGTCCATGAAGTTGTGCGTGAACAAGGTGAGCTTGTGCACGCGGCCGCGCGCGGCCAGCAGGTCGCCGCGCATGCGCCAGGCCAGCGCGAGCAGCCAGCGCGCG
>DASTZF010000166.1:0-3833 GCA_035764445.1 Burkholderiaceae bacterium
GGCCGACAACGCGCAGGTGATGACCGGCATCGCGCGCCAGCCCGACGTGCGCTACTCGGTGCTGACCCCCAACATGAAGGGTCTCGAAGCCGCGCTGTCCGCGCAGCCCGACGAGATCGTCGTCTTCGGCGCCGCCACCGAGGCCTTCAGCCAGCGCAACATCAACTGCTCGATCGCCGAGAGCATCGAGCGCTTCGCGCCGGTGGTCGCCGCCGCGCGCGAGGCCGGCGTCAAGGTACGCGGCGCGGTGTCGTGTGCGCTCGGCTGCCCGTACCAGGGCGAGGTGTCGGCCGACGAGGTCGAGCACGTGGTGCGCCTGATGAAGGGCATCGGCGTGCAGCATGTCGGCATCGCCGACACGATCGGCGTCGGCACGCCGCGCAAGGTGCAGGCCGCGCTGGAGCGCGCGCTCGAGCACTACCCGCTGGCCGAGGTCAGCGGCCATTTCCACGACACCTACGGCCAGGCGCTGTCGAACATCTACGCCTGCCTGGAGATCGGCGTGCACACCTTCGATGCCAGCGTCGCCGGTCTGGGCGGTTGCCCGTACGCAAGGGGCGCCACCGGCAACGTGGCCACCGAAGACGTGGTGTTCATGCTCGACGGCCTGGGCATCGACACCGGCGTCGACCTCGACGCGTTGGTCGATGCCGGCGCGTTCATCTCCGAGCAGCTCGGACGGCCACCGGTGTCGCGCGTCGGCCGCGCGCTGCTGGCCAAGCGCGGCAAGGTTTTCGTGTGAGCGCCGTAGTGGCGGAAGCCGAGCGTCCCGACGGCTTCAAACGCGTCGCGCAGGCGCTGGCCGCACTGGGACACGCGCACGCGCCGGTGTGGCTGGAGATTGCGGCGCGCACGTCGCAGGATGCGGCCGACGCGCTGGGTGTCACGGTGGGGCAGATCGCCAAGAGCGTCATCTTCCGTCGCCGCAGCGACGACCGCGCGGTGCTGGTGGTCACCTCCGGCGACCGCCGCGTCGATGAAGCAAAGGTCGGCGCGGTCACCGGTGCGCTCGGGCGCGCCGACGCCAGCTTCGTCAAGTCGAGTACCGGCTTCGCGATCGGCGGCGTCGCGCCGCTGGCGCATGCGACGCCGCCGGTCACGTTGATCGACCGCGAGCTGTTCCGCTTCAGCGAGATCTGGGCCGCAGCCGGTCACCCAAACGGCGTCTTCAAGCTGACACCGGCTGAGCTCGAACGCTACACCGGCGCGCCGGTGGCCGACGTCGTGGTTAGCGCGTGAGCTTGCAGCGATGAGCGCCTCCACCGCGACCGCGGTGCCGTCGCCGTGCATCAATGTCTGTCGCATGGACGCCGCGACCGGCTGGTGCGAGGGCTGCCTGCGCACGATCGACGAGATCGCCGCCTGGGGATCGATGGCCGACGACGACAAGCGCGCCGTGTGGCGCGCACTCGACCAGCGGCGTCTGCTGTGGGCTGCGGCGGCGCGTGCGGAGGCGAGCCGATGAACTGTCGGGAGGCGCCATGAAGCGCATCGTGTTCTGGTTCGACGTCATCTCGCCGTTCACCTACCTCGCCTTCGAGCACCTGCCTCAGGCGCTCGAGGGCTGCAGCCACGAGGTGCAGTACCGTCCAGTGCTGTTTGCCGGCCTGCTCGGTCATTGGGGTCAGAAGGGCCCCGCCGAGATCGTGCCCAAGCGTGCCTGGACGTTCCGCCACATCGCGTGGCTGTCGCACACCCTGCAGATTCCGATCGACACGCCGGCCACGCATCCGTTCAATCCGTTGCCGCTGCTGCGGCTCGCGCTCGCCTGCTGCGACGCCGGTGGCACGCCGAACCGGCACGTCGTCGAGACGCTGATGCGCCACGTGTGGCGCGGCGGCGCCGACGCCACCGAGCCTGCGCGTCTGCGTGCGCTGGCCGCGGCGCTGGCGCCGCGCCGCGACCCGGCGAGCGACGAGGTCAAGAACGAATTGCGGGCGCACACCAACGACGCGGTGGCGCGCGGCGTGTTCGGTGTGCCGACCTTCGATCTGGACGGGCGGCTGTTCTGGGGCGTCGATGCGCTGTCGATGGTGCGCGCCGCGCTGCAGGGCGACGCCTGGTTCGACGGCCCGCAATGGGATGCCGCGGCGGTGGCCCCGCCCGGCGTCACGCGCTAGGCGACGTGCGGGTCTCGCGCTGCACCTGCCAATAGGCGGCCAGCGCACACACCACCCAGCACAGCCACGCCGACCACAGCGTGTGGCTCACGAAGTGAGCGCCGCGTGCGAGTTGGGCCCAGCCGTACAGCGCGCCGACTCCGCACACCAGGGCCAGGCAAGTGCGCGCCAGACGCGGCCTGAGGTCGCGCCAGTCGAAGTACAGAGTCAGGAATGCGAACGCCGCCACTGCATGCCCCGACGGGAAGCAATGGCCCGGGCCGCCGTCGCGCACGAAGAGTCGCCAGTGCGGCACGTACACGGCCACGCCGCCGAACTCGGCCAGATCCCACGGGCAGCTGCTGGCCGTCAGCTGCTTGATGGTCGGCACCAGCAGCAGGCACAGCAGCGTCGCACCGATCCAATACCAGCGCCGGCGGCGCGCGGCCGCATCGTCGGTGTGCCACAGCGCCCGGCCGACCATGAATGCCATCACGCACCAGCCGAGCGCTCGCCCGCCGTCGTGCACCAGCGCACGCGTGAACCAGGCGTTGCGCCACGCGAAGCCGTCGTGCGTGCCGAAGTGTCGTGATACCGCGAGGTCCTGGCCGGCGGCCTCCCATGCCAGCAGGGCCAGCAGACCGAGCAGCGCCACCACGAGATCGATCTGCTGCGAACTCAGACGCCACGGCGCCAGCGCCCCGGCCCGCCAGCCGGGCAGCGCCTGGCCCACGCGGGCAGCGCTGTGAGAGCGTGACTCGCTCATTGCGGTGCCACCGGGCCGCGGCGGCAGCCGGCGCTGAAATCCCACTGCGGCTCGTACAGCGCGGTGCGCACGTCGAGCAGGCCGAGCAGCGAATGGAACAGGTGATCGTGGCTGGCGCTCGAGCGCGCACGCTCGCGCAGGCAATCGAGATTGAGCCCGACGGCGCTGGCGAAGCCTCTGGAGGCCCACATCACCATCGGCACCTTGGTCTGCATGTCGGGCGCGATCGCATACGGGATGCCGTGCAGGAACAGGCGGTTCTCGCCCAGCGACTCGCCGTGGTCCGACACGTACAGCAGGGCGGAGTCGACACTGCCGGCGCGGGCGTCGAGGTGCTCGATCAGTTGCGACAGCACATGGTCGGTGTACAGCAGCGAATTGTCGTAGGCGTTGACGATCTCCTCGCGCGTGCAGTGCTGCAGATCGTCGCTCTCGCAGGCCGGCGTGAAGCGTGCGAACGCGCGCGGGTAACGGCGAAAGTACGACGGGCCGTGATTGCCCAGCTGGTGCAGCACCAGCAGCTGCGTGCCCTTGGCTTCGCGCAGACGCTGGTCGAGGCCGACCAGCAGGCCTTCGTCGAGGCAACGGCCGTCGCGGCACAGCCCCGGCGGGTTGAGGCTCGCCACGATGTCGTTCGGCAAGCCGTCGCACACCCCCTTGCAGCCAGACTGGTTGTCGCGCCACTGCACCGCCACGCCGGCGCGCGCCAGCACGTGCAGCAGCCCCTCGCTGCCGCGGATTCGGCTCTCGTCGTAGTCGCGGCGGCCCACCGGTGCGAACATGCACGGCAACGACACCTCGGTGTTGGTGCCGCAGCTGCTGACGTCGGCGAAGTTGATCACCGGCAGCGCCGCCAAGCCCGGCGTGGTCTGCCTCGCATAGCCGCTGAGCCCCCAGTTGGCGGCGCGCACGGTCTCGCCGACCACCAGCACCACCAGCATCGGCTTCTGTCGCGCGGCCCAGGTCGG
>DASTZF010000167.1:0-5423 GCA_035764445.1 Burkholderiaceae bacterium
CGGTGATTTCCCACACCTGGCCATTGGCCATGCGAATCCGTTGGCCAGGGACCCACCCGTCAAAACGTCCTGCAATGGAGGATTCGACGAAGGGCACCTCTGGCGTCGGCGACTTGCGGCTTTCAAGCCCGAATTCGTCACGCGCCCTCGGAGAGCTCGCCACTGGCGCGGGCGCTGCGAGGGGCGCGGCGCTATCACGACCCTCGGTCGGCCCAGGACCGGGCAATACGACCGCGTCGTAGCAGGCCAGTCGAGCAACTGGATCTGCCAATTGCCGGCAGCGCAGCATGGCCGAGGTGTCCGCTGCGGCACGATCCACTCCCAGCACGGCGACGAACAGCGCGAGGGCGAGACGGGCCGCCGTTTGCGGAACCTTCGGTGAGACCGAATCGGTCACGGTGTCGTCGGAGCGGCCAAAGAAGAGGCTCCCATCAGCTGGCTCAGCTTGGCCGAAAAGGCGCGCGCCTGGCGCTCATCTCGCGCGAGCCGCCGTGCCTGTTCCAGCTCTTCGAGGGCATTGCCTCTTTGTCCGAGGCGCCAATAAGCCATACCCAGCATGAAATGAAAGTCCTGTTCCTCGGGGGCTGATCGAAGCGCCATGGCGAATGACGAGCGCGCACTCTCGTAATCGCCATGCTGATACGCCAGCAGTCCCACTTTGTACAAGCCCATGGGCGTTCGCGGTTGAACCACGCTCAATCGATCTTCAACTGTCTGCGCCTCCGCTAAGCGACCTGACCTGCGCAACACCGCAGCAAAATTGTAGAGTGCCTGTGGATTGTCGGGGTCTAGTTGGAGAGCTTGCTGCAGCGTGCGCTCCGCCATCAGGTCTTGCCCACGACGAAAATAGATCACGGCAAGGGTGATGTACCCGCTTGCAAACGATCGATCCTGCTCGATGCTGGCCTTGGCCCACCAATAAGCCTGTTCGATACGCCCCTCGACCAAGGTCTCGGCTGCCCTGTTGTTGAAGTACATCGCCACGACGCGCCGCTCTTCAATGGTTCGCACGCGCGTCCGTTGGGCGTCGTCCAAAGGCAAGAAGTCGACCGTCAACCAGCCTGGCGCATTGCTCGCGCGCATCGCCGGGCTTGCACCCTGTCCAAGCGAGAGGTTGACGTGGCCGATCAGCTGGGTCAGGTCACCGTCCCGGAACCAAATGTCCTCCGCACGCAGGCGTTGGTATCGAACCTCGATGCCCAACGCTTGAGCGAAAGCGGACGTCATGATCACCAATGAAAGGCAGTTCCCAGCCCTGGCTTCGAACGCCTCGCCGGCGTTGCGTGTCATCCGCGAATCGTATGAGAGGCCCAGCAGCTGCGACGAATACAGCGCATCGATCAGGCCCTCTCTCCCCTTGGCGCGCACAGCCGGCGCGAGCGTCGTTTCGACATACCGCTGCATGGCAGGGGTCAAGGCGAACACAGCTTTAGGGTTCACCTGCACCCTGAACTGCTGAAATACCTCGTCATTGAAAATACCTGCCGACTCGGGCGACTGCTCGGGCACGTGGGCACACCCGAGCATTGCCATCGCGGCAATCGCAGCGAGAACCCGACCCATCGCTTCCACGCGGGAAGAGTACACCCTCCACGTTCAAATGAAAAAGGCCAGCGAGCGGATCGCTCGCTGGCCTGGATCGCTTCCTGCGACAGGGCGGCTTACAGGCTCATGCGCAAGCCGACGTAGTAGCGGCGCCCGATCGCGTCGTAGACATCACCCACGGTACCCGTACCGGTCTGGAATGCTCCGTTGAAGCTGCCGATGCCGAATACGTTGTTGGTGTCGATGCGCGGCGGCTTGGTGTTGAACAGGTTGTCGATCCCGAAGTAGAACTGCGTCTTGCCAAGCGTGTACGTGCCCTGGGCATCGACGTACGTCTTGGCCGGGAAACTCACGCTCTTCGGCGCTCCGGGAACGGCGCAGACGCTGGGATCGTCGGTGCACAGAGTCTTCAGGATCTGATCGTCCACATAGGACTTGCCGATGTAGGTGAACATGCCGTTGATTCCCCACGGCCCCGAGGTGTAGCCCAGGGCCAGACTGGCCCGTTCTCTGGCGGCGCCGATCTCGCCAGCGAAATCGTTGCGGTCTGCGCCTGGCTGCGGAATCGTGTAGCCGGTAGTCAGGTGCGTCCACGCCAGGCGCCCGCTCAGCCGACCTGGGCCGACCACGTCGGAGTAGGCCGCCGTGAGGTCCACGCCCGACGTGAAGATGCCGCCGCTGTTGGTGACGGCGGTGTCCACGCGTTGCAGGAAACCGGCGCTGTTGGCGCCGATCGCAGTCGCGTTGCGCTGCACGAACGAGCAGAAGCTCGGGTCGCCGCCGTAGCACTGGTTCAGCAGGAACTGCCGGTCGGTCGGCACGATGGCGTCGCTGACCTTGATGCTCCAGTAGTCCGCCGTGAAGGCAAACCGCTCCAGCATGGCCGGAGTCACGATCAGCCCGACCGTCGTCGACCAGCCCTTCTCCTCGTTGAGGTTGGGGTTGCCGCGGTCGAAGCCGCTGGTGCCTTGAAGATCTGCCTGGTTCAGCGTGAACGATCCGTTCTGTGCGATGTTCGCCGCCACTCCGGGGTCAGCGCGGCATGCGCTGTCCCTGGCGCCCACTGACGTGGCTGTCACACCGACACAGGGGTCACTGACGGCCGGGAAGTTCTGTACCGGAGGCGAGAACAGTTCCGTGATGTTCGGCGCGCGTGTCGACAACGCCCGAGTCGCACGCATCTTGAACTGCGAGTTCAGGGCCCACTCGGCACCCGCATTCCAGCTCGTCGTGCGGCCCACGGTCGAGTAGTCGCCACCGCGCACGGCGCCGGTGACGCTCAGTGCCTTGGCCCACGATGCGTCTTTCAGCAGCGGAACGCGGACTTCGGCATAGAGTTCGTTGACACTGAAGTCCCCGATCGTCGCCGGAATCGCGTTGCTCGCGTTGAGGCCGGCTTGAGCCAGCGCATCGAACTGGCTGCTGGAAGTCTCCTTGCGATATTCGAAACCACCAGCGAATCCCACCGGCCCGGCGGGCATGGTGAACGGCTCACCGGTCACAATGGCACCATAACTCGTCTGCGTGATCTTCGCCTGCAACAGCGTCGGGGCGATGATGTAGTTCAGTGCGGCCGGCGAGATCGAATTGAATCCGAAGACGTTGAGGGGGACGCAACCCTGCGCACGAGCGTCGGCGTCACGACACATGGCGCCACCACTGCCGTCGGGGATCGCCTCGAGCGCATTGCGGACGTTCAACAAGTTGACCTGTCCGCTGGAGAACTGGGCGCGCTTGGTCTGCCCATAGTTGATGAACAGCTCGTAGTCCCACGACTTGACGATGTTGCCCCTGACGCCTGTCACGCCACGGAAGGTGTCGAGCTCGGCTTCATTGCCGCGTTGGCCCACCTCATTCAGGCGCCGGGTGAAGTCGTAGTAGCGCACCCCATCGACCGGATCGGGTGTCAACAGGCTGTAGATGCTGTTGGGAACGATCGGGTTCTTGGTCAGCACCCCGTTGACCAGAAAATCGGCCGGCACACGGTTTGTGCCCGGGTAGGGGCTGTTGATCCCCGTAGCCGCAAACGGGAACGGTTCCAGGGCCGACTGCGTGCTGGTCGACGCGTAGGTCGCTTCCACGAACGCCCGATGGTTCGGGACGAACTCGTAATCGCCCTTGGCGCCCATCAGGTAGCGCTGGGTCGGGATGGCGAGCAACCGAAAGTCCTGCCGGTTGAAGCCGGTGGCGCCGACACCGTCGCCGTTCGGCCCGTTGGTCGAAAAGGGGATGAGGTTGCCGTTTGCGTCGAAGGTCCTCGACGGATTGGGGCTTCCACCCGGATTCAGGAAGAACCGCCCTTGCGGTGCGAAGCTGGAGAAGAAGGGAGTGGTGATGCTCAGCAAATCCTGCACCGAGCCCGTGAGCGCTGCCGTGCTGATGTTGTCGGTCGGATTGCCATGGTTGAACGCATACACACCGCCCTGCTTGCTGTAGCCCAGGTGCACCATGACGTTGCCCTTGCCACCATCGATGTTGGAACCCCAGGTCAGCGATACCTTGGCCCTCTTGTCGTCGCCCTCCTGGGATATGCCGCCATTGACGTCGACGTTCAGGCCCTGGAAGTCTTTCTTCAGAATGATGTTGACCACGCCGGCCACCGCATCGGAGCCGTAGGTCGACGACGCGCCACCGGTCAGCAGTTCGATGCGCTCGATGAAGTCGGTCGGGATCGCGTTCAGATCGACTGCAGAACTGCCCGGGATGCCGGCCACGAACCGCTTGCCGTTGACCAGCACCAGCGTGCGCGATGTACCCAGATTGCGCAGGTCGATCGTCGAGACGCCCGAGTTCGAGGTGTCGAAGTTCGAGTTCGTCCGCCCGAAGGTCGACTGGCTTGTCGTCGGGCTCTTTTGCAACAGGTCCTGGATGTTGATCACGCCTGAATTGGCAATGTCCTGCCCGGTGATCACCTGCAACGGCGACGGCGACTCTGCATTGGGTGTCGAAATGCGCGAGCCCGTGACCTCGACCCGTTGACCCTCTTGGGCCCAACCTGTAGTGGCTGCGCCCAGGCCTCCGACGGCCAGGGCCGCCGCTAGGCCAACCCTCGTTCTTCTGAACATGTGAGACTCCTCATCTGAGAGACGGTTGTTCCGTAGGTGTCTGCCCCCTCGTTGCAGCCTCCGCGTCCTGTAGGTCACGGAACAGCAACGAAGCGGACATGAAATGGAATTGTCAGTGTCTGCCCCGTGCACCGGACAGCGGGGAAGTCCCCGTGCCGGTGCGGCGACGGCCGGTGTCCGCTTGAGGGCGTGGCCTGCGTGCCGCATCGACGCCCAGTTCACCTGGGAGGAGCGCCCTGTTTCAGCGGCCTGTCGCGTTGCGGAACCTGCGCGACCCTCGGGTAAGCCCTAGGACGCGAGTAATTCTTCGACGTTGGTACGCGACAACAGCCGCCGCACCCGACGGCTGGACAGATGCCGGTTGAGGCTGCCCTTCAGCAGCGCAGCCGTGGCACGGCGGCCAGCAACTGGCGCGTGTAGGCGACCTGCGGATCGTGCAGCACGCGACCGGTCGGCCCGCGCTCGACCACACAGCCGGCGTGCATCACCGCAACCTCATCGGCCAGATATTCGACGACGCCGAGGTTGTGGGTGATGAACAAAAAGGCCACGCCGAGGTCGGCCTGCAGCTCGCGCAGCAAGTTGAGGATCTGCGCCTGCACAGACACGTCGAGCGCCGAGGTCGGTTCGTCACACACGATCAGCCTGGGCTGTACCGCCAGTGCACGCGCGATCGCGATGCGCTGGCGCTGTCCGCCCGAGAGGGCGACGCCTTTCTCGCCGAGGTGCGTGTGGTAGCCGGCGGGCATCTTCTCGACGAACGCGTTGATGCCGAGCTCCATGCAGATGGTGAGCAGGCGGCGCATATCCGGC
>DASTZF010000168.1:0-12947 GCA_035764445.1 Burkholderiaceae bacterium
GGCCGCCGCCGTAGTGGTTGATCTCGCCGGGCTGCGTGCGCGCAGGATCGGCCCAGATCTGCGGCACCTGCGCGCGCAGGCGGCCGAGCACGATGTCGAAGTCGGTCTCCGACACCTTGAACGCGAGGTGCTGCAGCGCGATCGGGTCGGTGGTCTCGAAGTAGTCGATCGACACCTCGTTCGACAACTCGACCACCAGGAAGTGCAGAAAGCGCTTCGCCGGCGGCAGCCCAAGGATTCGCGTGATGAAAGCGGCCGACCGCGCCTGGTCGCTGCACCAGACGATGGTGTGGTTCAGTTGCACATTCATCGCAGCGAGTCCGCGGACCGCGACCATTGTCGACGTAGCCGCCGAGCGGCGGCAGCTAGCGGCTTGGCCGCCCGAACGCACCTGGGGTCATCCCGGATCGGCGTTGCAGACTGCGCGGACGCCGGCCGGTCAAACCCGGACATCGTTCGCGGCTGCGCGCGTGACTTTGCATCGCACAGCGCCTGGAGTTGGTAACCGTCGCGCGACCACGGTGCAATGTCACACCCCGGTGTGAGCGCGCGCACGGTCGGCGGGACACACTGGCAGCCATGGAGCCGCCGTCGTCCGCCGCGTCGCTACTGCACCGCCAGCGTCAGCCCCAGCCCCAGCGCGAGCCCTTCGGCCACGGGTACGCGAGGAGGCACCGCCCTGACCGGCGTCTTGGCGACGATGCCGTCGTCGCCGTACAGCGAGAAGCCGGTCGCGTGCCGCGCCGCCCACTGCGCGCGCGTGATCGTGTACTCGCACAGCAGCGCCTGATACCCCATCTCGGTGTCACGCTGCACCATGGTCCCCGGCGTCATGCCGACCGACTGCATCAACCGATTGGAGCCCCGGTTGTCGGGTGCCGACGCGCCGAGCAGCAACTGCACGCGGTCGGACAGCGTGAAGGCCGCCGACACGCACAGGCGCCCCAACTCGAGGCTATAGCGGCCATGCCAGTACTTGTCGTGCATCCAGACACCCATCTCGATGGTGTCGGGCAGCGTGGCGTGAGGTTGGAAGCGGAACAGCGCAACGAACTCTCCAGTCTTGCGCGTCACGGCCGATAACGCCGTCAACCGCCCTCGTCGGGACGCCTCCATGATCATGCGCACCCGTTTCAGCATCTGCTCCTCGCGGTCGGGTTGCGGCCACAGCAGGTGCCGATTGAACTGTGGGTTACGGGTCGCCACGAACAGCGGCCAGGCATCGCACAGGGCCACCGGACGCAATGCCACCCGCTCACTGAAGCTGCACTCGAGTGCTTGAGTGAGCTCGAAAAAATCGAAATCCATCCTCGACCCCAAACGACCCTCTTCTGAACACCCCACCCTCACCAGAACAATAGCAGAGCAACCTGCGCGGGAGTGCAACAAACATGCGCCGTGACGTCATCGAGCCACTGATCGCCCCACTCGAGGGACTTGACCTCGACCATCTGTTGGCGCAGGCGGGCGAGGCGATCGTGTATGTCGACGCCAATTGGGTGGTTCGCTACTGCAACTCGGTCTACCTCTCGAATCTGGGCATGGTCCGCTCCGACGTCCTGGGCAAGACGCCGTTCGAGTACTTCCCCAACTTCAAGCGCTCGATCTTTTACGAGTCGATTGAGCGCTGCCGGCGCGAGCGCAAGCCGACGGCGCGGATCGGCTACTCGACCGCGCTCGACCGCTGGCTGATGGTCCGTGTTTTCCCTAGTGGCGAAGGCATGATGATGTTGGCTAACGACGCGTCGGAGAGCGTCGTGCGCCAGTACCAGCTCGCGCAGCAGGTGCTGAAGGATCCGCTGACCGGGCTGCCGAACAAGCTGGGCTTGGTCAACGACCTCGAGGCGCTGTGCGAGCGCAACGACGCCTTCTCGCTGCTGGTGATCGGGCTGGACCGCTTCCGCAGCATCAACGACGCGCTCGGCTACGCCGGCGGCGACATGGCGCTGCTCGAGGTGGCGTCGCGGCTGCAGACGACGACGATGCCCGGCGAGCAGCTGTACCGCCTCAACGGCGACGAGTTCTGCGTGCTGCAGAAGCACGAGCCCGAGATGATCCAGTTCCGCGCCGACGTGCTGATGCAGGTGGCACGCCAACCGCTGGTGCTGCACGGCCACCGCTTCGTGCTCGGCGCCACCGCGGGCACCGCGGTGCGCGACTTCGAGTGCCGCGACCCCGAGCAGATGCTCAAGCGCGCGGCGCTCGCGCTGCGCCACGCCAAGAAGACACAGCGCGGCGGCCTGGTGATGTACGAGCCGGGCCTGGAGCGCTCGTCGCAGCTGCGCACCGAGCTCGAAGGCGAGCTGCGCTCGGCGATCGAGCAGAAGCAGTTGCTGCTGATGCTGCAGCCCAAGGGCTCGCTGGCCGACGGCACGCTGGTCGGCGCCGAGGCGCTGATCCGCTGGGCGCATCCCAAGCGCGGCATGGTGTCGCCGGCGGAGTTTCTGCCGCTGGCGCACGACGCCGGCTTGATGGCGACCATCGACCAGGTGGTGCTGAAGCAGGCGCTGCACCACATCAGCACGCTGTACAAGCTGGGCATTCAGGTGCCGGTCAGCATCAATCTGTCGGTGCAGTCGCTGTCGGACGTGTGCGTCGTCGACCGTGTGCGCGAGGCGCTGCGCGCGGCCAACGTACCCCCCAACCTGCTGGAGGTGGAAATCCCTGAGGGCGCGTTGATGGAGGACGTCGAGACCAGCGCCAAGGTGCTGGCCGAGCTGCATCGGATGGGACTGCGCCTGTCGATCGACGACTTCGGCACTGGTTACTCATCGTTCGCGTACCTGGCGCGCTTTCCGGTGCACACGCTGAAGGTCGATCGCTCGTTCGTCAAAGAGATCGCCAGCAACGACACCAGCCACAAGATCGTGAAGAGTCTTGTGCGATTAGCACATTCGCTGCAGTTGAGCGTGATCGCCGAAGGCGTCGAGGACCCCGCCGACCTCGAGCTGCTCAAGCGCATCCGCTGCGACATGGTGCAGGGCTATGCGTTCGGCAAGCCGATGCCGTTCGACCAGTTCGTCGACTTCGCCCACTCCCACGATGCGGTGAAGGATTCGATGCGCTGGTACACGGTCTGACAGCGGCCACGAGGCCGCTGCGGCGAGGCTCACTTCGCGCAGCGAAGTGAAGGCGCGAAGCGCCGGCCGGAGCCAACGCCTGACATCGAATCACGGCCTGGCGCGCGGCGCCGGCGCCACGCCATCTACAAATAGACGCGACCGTTGATATCGCGGCGGCACAATCGCCGTCGGCGAGGAGATGCGCTTGAGTCGGGCGAGCAACAACAGCGTGGGATCCGTGGTGGCACCGACCATCGCGCCGTCCACGATGAGCTGGCGCGACCGCGCACGGCTGGTGGTGATCCTGACCGGCGCGTTCATGGTGGTGCTCGATTTCTTCATCGTGCTGGTCGCGCTGCCGCCGATCGCCGCCGACCTCGCGGCCACGCCCGGCCAGTTACAGCTGATCGTCGCCGGCTACGGCATCGCCAACGCCGCCGGGCTGATCGCCGGCGGCAAGCTCGGCGACCTGTTCGGGCGCCGCCGCATGTTCATCGTCGGGTTGGCGCTGTTCGGCCTGGCGTCGGTGGCGTGCGGCCTCAGCACGACGGGCCTCGCGCTGGTGGTCTCGCGCTTCGCGCAAGGCGCCACCGGCGCGCTGTTGCATCCGCAGGTGCTCGCCTTGCTGGGGCTGAACTTTCCCGGCGACAAGCGTGCGCGGGCGTTCGCCGCCTATGCGATGGCGATGGGTCTGGCTGGCGTCGCCGGACAGCTGCTCGGTGGCGCGCTGATCGAGGCCGACTTCGCCGACACCGGCTGGCGTGCGTGCTTCTTCATCAACGCACCGATCGCACTGGCCGCCGTTGCGGTGGGTGTGCGCCTGCTCGATCGCGAAACGCCGCCCGCCGCTGCGCTCGGCGTCGACGTGTGGGGGCTGGTGCTGACAGCGACGGCGCTGACCTGCCTGATCGTGCCGCTGACTTACGGCCGCGAGGCGCTGTCGCTGACGGCCAACGCGATGCTGCTGGCGATCGCGGCGGCGCTGACGATCGTCTTCGTGCGCTCTCAGCGAAGCCGCGCCAGCGCCGGGCTAGCGGTGATGGTCCCGCCAGCGATCGTGTCGGCCCGCCATTTCCGGCTCGGGGTGGTGACTGTCGGGGTGTTCTATTGCGGCGTGGCGTCGTTCTATTTCGTGCTCGGCCTGCACCTGCAGTCGACGCTCGGCCTCACGCCGCTGCAGTCGGGAGCGGTGTTCGCGTTGCTGGGTGCCGCGTTCTTCATCGCGTCGATGAGCAGCGCCGCCCTCGGACGGCTGCTCAAGCGGCCGCTGGTCGAGATCGGCGCTCTGGTGCTCGCCGCCGGCCACATGTTGCAGATGGCCACGGCCGTCGGCGGTGGCGGTGTGGCCGCGATGCTGTTGCCGCTGCTGGTCGAAGGGGCTGGCATCGGCCTGGTGATGGCGCCGCTGGTTTCGCTCGCGCTGTCGCGGCTGCCCTCGCAACACGCCGGTGTCGCGGCCGGCATCGTGTCGACGATGCAGAGCACCGGCAACGCGCTCGGCGTCGCGGTGGTGGGTCTGTTCTACCTCGCAGGCCTATGGTTGCCGGCTCGCCTGGTGTCGCCTCGGCTGCGCTTCGCCGAGGCTCTGCTGCTGCTGGCGGGGCTGGCGCTGGCGGTGTCGACCCTGGCGCGTCGCATCCGCGCCGAGACTGACCCGGCGGGTTGACCTGCGAGGCCGGCACGACGGTCGGTCTTTGGTCCGTCAACGCTCGCGGCATCGACACCCGCAAGGTGGGCTATGGTTGACGCTCGAGCGCAACCATGACCGCATCCTCCCCGCGCCGACACCGCTGGTGGCGCATCGCCCTCGTCGTGCTCGGTGCCGCCGTGCTCGTGCTGGCAGGCGCCTACGTGGCGCTGCTGCGCGCATTTCCGCCGGCGCGACTGGCCGAACTGTTGTCGGAGCAGGTGCGGGCCGCAACCGGTCGCGACTTCCGGATCGGCGGCGGGCTGTCGTTGCAGCTGCTGCCGACCATCGCGGTGGTCGCCAAGGACGTCGTGTTCGCCAACGCGCCCTGGGGATCGCGCCCGGAGATGGCCACGGTCAAGCGCGCAGCCTTCGAAGTCGCGGTGTCGCCGCTGCTCGACGGCCAGCTGCACGTGCTGAGCGTCGACATCGACGGCGCCGACGTGCTGCTGGAGACCGACGAGCGCGGCCGTGCCAACTGGATCTTCGCGCGCGACGAGAGTGCACCCAAGACGACGACCGGCGATCGCGGAGCGCCGCCGCCGGTGCGGCTGGACCGGCTGAAGCTGTCCGACTCGCGCTTCGCCTTTCGCGTCGGCCTCACGAAGGTCACGCGCGCGGTCGACATCGAGGCGCTGCAGGTCGTGAATCAGGGCGATCGCAACACCGTGTCGGCCCGCTTTGGCGGCCAGCACAGGTGGCGGCTCGAGGGCAAGACCGGCCGCTACGAAGCCTTGGTGCAAGGCGAGGCCGACTGGCCGTTCGAAGCCCGGCTGTCCAGCGACGGCGCCACGCTGGCGGCCGACGGCTCGCTCGACACGGGCGGTACGCTGCAAGCCAAGGTGTCGCTGCGAATCGACAGCGTCGCGGCGCTGGCGCCGTTGCTCGGCGACGCCAGCGCGCTGCCGCTGCCGATCGACGCCAGCGCGACGCTGAGGCGCAGCGCCACCACGGTCACTCTCGACGCCCTGAGCGCGTCGATCGGCGGCCAACGGCTGAGCGGCAAGGTGACTGTGCACACGCGACCGTCGGGGCCGCGCGTCGAGATGGAGCTGGCCGCTGCGGCGATTGACCTGTCGCGCTGGGGCATCCAGCCAGCACCCAAGCGTGCGGCCGCGCCGGCAACGAGCGAACCGCCGTTCGCCGACACGCCGCTGCCAGCGCTCTCGCTGCCCGAGACCCCGCTGCGAGCGAGCTTGCACGTCGATCAATTGACGATCGGCCCCGGGATGCCGCCGCTGTCGGCGGTGAAGGCGCGCATCCAGGTCGAGGCCGATCGCATGCTCGCCGACCCGCTGTCGTTCACAGCGGTGGGTGGCACCGTGCAGGCGCGGCTCGAGGTCGGCGCGCGCGCGGGCGAGCCACTGCGGCTGAAGCTGCGCGGCCAGGCCAACGCGCTGTCGCTGCAGGCGCTCGACGCGCTGCGCGGCAGCGGCGGGCACGTTCGTGGCGGCCGCGTCGACGTGCGCGCGGATCTCGCCGCGGCGGGCCGCACGCCGCACGAACTGGCGGCGTCGCTCGATGGCACGGCGTTGCTGTCGGCGGCCGATGCATCGCTGGTCGGCGGCGCCGCGGCGATGGAGCGCAACGTCGTCGTCGCTCTGCTACAGGCGTTGCTGCCGAAGCAGGAGACCGAAAAGCCGCTGCAGATCGAGTGCGCGGTCGTCCATCTGCCGCTGCACGGCGGCGTGGCCCGGGTCGACCGCTCGATCGCGATGGAGACCGACAAGCTCGCCATGGCCGCCAGCGGCGAGCTGAATCTGGGCGCCCAGACCGTGTCGTTGTCTTTCGAGCCGAAGGTGAAGAAGGGGCTCGGTCTGGATTCGGCGAACCTCGCCCGGCTGGTGATGCTGCAGGGGCCACTGCAAAGCCCGCAGGTTCGCATCGACATGAAAGGCACCGCGCGCGAGGCAGCCAACCTGGGCGCCGCGGTGGCCACCGCCGGCTTGACGCTGGTGGGCAAACGGCTGCTCGCCAAGCCCGAGGACACCCAGGCCTGCAAGCACGCGCTGGGCGCCGCTGCGCCTTAGCGAACGCCGCCGGTCACTGCCTCGACACGACCCGCACCAGGCAATCGCGATGGTCGCGAAAGCCGAGCTGCCGGTACAGCGCGCGCGCGCCGGTGTTGCTGGCCATCACGTGCAGGAACGGCGTCTGGTCGCGCCGCAGCTGCAGTGCAATCAGCTTGTTCATCAGCTGCCGCGCCAGGCCGCGGCCCTGGAAGTCGGGGTGCGTGCACACGCCGCTGATCT
The DNA here is from genome assembly GCA_035764445.1 of Burkholderiaceae bacterium. Lineage (GTDB taxonomy): Bacteria > Pseudomonadota > Gammaproteobacteria > Burkholderiales > Burkholderiaceae_C > JAEUPI01. Next base: position 7,002 of record DASTZF010000168.1, read on the forward strand.
CGCGCAGCGAGCCGGCGTGCATGCGCTCGCCAGCCATCGCAATCAATCGCTCGCCGTCGAACACGCCGAAGTAGTCACCGAGCTCGATCGTGCGCACGGCAAACGGCCCGGGACGCGTGAGCCCTGCTAGCTCGAGCGCCTGCGCGGCATGCTGCGCGCCGAGCGGCACCGCATCCAGCGTGTCGTCGTCGGGCACTGCGTCGGCGGTCCTCACCATGCTGAATAGCGCGCCCTCGAAGTGGATCTGCCAGCGCGACGGCGGCGCGCCCGTCCACAGCAGCGTGTAGACCTGCTCGCCCGGCTCGCAATGGCTGCCGAGCGCGCCGAAGTCTGGCTGCCGCGGATCGGCAAAGGCGGCGATCGGCGAGAAGCCGCGCGCATAGCGCCGCACGGCACCGGTGCCGACGGCGAACCGCGCGTGCGGGCCGGTCAGTGTGTGCCAGGGGATGTTGTCGAGTGGATCGATCATCGTGTCGGAGTACGCGCCGGCAACTCTAGTACGGCGACGGCTGCTCGGAGCGCCGCCGACGCCGCCACGCGATTGCACCTGCAATGCGCGACGTGTCCGCCCGCTGCCGTCGGCAACGTACGCGCTCGGCAGTGCGGCGCGACCACTCAGCGGCCGAACTCGACCGTCAGGCCCAACCCCCACACACGGTTGCCGGAGCCGGAGATGCGAGCGCCGCTGACGTCGATGCTCGCCTGCTCGCCGAGCGCGATGCGCACTCCCGCACGGGTGGCGATCGCGTCGAGCAGCCGAAAGCGCTCGCCGAGCAACGTGAAGCGCTCGTCGATCGTCCATTCGCCAGCGACGCCGAGCCGGCTCGTGTGCCGGCCCTCGCCGTTGCGGTCGCCGCCGACATTGGCGTGCAGCTGGACCGCCCTGCTGAGTGACCAGGTGACCGGCGCATAGACCGTGTAGAGCTCGCGGCCGCGCGTGGTGTCGCGCAGTGCCGACACGGCGATTCCGGCGTCGACCTGCGGCCACAGCGTCGTGACCCACTTGATCTGGGCACCAACCAGGTTGACCCGACCGTCGTCGCCCGACACGCGCTCGAGGCTGAGCCCGAGTTCCACCGGTCCGACTCGGCACGCGGGGCCTACATGCCCGAGGCGCGCCTCCTCGCCGTGCAGCGCCCACAGCTCGACCTGGCAGCGCCCGGGCGCCAGCACGCTGGCGTCGTCGACGTCGAAGTGGCCACCCATCGCAGCGGCAGTGTGTGCCGCCAGCACGCACACGATCGCAACGGCAGCGGCGCGCGGCAGCGCACTCGCCCCAGCGATCTCGATCCCCTTCCCTCGCGCCATCGTGTGACGATTGGACCACTGGCTCCGGCTCCCACGCACCGCTCCCGCGCACAGGCATCAACGACGTCCGTGAACTCCACCCCGGGCTGCACGCGCGTTGGCCGCGCGCTCCAGCCCTGTCTACACTGGCGCCGACAGCAGGACGCATCCCGTGTCATTGGTCGCGCTCTCCGACTACATTGCGACCTTCGCCGCCTCGCCGCTCGCAGGCTGGACAGACGCCGAGCCATGGCAGCTGACCGCGCGGGCCGATGCGGTTGTGCGCGGCCTGCTGAGCAGCCTCGACGCGGAGTACGTTGTGTCCGACGAGGTCGCAATCCATCGCAGCGCGGTGGTCGAGTCCGGAGCTGTGCTCAAGGGGCCGCTCGTCGTCGGGCCGCGTGCATTCGTGGCCACGGGCGCGTATCTGCGCGGCGGCAACTGGCTGGCCGAAGGCTGCACCGTGGGCCCGGCATGCGAGCTGAAATCGTCGTTCGTCTGCGCGGGCAGCAAACTCGCACACCTCAACTTCGTCGGCGACTCGATCGTCGGCTCGCGGGTCAACCTCGAGGCCGGCAGCATCATCTGCAACTTCCGCAACGAGCGCGACGACAACGAGATCCTCGTTCGCATCGGTGCGTCGATCCACCGTACCGGCTGCACGAAGTTCGGCGCGCTGGTCGGCGGCGACTGCCGCATCGGCGCCAACGCCGTCATCGCGCCGGGAGCGCTGCTGCCGGCCGGCACGGTCGTGCCTCGCACCGCCCTGCTCGACCAGGACGCAACGTGAGTGCCGTTCACGCCACGATGGCGGCGATGCGTCCGAGTGACTAATACGAACGAGGCGATGCCGCCGATCGCGTAAAGCGCGGCCGCCCGTGATAGCGCACGCGCCTCGGCGCGCGCTGATGCGACGAGCGATGACACGGCGTTGTCATCGTCGCTGCCTAGATTGGCCGCTCCTCAACTTGGAGTCGTCATGTCACCGCATCGCTTCCTGAGCGGCGCCGTTGCGTTGCCGCTGCTGCTGGCCGCCGGCATGGCCGCCGCACAGAAACTCACCCACATGCCCAGCGCGGTACCCAAGGTCACGGGCGTATCCCGGCCGAATGTGTTGTCGCCCGAGCTGGTCGGCGTGATCCGCGCGCAGGGCTCGATGCAGGTGGAGAACCCGACGCCCGCGGTGCTGTACTTCGGTTACCTGAATGACCAACCTAACCTGATTCCCGCGCCGGGCACGACGAGCAACGTCGAGGCGTCGAAGACCGAGCCCGACAAGAACACGTACCTCGTGCTGCCGGGCCTCAAGGGCGCGGACTCGGGCTACGACTACGGCAGCCACTTTCTTTTCCAGGGGCACGAGGCCGGGTCGCCGGGCTCACTGACGCGCATCAACCTCGACGCCGATGCAGCACACCGTGTGACGGTGCTGGCCAACACCGATAGCACCGGCGCCGCGATGCCGACGATCGACGGCTCCACTTGGTACCCGTGGTCGGCGCGCCTACTGTTGACCCAGGAGGGCAACGGCAGCACGACCGGTGGCGTATGGCAGGCGACGCCCGACTATCCGTCGCTGGCCGAGCCGCTGCTCGGCGTGATGGGCCGCGGCGGTTACGAAGGCGTGCAGGCCGACGAGGATGGCAATATCTGGCTGATCGAAGACATCGGCGGCTCGACTGTGGGCGGCGCGCGGTTACCCAACAGCTTCGTCTATCGGTTCACGCCGAAGAACGTGCACGACCTACGCCAAGGCGGCCAGTTGCAGGCGCTGCAGGTGCTGTCGCGTTCCTCGGGGCAGCCGATCGTGTTCCTGACCGCGAGCGCGTTGACGCAGGACCTGAAGGACCTGCACACCTACGGCCTGACGTTCCAGACGCGCTGGGTCACCGTCCACGACACCGATACCGACGGCTTCGCGCCGTTCAACGCCAACGCGCTGGCCAAGGCAAAGCTGGCCACGCCATTCAAGCGGCCCGAGAACGGTGTGTTCAAGCCGGGCACACGGTTCCGTGAGTTCTTCTTCGACGAGACTGGAGACACCAGCGCTACCTCCACGGCGATCGCCGGCTTCGGCGGCTTCGGCAGCCTGATGCGGCTCGTGCAATCGAGCCCATCGGCAGCCAGCGGCACGTTGAGCATGTTCTTCAGCGGCGACCTCGAGCACAACTCGTTCGACGCCATCCAGTTCCTGGACGACCACCGGTTGGTCGTCGTCGAGGACCGCGGCGACGGGCTGCACACGCAGGGCAACGCGTTCGACTCGGGTTGGCTGTTCGACACGCGGATCGACTACTCCACGGGGGCCCACAAGCCGGTCCGCATCATCGCGCAAGGTCGCGACGTATCGGCGACGATCGACTCCGCCTTGAGCGGCACGCCGGGCTTCCAGAACGATGGCGACAACGAGATCACTGGCATTCATGTCTCCGATGGCGATCCGACGCAGCGCGGCATTCTCGGTGCCAAGCGGCCGACGCCGTTCAAGGGCGGCTGGCGCGTCTTCTACACGCACCAGCACGGCGACAACGTGATCTGGGAGCTGTTGCTGCGTGGCTCCAAACACGGCGAGCGCGACGACGACTGAAGGGCCCCGATGACCATCGGGTCGACGGTGCCGGCCCGACGTCGACCGCGGTAATCGGCGCGTCGGAGGCGATGCGCGCGCCGGTCACCGCTGTCATCGATGGTGGTGCCGGAGGTGTACTGACGGGCTGGCGATCGCGCCCACGAACGTCGCAGGATCTCGCCGGTCGCTGCTGCCGCCAGCCGGCATCCGCAGCGGCGATCGCCAAGCTAGGGATCCAATTCGTTTCCAACGGCGCTAAGCTGCAGCTGCGGCCGCTGCTGCCCGATGGACTACTCGGCCCTCACTGGCTTTCTGAACTCGCTCGAGTCGTACAGCCACGATCTCGTGCAGGAGCTGCGTGGTGGGGCCAAGCTGTGCCACTACACGACGCTGGACGGTGCGCTCGGCATCATCCAGAGCGGCGACCTGTGGCTGAGCCACCTGCGCTTCTCCAACGACGACGGTGAATTCGTCTACGGCCTCGACCTGGTCTGCAAGGAGCTCCAGGCGCTGGCCGCAGCGGCAGCCGGCTACGCCCAGCGCCTCGAGCGCATCCGCGCGGTGGAGGCGCTGATCGAGAAACAGCGCGAGCAGCCGATCTACATCTGCTGCTTCTGCGAGCTCGAGAACCTGCTCAGCCAGTGGCGCGGCTATGCCGAGAACGGCGGCGGCGTCAGCATCGAGTTCGATGCGCAGGGCTTCCGCCAGTACAGCGGCGAGGACTCGCCGCTCGGCCTGACACGGCTGTGGCGCGTGGTCTACAAGGAGGCGAGCCAGCGCAACGTCGTTCGCAAGGCGCTCGACTATCCGTACTGGCCGCCGTCTCAGGACCCGACCGACCCGGTGCGCTACATCGCCGACGCGCTCGCGTTCTTTCTGCCCACGTTCAAGAACGCCGACTTCATCGACGAGAAGGAGCGCCGGCTCATCTTCACACCCGGCCCGGTGAATCCACCCACGGCGCGCTTTCGCGTGCGCGCCGGCATGCTGGTGCCGTACATGCGCATGCGCGACATGGCGGGCCTGGCGCCGGAGGCGCCGCCGCGGCCGTTGCCGATCACGCGCGTGCTCGTCGGCCCCGGCCGTCACCGGCTGCTGAACCGCGACAGCCTGCGCATGGCGCTCGATGCACACGGCTACGCCAAGGTGCCGGTCGACGTGTCGAGCACGCCGTATCGCGGCTAGCGCTGCACCGGCGCTGATCACACCGCGAGCAGCATCTGCATCAGATTCGGCATGCCGCGGCCCTGGTGGTAGCGGTCGCGGTCGAGGCTGGTGCAGGTGTCGAGCAGCACCCGCTTGACCTCGTCGGGCCGGCCTCGAAACTCGCGCCGCACCGACAGGAACGCGGCCAGCAACCCCGACACGTGCGGCGCGGCCATGCTGGTGCCGCTCTCCTCGCGGTACAGCGACCGCGAATTGCCGGCCCGAAACGCGGCATTGCACGAGCTGATGCGCTCACCCGGTGCGACGACGTCGGGCTTGGTGCGGCCGTCGGCGGTGGGACCGCGCGACGAGAACGACGAGATGCCGTACAGGTGCGGTTTCTCCGCGTGCACCGAGCCGACCGCGATGCACTCCTCCAGGTTGGCGGGGTCGCCGATCGACATCGCCGAATTGAGCTCCGCCTCGCCATCGGGCGTGTTGACCTGGATCGTTCCTTCGTTGCCCGACGACACGACGACCAGCACGCCGGCGCGCCACAGGCGGCGCAGCTCGGCGCACAGCGGCGAAAAGCCGCATCCGTACACGGTGTTGTCGAACGGGCCACCGAGGCTCAAGTTGACGCCGTGGATCGCCAGCCCGTCGGTGATCTGCTCGTTGCGCGCCGCGATGTGATCGAGCGCCTTGATGATCCACGCATCCTCGCCCTCGCCGTTGTCCTTCAGGACCTTGTAGACCACGAGCCGCGTGAGCGGCGCAACCCCGCGCTGCGTGCCTTCACCGTCGTTGCGGCGGCCAGCGATGATGCCCGCCACGTGAGTGCCGTGCCCGTCCTTGTCACGCGCCTGCGCCAGTGGCACCGAGACCGGCGCGCCGCGCTTCGTGCAGTCCCAGACTTCCTTGATCAAGCTGTCGTCCTTGCGCAG
>DASTZF010000169.1:0-14512 GCA_035764445.1 Burkholderiaceae bacterium
GACCTACGCGCGGTGCGCACGACGCTCGGCATCGAGCGCTGGCTGGTGGTCGGCGGCTCGTGGGGCGCGACGCTGGCTCTGGCGCACGCGCTCGACGACCCCGGCGCGGTAAGCGCCCTGTTGCTGCGCGCGGTCTTCCTCGCGCGACCGACGGACCTCGACGCGTTCTTCGTCGGCGCCGAATTCGCCCACGACCTCGCCGGTGCCGGCACCCGCACTGTGCTCGATGCGCTGGTGCAACGTCTGCAGCATCGCGACGCCGACGTTCGGCGCGCGGCCGCGCGCGCCTGGTGGCGGCACGAGCAGTCGATGGCCATGCCCTCCACGGCTCCGACCGCCTCCGCGCCGCCCGATATCGATGCACAGGTCGACCGCTATCGCGTGCAGGCGCACTACATGCGCAACGGCTGCTGGGTGCAGGAGCCACCCCTGCTCGCGCGCTGCGCGAGTCTCGCCAAGCGGCCGACGCTGATCCTGCAGGGCCGCCAGGACCGCATCTGCCCGCCCGACGGCGCGCGGGCGCTGCATGCCGTGCTGCCGCACGCGCAGTTGTGCGAGATCGAGGGCGTCGGACACGATCCGTCGCATCCGTCGATGGTCGACGCGATGGTGCGCGCGCTCGATGCCTTTGCCGCCAGCGGTACGTTCGCCGCCACGCATGCGGGCGAGGTGGCTCGATGAGCCTGCGGCTGAAGATCCAGCTGATCGTGGTGGCGCTGACGCTGATGTTCATCGGCGCCGTGGTGACGCTGCAGTACCGCGCTTTCAAGGAGTCGGTCAACGAGGAAGTGATCGCCGCCAACCGGGTGGCCGCGCAGCTGCTGAACCGCACCGCGTGGCTCTACGCCGCACAGGGCACGCCGGCCATGCTCGCCTTCCTGCAGGGCGTCGGGCGCATCCGCTCCAACGACGTGATCCTGCTCGACGCCAGCGGCAACGAGCTCTATCGCTCGCCGCCATCGGCCTACAAGTCTGGGCGCGATGCGCCCGATTGGTTCGCCGACATGATCGCGCCCAGGATCACCGAGCAGGCGATCAGCTTTCCCGACGGCAAGCTGGTGATGCGCGCCAACGCCTCGCGCGCGGTGCTCGACGCGTGGGACTGGTTCGTCGAGCTGGTGTCCGGTGCGATCCTGCTGCTGGTGGCCGTCAACGCACTGGTGTTCTGGCTGGTCGGGCGTGCGGTGGAGCCGTTCGCGCAGATCGTCGGTGCGCTGAAGGACGTGGAATCGGGCCGCTTCGACGTGGCATTGCCGACGCTGCACGGCATCGAGGCCAACGCCATCGGCGCCGCCTTCAACCGCATGGTGCGCGTGCTTGGCATGCAGCTGGAGACCGAGAAGCGCGCGATCCGCGCCGAGGCTCAGTTGTCCGACAGCCGCGAGCTGGCGCGCTGGGTCGACCACCACATCGAGCAGGAGCGCCGCATGATTGCGCGCGAGCTGCACGACGAGCTCGGCCAGTCGGTGACCGCGATGCGCAGCATCGCACTGTCGATCGCGCAGCGCGTGCACGGCCACGACGCGCCGGCCGAGGCCGCTGCGCGCACGATCGCCGACGAGGCATCGCGGCTGTACGACGCGATGCACGGGCTGATCCCGCGACTGGCGCCGCTGGTGCTCGACAACTTCGGGCTCGCCGACGCGTTGAACGACCTCGCCGCGCGAACGCGCCAGGCGCACACCGGCGTGCAGGTCGACGTCGACGTGAGCCTGGGCGACCTGCAGCTCGGCAGCGATGCCGCACTGGCGCTGTACCGCGCCGCCCAGGAGGGCATCACCAACTCGTTGCGCCACGGCCGGGCGCAACGGTTGGGGCTGTCGCTGCATGCGCACGGCGATGCGGTGAGCCTCGAGTTGGTCGACGACGGCCAGGGGCTGGCTGCCGACTGGGCCGAGCGGCCTGGCCCCCATGGTCTGAACTGGCTGCGCGAGCGCGTCGAGTCGCTCGGCGGCAGCTTCGCGCTCGAGCCGGTGGTGCCGCACGGCGTGCGGTTGCGCGCCCAGCTGCGTGCGCCGGACAGCGGCGGCGACGCTGCAGCCACCGTTGTGCCGACGGCCGGAGCCGTGCGATGAGTCGCGTGATGCTGGTCGACGACCATGCGGTGGTGCGGATGGGCTTTCGCATGCTGCTCAGCGACGCCGGCCACGAGGTGGTCGCCGAGGCGGGCACCGGCGAGCAGGCGTGCCAGGACTATCCCAAGGTGCAGCCCGACCTGGTGGTGATGGATCTGTCGATGCCGGGCATGGGCGGGCTCGAGGCGATCCGCCGGCTGCTGGCGCAGGACCCGAAGGCGCGCGTGCTCGCGCTGTCAGCGCACGAGGACACCGCGCACCCGCGGCGCGTGCTGCGCGCCGGCGCGATGGGCTATCTGGCCAAGCGCAGCGCACCCGAGGCGCTGATCGAGGCGGTGAACGCGCTGATGCGCGGCGAACGCTACGTCGACGCGCAAACTGCGCAGGCGCTGGCGGTGGCGCAGGTCGAAGGCGAAGCGAGCCCGGCCGACCTGCTGAGCGAGCGCGAGTTCTCGGTCTTCATCCAGCTGGCGCGCGGCATGACTGTGGCGCAGATCGCCGAGGCGCTGAACCTGTCACCGAGCACGGTGGGCACGCACCTGTATCACGTGAAGCAGAAGTTGGGCGCCAGCAATCAGAGCGAGCTGACGCTGGTGGCGTTGCGCTGGGGGCTGATTCAAGCGTGATAGGGCCCACCCTCGAGGCGGCCCGGCGGCCGCCTCGGGTACGTCACCTCTAGAATCTGCGCTTCGCGCTGGAGCGCGCCCGCCCCATGACCCAGCAGCTGTTCGTCACCACCGCCCTGCCATATGCCAATGGGGCCTTCCACATCGGCCACATCATGGAGTACATCCAGGCCGATATCTGGGTGCGCTTCCAGCGCATGCGCGGCGCCCGGGTGAACTTCGTCTGCGCCGACGACGCGCACGGGGCGGCGATCATGATCGCCGCCGACAAGGCGGGCAAGACGCCGCAGGCGTTCGTCGCCGAGATCGCGGCCGGGCGCAAGCAATACCTCGACGGCTTTCACATCTCGTTCGACAACTGGCACTCGACCGACGCGCCGGAGAACCACCAGCTGGCGCGCGAGATCTACCTCGCGCTGCGCAAGAACGAGCTGATCGACGTGCGCACGATCGAGCAGTTCTTCGACCCCGTGAAGGGCATGTTCCTGCCCGACCGCTACATCAAGGGCGAATGCCCGAACTGCGGCACCCGGGATCAGTACGGCGACAACTGCGAGAACTGCGGTGCCGTCTATGCGCCCACCGACCTCAAGAATCCGTACTCGGCGCTGTCGGGCGCCAAGCCCGAGCTGCGCTCGAGCGAGCACTACTTCTTCCGCCTGTCGGACCCGCGTTGCGTCGACTACCTGAAGGGCTGGACGCAGGACGGCAAGCTGCAGAGCGAAGTCGCCAACAAGGTCAAGGAATGGTTCGTCGAGGGCGACGACGGCAAGATCGTGCTCGGCGACTGGGACATCAGCCGCGACTCGCCGTACTTCGGCATCGAGATCCCCGACGCACCGGGCAAGTACTTCTACGTCTGGCTTGACGCACCGGTGGGCTACCTGGCGTCGCTGAAGAACCTGCTCACCCAACGCGGCGAGGATTTCGACGCCTACCTCGCCGACCCCAAGCTGCGCCAGGTGCACTTCATCGGCAAGGACATCGTCACCTTTCACACGCTGTTCTGGCCGGCGATGCTGCATTTCTCCGGCCGCAAGGTGCCCGACAACGTGTACGTGCACGGCTTCATCACGGTCGGCGGCGACAAGATGAGCAAGAGCCGCGGCACCGGCATCAGCCCGCTGCGCTACCTGGAGCTCGGGCTCGACGCGCAATGGATGCGCTACTACATCGCCGCCAAGCTGAACGCCCGCGTCGAGGACATCGACTTCAACCCCGAGGACTTCGTCGCCCGCGTCAACGCCGACCTGGTGGGCAAGTACGTCAACATCGCCAGCCGCGCAGCAGGCTTCCTGACCAAGCGCTTCGACGGCCGGCTGTCGGCCGACGTCGGCGTCGAGGGCCGTGCGCTGCTCGACGGCCTGCGCGCGCACAGCGCCACCGTGCAGCAGCTCTACGACGAGCGCGAGTTCGGCAAGGCGGTGCGCGAGATCATGCTGCTGGCCGACCGCGTGAACGAGTACGTCGACCGGAACAAGCCGTGGGAGCTGGCCAAGCGCGAGGCGCAGCCCGTCGGCGCCGGGCCGCCGCAAGCCGGTGGAGCCCCCTCGGGGGGCCGCGCCGCAGGCGCCGGGGGGCGAGGTTCCGCGCTGCACGACGTGTGCACGGTGTGCATCGAGGCATTCCGCGTGCTGACGATCTATCTCAAGCCGATCCTGCCGGCCTTGGCGGCGCGGGTCGAGGCGTTCCTCCACGTCGGCGCGCTGGATTTTGCGGACGCGCAGCGTTCGCTCGGTGCGCACCGCATCGGCGCCTACCAGCACCTGATGCAGCGCGTCGACCCCGAGCGGCTCGACAAGCTGTTCGAGCCCGCGCCAGCGCCCGCCGCGGCGCCCGCACCGGGCGGTGAGGCGCTGGCCGCGCAGATCGGCATCGACGACTTCGCGAAGGTCGATCTGCGCATCGCCAAGATCGTGCTGGCCGAGGCCGTGTCGGGCAGCGACAAGCTGCTGAAGCTGACGCTCGACGTCGGCGAGGGCACCGACCCGCAGGGGCGTCCGAAGACGCGCACCGTGTTCTCCGGCATCCGCAGCGCCTACGCGCCCGAGCAGCTGACCGGCAAGCTCACGGTCGTGGTGGCCAACCTGGCGCCGCGCAAGATGAAGTTCGGTGTCTCCGAGGGCATGGTGCTGGCCGCCAGCCACGCCGACGAGAAGCAGCAGCCGGGGCTGTACGTGCTCGAGCCATGGCCCGGCGCGACGCCGGGGTTGCGGGTGCGCTGATGCTCGACACCGTCCGGCTGTTCGACGACAGCGGTTGGGGCCGCGAGGGCACCGACGGGCCAACGCGTGGCGTCGAAGCCGTCGTAGAAAGCGGGGCCGTGCTGTGCTTTCCGCGGTTGCGCTTCGAGCTCGCGGACGACGAGCGGCGACTGCTCGACTCCGGGGTGGCCGACGGCAAGAGCAAGAACATCAGCCTTCGCGGTCCCGGCGGCGATGTGCGTGGCGCGGCGCCCGAGTACGCAGACGCTCTGGGGCAGATGATGCGCCGCTTCCGAGCCCAGGCAACCTCGTTCGCCGAGCGCCTTTTCCCACACTATCGCGGTGCGCTGCGCATGGGCAACACGTCGTTCCGGCCCGTCGCCATCGAGGGCAGGCAGACCAGTTGGCGCAAGGACGACACCCGTCTGCATGTGGACGCTTTTCCGTCGAACCCGATGCAAGGCGACCGCCTGCTGCGCGTGTTCCACAACCTCAATCCGCACGGGCGCCCGCGCCACTGGCGCATCGGCGAGCCCTTCGAGGACTTCGCGCGCCGCTTCCTGCCGGCCATCCCGCCACCGCGCCCCGGATCGGCCGCGCTGCTGTACGCCCTGCGGATCACCAAGTCGCGTCGCACCCCGTACGACCACTACATGCTCCACTTGCACGACCTTGCCAAGGCCGATGCCGACTACCAGCGCAACGCGCCCCAGAGCGAGTTCGACTTCACGCCCGGCACCACCTGGGTCGTCTACAGCGATCAAGTGCTCCACGCGGCGATGAGCGGCCAGTTCATGATGGAGCAGACGTTCTACCTGGCGCCGTCGCGGCTGGCCGACGTGACCAGCGCGCCGGTTCACGTGCTGCAGCGGCTGCTCGGAAGGCCGCTCCTGTAGCAGGGCTCGCGGGCCGCGCGTCGCTGTGCGCGGCACCTGCACCCGCCGACGCATGCGGCGTGATCGCGTGTGCACCGTCCGTGCCCGGGCGCAGGGCGCGCGCGGGATTCCACCTGACTTACGCCGACTCGAGCAGCGCCAGCAAACCTTTGAGCAGTGCGATCGGCGATGGAGGGCAGCCATGGATGTGGAGATCGACGGGCAGCACGCTCGAAACGCCGCCGACGCACGCATAGCTGCCGGCGAACACCCCGCCGTCGCGCGCGCAATCGCCCACGGCGACGATCCACTTCGGCGCCGGAGTCGCTTCGTACGTGCTGATGAGGGCGCTGCGCATGTTCGTCGTGACTGGGCCCGTCACGAGCAGCACATCGGCATGACGCGGCGAGGCGACGAAACGCAACCCGAAGCGCTCGAGATCGTAGACAACGTTGTTCAGGGCGTTGATCTCGAGCTCGCAGCCGTTGCACGATCCCGCGTCCACTTCGCGAATGGAAAGCGTCCGGCCGAGCCGTTGCCGCGCCACGCGCTCGACGCGTGCGCCGAGCTCCGCCATCGCCACGTCGTCGGCGCTCGGCGCCGCTTCGGTCAGCGGCCCGTGAAGCACGCTCTTGAACAACATCCTACGCATGACGATTTCGCTCAGTCGGCGCCGGGCCGCCCCAAGCCGACTGCGCCCCCTCGGGGGGCCGCGAACGAAGTGAGCTTGGGGGCTCAGCCATCATGGCCTGCGTAGGAGCAGTTGAACGACTTGTTGCACAGCGGAAAGTCGGCGACGATGTTGCCCTCGATGACGGCCTCGAGCAGCGGCCACTGGAACCACGAGGGGTCGCGCAGGTGGCAACGTTCGATGTGGCCGTCGGCGTTCGTTCTGAGCCAGACGAATACGTCGCCGCGAAACCCCTCGACCATGGCCGCCCCCTCGCACGCGGCGCCTGCGGGCGGCGCTACTGGCACGGCGATGGGCCCGGGTGGAAGGCGGCGCACGATCTGATCGATCAGCGACAGACTCTGTTCGACCTCGCGGATGCGGATCCAGACGCGCGCGTCGACGTCGCCTTCCTGCCGCACCGGCACGTCAAACTCCAACCCGTCGTAAGGCGGGCAGCCGGGCGTTCGCCGCGCATCGAAGGTGCGCCCCGAGGCGCGTCCGATGGTGCCCCCGCACGCATACTGTCGCGCCAGCGCGCCCGACAGGATGCCGGTGCCGACGGTTCGATCCTGCAGCGACGCCGTGTTGTCGTAGAGCTCCATCAGCTCCGGAAAGCGCCGTCGGCTCTCGTCCACCAGCGCACGGATGTGCTCGCTTCCCTCGCGCTGCAGGTCCCGGCCGACACCGCCCGGCACGACCTGGTCCATCATCAGCCGATGCCCGAAACACCGATCGCACGCGCGTAGAACCAGCTCGCGCAGATGCCCACACTGGGCGTGCATCATGGCGAACGCCGCATCGTTGCAGATGGCGCCAATGTCGCCGAAGTGATTGGCCAGGCGTTCGAGCTCGGCCATCAGCGCGCGCAGCCACACGGCGCGCGGCGGGACCTCGATGCCGTGGGCCATTTCGATCGCGCGGGCAAAGGCGAACGAGTAGGCGACCGTGCTATCGCCGGAGATACGCCCAGCGAGCCGCGCCGCGCGCTCCACCGGCATCCCTGCCATCAGACGCTCGATCCCCTTGTGCACGTAACCGAGCCGCGCCTCCAGCCGCACCACGGCCTCGCCGTTCGCGGTGAAACGGAAGTGGCCCGGCTCGATAATGCCCGCGTGCACCGGGCCCACCGCGATCTGATGCAAGCTCTCGCCGTCGGCCGGCAGGAACTCGTACGGCGCGCCCGCAATCGCGGCGTCGCGGCATGCGCCGCCGTTGGGCGCGCGCTGCCACGTGCCGTGGTCGAGCCATGGGCGCTGGTCCGGAAGTCCTTCCGGCTGCAGTCCCCAGAGGTCGCGGATGGCCCGCTCCAGGCGAATGGCGGGCGGATGTGCTCGTGCGACCGACGGATATCGTTGCCCGCGGCACTGCACCGTGATCATGCCGAAGTGATCATCGCCATCCGCCAGCGCCATGTGCACCTGCGCGCTTTCGGCCCAGAGCGCGAGCAGGCTCCAAACGCCCGCCGACAGGTGACGCGTTGCCTCGCGCCAGATCTCTTCGTTCACGACGGCGCGCGGCCACGGGGCGTGCGGCTGCGCCAGCACTCCCGTGAGGATGACATCGCGTAGGCTCGTTTGTACCGGCATTTGCTGCGCGCACCCGATACGCTAGTGGAGCAATCCCGCCACGTGCTGAAACCACGCGACCAGGGCCGGCGGCAGATAGACCCCCGCGCACAGCACCAGTGCGAGGTGGGTGAACATCGGCACGAACGATGCCTGCGTGGGCGCATCGCTTCCACAGGGCTCGCCGAAGGCAAGGCCGTTCAGATGATGCAGCAGCGCGCCCAGCGCAACCAGCAACCCGAGCGCCAGAACCACGGCCAGCGCCGGATTGCGCGCGAACGTCGACGACAGGATCAGCAGTTCGCTCATGAAGATGCCCATCGGCGGCAGACCCACGATAGTGACCACGCCGAGCACGAGGCCCCAGCCCAGCACCGGGTGAGAGGCGGTGAGGCCGCGGATATCGCCCATCGTCTGCGTCCCCTTGACCTGCGCGATGTGTCCAACGGCGAAGAAGATGGCCGACTTGGTGAGCGAGTGCATGATCATATGCAGCAGACCGGCAAAGTTGGCGAGCGGCCCGCCCATGCCGAAGGCGAAGCTGATGATCCCCATGTGCTCGATGGACGAGTAGGCGAACATGCGCTTGATGTCGTGGCGGCGGTACAGCATGAACGCAGCGAACACGACGGAGGCCAGCCCCAGCGTGACCATCAACGGCCCCGGCGCCAGCGCCTGCGCGTTGGCCGCCACGACCATCTTGAAGCGCAGGATGGCAAACAAAGCCACGTTGAGCAGCAGCCCCGACAGCACCGCTGAAATCGGCGTCGGACCTTCGGCGTGCGCGTCGGGCAGCCACGCGTGCAACGGGGCAAGGCCAACCTTGGTGCCATAGCCCAGCAGCAGGAACACGAACGCGAGGTTCAGCAGCGCCGGATCGAACTGCGGTGCGCGTTGCACCAGCGCGCTCCAGGCCATCGCCTCGAGCCCCTCGCCGAGCACCGATGACGCCGCGAGATAGACGAGGATGGTCCCGAAGAGGGCGAGCGCGATGCCGACGCTGCCGAGGATGAAGTACTTCCAGGCCGCCTCGAGCGCCTCGTGCGTCCGGTAGATGCCCACCATCAGCACGGTGGTCAGCGTCGCGAGTTCCACGGCGACCCACATCAGCCCCACGTTGTTCGCGAGCAGCGCCAGATTCATCGCGAACATGAGCGTCTGGTACATCGCGTGATAGAAGCGCAGGTAGGCATGCGTCAGTCGGCCGGTCTCGATTTCGTGGGCGATGTAGCTGCTGCTGAACGCGCTGGTGGTGAACCCGACGAACGTGTTCAACACGATGAACACGACGTTCACGTCGTCGACGATCAGAAACGGGCCCGGCGCGGGCCGGACGAAGAACAGCGCGACCGCGCACAGCAGCGCCAGCAGAGTGCCGAGCACATTGAGCCGCGCGGTCGTCCGGTCATCGGGCAGGAACGCGAGTACCCCGGCGCTCACGGCCGGCACGATCAGGATCGCGTGGACCACGAAGGTGCCGTCGTCGATCATTGGGCATCCTCCGCGCTGCGCACTCCGGAACTTGCCTTGAGGGCGGCCCTGCGGCTCATGGCCGCTCCCCGCGAAAGCGATCGAGCGCGTGGATGTCCACCGAATCGAAACGCTCGCGGATCCGGAACAGGAAGATCCCGATCACGATGAGCGCAATCAGAATCGAGAACGCGACGCTGATCTCCACGACGAGCGGCATTCCCTTGGCACCGGTGGCGGCCAGGATCAGGCCGTTTTCGATCGACATGAAACCGATCACCTGGCCCACCGCGTTGCGCCGCGACACCATGATCAACAGGCCCAGAAGAATCACCGACAACGCGAACGCCAGGTCCTCGCGGGCGAGCGTGCCGGCCTGGGCAGTGATGGGCAGCATCACGAGGATCGACAGCGCGACGAGGCCGATGCCTCCCAGCATGATCTGCCCGATGCCGACCACCGTCTCGATGTCGCGGTGGATGCCCAGGCGCACGATGATGCGGTGAAGCACGACCGGGATCACGATCGCCTTGACGCCGAGCGCGATCGCGGCCGTGACGTAGAGGTGCGGCGCGCTCTGGATATAGGCCTGCCACGCCACCGACGCCGACACCACGAGGGCGTGCAGCGCGAAGATGTTGATGAGGCTGAACATGCGGTCCTGGTAGAGCAGCATGAAGCTCACCAGCACCAGACCCCCGGCGAACATGTGTGCGACATCGAGGGCGAAGGAGCTGTTCACACGCCGCGCGAAACGAACAGGAGCAACGCGGCGAGCAGCCCAAGCATCAGGGCTATGCCGAGAAAATCGGCGACGCGGAACACCCGCATCTTGGCCACCGCCGTCTCGAACAGCGCCAGCATGAAGCCGCCGATCGCGAGCTTGACGGCGTAGGCCGCGAAGCCGAGGGCGTAGGACGTGAAGTCCTCACCGGCGACGGCGACGCCCCAGGGCACGAACACGCACAAGACGAGCGAGAGGTAGAGCAGCAACTTCAGCGAACCGGCTGCCTCGATCACCGCGAGATGGCGCCCGGAGTACTCCAGGATCATGGCTTCGTGCACCATGGTCAGCTCGAGGTGTGTCGCCGGATTGTCGACCGGGACGCGCGCGTTTTCGGCGATGGCCACCATGACGAGCGCCACCAGCGCCATCGCCAGCGACACCCGCAGGCCGACGGCCGGGCCCTGCATGAACGTTGACACGGAAGACAGCTGGGTCGAGCCGGCTAGCAACGACAGCGTGAAGGCGATCATCAGCATCGCGGGCTCGGCCAGCGACGCGATCATCATCTCTCGGCTCGATCCGATGCCGCCGAAGCTAGTGCCGACGTCGAGCCCCGCCAGGGCTAGCATGAAGCGTGCGCTGCCGAGCAGCGCAACGATGGCGATCAGATCCGCGGCCGAGCTGAACACCAGGCCGGTGGCGAACGTGGGCACCAGTGCCGCCGCCACCCACGTGGTGGCAAAGATCACGTAGGGCGCGACGCGAAAGACCCAGGATGCGTTGTGCGCGAGCACCACTTCCTTGCGCAGCAGCTTGAACAGATCGCGATACGGCTGAATGATCGGCGGCCCGCGCCGCCGCAGCAGGTGCGCCTTGACCCTGCGCACGTAGCCGGTGAGCAGCGGCGCCAGCACGAGCACCAGCACCAACTGGCCGAGCTGAACCAGCGCATCGAGGATCGCGTCCATCAGGCTCACGGCCAGCGGCTGATCATTGCCATATGGACAGGACCACCAGCAGCGCGACCAGCGCACCGGAAACCAAGGTCAGGTAGCCGCGAATCGTCAGGAACTGCACTCGATTCATGACATCGGCCACCTTAGCCACGCCTGCGGCAAGCGGCGCATAGAAGACGTCCCACAGCAGGTCGCGCAGGTGCACGTGCAACTGCGCCGGCCGCGGATCGCCGGGCGGCGGCATCTCGATGGCCTCGCGCGCGCGAAACACGAGGCTGCCGTACACCCGTCGAATCGGCTGAGCGAAGCTGCCAGCGCTGTATTGAGTGACCGCGCTCGCGTCCGGGAACCCGCAGGCCCAGATGGCAGAGCGCCGCGTCGCGTGTGACGCCCAGCGGTGAATGACAAAGGCCGCGAGCCAGGCAGCGGCGGCAATCAGCACGAACAGCAGCAGGCCGTTGTACGAGCTGCGGTTGGCGGCGATCGGCACAATCGTGAGCCACTCGAGTCCGCCCTGCAGTGGCAGCCGCGCACCCGCTAGCGACTGCACCACGGCGGCAAGCGAGTCGATGAAGTAAGCCGGGACGATCCCGGCCACGAGACACAGCGCAACCAGCACGAACATCGCGCCCAACGAGAACCGATCGGCCTCGCGTGCGTCGTGCGCGAGTTTTGTCCGCGGCCGCCCGAGGAAGGTGATGCCGAACGCCTTGACGAAGCAGGCGGCGGCCAGCGCTGCGGACAGTGCGAGCAGCGCGCCGATGGCCGGCGCTAGGAACTTCAACACCCACTGCGGCAGCTGAGGGCTCAGCAGAATCGCCTGGAAGGTGAGCCACTCCGAGACGAACCCGTTGAACGGAGGCAGCGCCGAAATCGCCGCCGAGCCGATGAGGAAGGCGAAGGCGGTGAAGGGCATCGCGTGGACAAGGCCGCCGAGGCGCTCCATGTCACGCTCGGTGGTCGCGCTCAGCACCGTGCCAGCGCCGAAGAACAGCAGACTCTTGAAGACCGAATGATTGAAGACGTGGAACAGCGCGGCGGTCAGCGCCAATGCCGCCGGCGCGAGCATGTCGTTGGCGCGAAACGCGAGGGCAAGTCCGAGACCGATGAAGATGATGCCGATGTTCTCGACGGTGTGATAGGCGAGCAGCCGCTTGAGATCGTGCTCCATCAGCGCGTGCAGCACGCCCATCACCGCGCTGGCCCCTCCGAACAGCATGACCACCGCTCCCCACCACCACGCCGGCGGCCCCACCAGATCGAACACGATACGCACAAAGCCGTACACCGCGACCTTGGTCATCACGCCGCTCATGAGCGCCGACACATGGCTCGGCGCCGCCGGGTGCGCCAGCGGCAACCAGGCGTGCAGCGGCACGAGGCCTGCCTTCGAGCCGGCTCCGAGCACAGCCAGGGCGAGCACTGCCGCCGACACGGTCGCCGCGTGCGCTCCATGGCGAATCGCGTCGAACGCGTATTCGCCCTCGGGCCCGGCCAACAGCCCGAAGCCGAGCAGCAGCGACAGCGTGCCGAAGCTCGCCATCAGGAGATAGACGTAGCCCGCACGTGCGTTGCCGCTCGCCCGGTGATGCGCCATGACGAGCGCCCACGACGTGAGCGACATGAACTCCCAGGTCAGCAGGAACGTGAACGCGTCATCGGCGAGCACCACGAGATTCATGCCGGCGAGGAACGCCGGAAAGAACGGCAGCACCCGGCCCGGCTCGCGTTCGTGTCGTCCGTCACCAAGGCCGTAAAGGCTCGCGGTGGCGGCGCCGAGATCGACGACGACGAGAAATGCCGCCGCCAACGGGTCGAGCCGCAGATGCGCGCCCAACCAAGGCAGCCCGATCGGCAGCCGCAGCGTCTGCACACCGGCCGCATCGGTGACGAGCGCGGTGACAGCGGCGACCAGGCCGATCGTCGAGGCGACGAGCGAGATCGCGTACACCAGCATCGTGGTGCTCGCACGACGCGCGGAAGTCGCCGCGCCGAGGGCGGTTGCCAGCAGAACCAGAATGCACCACAACAGAACGGCCAAAGCCATGGGGGCGGTACTTTCGTCGGCCTCTACGCCGGCGCTGTCGGGCGCAATTTCATGCTAGTTCATTCGCTCTACCAAGGCAACCGAGCGTCCACCTCGAGCGCTTCGACGCGGGCCATGCTGACAACACGGCCCTTGTCATGCAGCTCGATCGCTGCCACGCGCGCGAGCGAGCGCATGCCCGAGCCGCCGGCCCGAAGATGACGACACCGCATTTGCGCGACGCCACGCGGGATCCGACCACCATCGCCAGCCACAGAGTCTATGCTCATCGCATTAACATGCCCAGGCTACGCCACGCGCATCACATTGTCATACACTCGTGTGCCGGCCGGCGCTGCCCGACCCGCTTTTCCCGAGAGTCATGCAGTCCGACCCGAGTGCGATCGTTGCCCGCCCGTCGCGGCCGCCCGCCTCAAAACGCATCTGGTTGATCTGGTACGAGCCGAGCATGCCCGGCGCGATGCGCGCCATCGGTGCCGTGTGGCGGGGCGAACGGCGCCTGCACTGGGCATCGCCCTTGCAACGGCATTTCGAGGGCATCTTCGACCCCTTGCCCTTCATGCTCCGCTTCCCCGACGCACAACCCGAGCTGTCGCACTTCGAAGCGGCCATCGAGTGGCTCGATGCGGTCTGCTTCGGCGCCTCGGATCCCGCCGAAATCCAGCGCGCGTGCGCCAGCGAGCCCAGCTGGCGCTTGCACTGTCTGCGCTATGAAGGCCCACGCCGGGGCGCGGATCTCACGAGCGTGTTGGGTCCTCCTGCGAGCCTCTTTGGCCGTTTTGCGGAACCGGTTCGCGCAGCGGTGCTGGAGGCGATCGAACACCTCGCCCGCGCGCACCCGCGTCTGCGCGGCATGCCACTGGAATCGGTGCACGGCGCGTCGATGGAAGTGGCGAGGCTGCATGTCACGGAGGGCCGCCGCGTGCGCGTGATCGTTCACCCGCAGGCCACGCGATCCGAGTGCACGGACCTCGCGCTGGTGGCCGACGACCATCTGCGCAACCAGCACCGCCAAGGCGACCGCGCGCTGCTGGTGCTGCCGCGCTATCGGCCCCGCAAGCTGCTGCAGCTGACTCCTCGGGCGGCGGTCGTCGGCCTGCAGTTCGACATGGTGGCCCGGGCGCTGCTGCAGCTGGCTGCGCCATGAGCGCGCCGGGACGCTCCCGAGCGCTCATCCCCGAGCAAGCAGTGCGGAGGCTCATCGAGTGAGCCCCGCCCGGCCGCCAGAAGGGGCTCATTCTCATTCGGAGGACGAGCCCGCACCGTTTGCCAAACCGTTCGTCTACGAGACCCT
>DASTZF010000170.1:0-12622 GCA_035764445.1 Burkholderiaceae bacterium
CGAGGCCGACCATGTGCTTGGTCGGATTGCGCTGCTGCTCGGCGTAACTCACTCACGGCCCTCCAGTCGACTGCGCGGCGGGTAGCGCAGTCGCTGTGTCGTCGGATTCGCTGCCTTGTGGGTAGCGCGCGACGGCCCCCGTCGCAAAGGGGCGCACTATATCGCGAAAATTTTGGCCGCTTCCTCGGGGCATCACCCTACCCTCCCGATCCCTCGCAGCGCTGCGCGGCGCAGGGGGCCATCCGAGGCTTGACGCATACTTTCGCTTCAGGCCGATGGAACCCGAGATGTCCAGCAAATATCGAGCCCGGCCCGATGCCGTGCGCGCGCTGGTGCAGCCCGATCGCGTGCACCGCGACCTCTACATCAGCGACGAGATCTTCGCGCTCGAGCAGGAACACTTCTTCGTCAACACCTGGAACTACGTGGGCCACGACAGCCAGCTGCCGATTCCCGGCGACTACATCACCAACGACATCGCCGGCCGGCCGCTGATCGCGGTGCGCCACGACGACGGCAGCGTGCGCGTGCTGATGAATCGCTGCGCACACAAGGGCTCGCGCGTGGTCAGCGCACCGAGCGGCAACACGGGCCGCTTCTTTCGTTGCCCGTACCACGGCTGGGCCTACAAGACCGACGGCTCGCTGCTCGCCGTGCCGCTGAAGAGCGGCTACGAAGGCACCGCCATGCACGCGTGCGAGTCGGGCCGCGGGCTGGTGCCGGTGAAGAGCGTCCGGCTCTATCGCGGCTTCATCTTCATCAAGCTCGGCGATGCCGGGCCGGACTTCGAGTCGTACTTCGGCGAGTCGCTCAGCTCGATCGACAACATGGCCGACCGCTCGCCGGAAGGGCGGCTCGAGATCGCCGGCGGCTGCTTGCGCTTCCTGCATGCCTGCAACTGGAAGATGTTCATCGAGAACCTGAACGACACGATGCACCCGATGGTGGTGCACGAGTCGTCGGCCGGCACCGCCAAGCGCATGTGGGCCGGCAAGCCGGCCGACGAGCCCAAGCCGATGGCGATCGAGCAGTTCGTGCCGTTCGTGTCGGACTACAAGTTCTTCGAGGACATGGGCGTGCGCGTCTACGACAACGGCCACAGCTTCTCCGGCGTGCACTTCAGCATCCACAGCAAGTACTCGGCGCTGCCTGAGTACGAGGCAGCGATGAAGGCTGCTTACGGTGAGCAGCGCGCCGGCGAGATCCTCGGCCTGGCGCGGCACAACACCGTCTACTACCCGAACCTCACCATCAAAGGCGCCATCCAGGCGATCCGCGTGGCCAAGCCGATCGCGGTCGACAAGACGATCGTCGAGAGCTGGACCTTCCGCCTGAAGGGCGCGCCACCGCAGTTGTTGGAGCGCACCAGCACCTATTCACGGCTGATCAACTCCCCGTTCTCGGTGGTCGGGCACGACGACCTGCATGCCTATCGCGCGATCCAGCGCGGTCTGCATGCCAGCGGCAACGAGTGGGTCAGCTTGCACCGTAACTACGACCCTGCCGAGCTGCAGCACAAGGAGGCCACCGCGATCGGCACCAGCGAGATCTCGATGCGCAACCAGTACCGCGCGTGGGCGCGCTACATGACGCTGACGATGTGATGCCGATGGCCATCGCCGCCGCCGACGTGACGCGCGAGCAGCTGATCGACCTCGTGTTGCTCGAGGCGCGGCTGCTCGACGAGACGCGCTACGACAAGTGGAATGCGCTGTTCGCCGACGACGGCATCTACTGGGTCCCCCTGGAGCCCGACCAGCCCGAAGGACCGCAGCACACGTCGCACCTGTACGAGGACAAGCTGCTGCGCGACCTGCGCGTCGAACGGTTGAAGAGCCCGCGCGCGTTCTCGCAGCAGCCGCGCAGCCGCAGCCACCATTTGCTGCAGCAGCCGAGCATCGAGGCGTTCGAGCCCGCCGCCAACCGTTTCGTCACGCGCTGCCAGTTCCATTACACCGAGGCGCAGGCCGACGAGATCAACTTCTTCGTCGGCACCGTGTTTCACCACTTCGCCGTGCGCGATGGCGCGCTGCGCATCACGCTCAAGCGCGTGAATCTGCTCAACAGCGACGCCGCGTTGCCGGCGGTGCAGTTGTTCATCTAGCGAGGGCGGACGCACCGGCGTGAGCACCGTCCACGCGCTGTTTGCAGACACCGCAGCACGACTGCCGCGGGCGGACTTTCTGTTCATCGATGCAGTCACCGCCGGTGCCTACGGGATCGACGCCGGGCCGCTCAGCTGGGTGCAGGCGGCGGCCCGCGTCGAGCCGCTGCGCGAGGCGTATGCCGGCGCCGGCTACGGGCATGGTCATCGCGTCGGCCTGCTGCTCGAGAACCGGCCCGACTTCCTGCTGCACTGGTTTGCACTCAACGCGCTGGGCGTCAGCGTGGTGCCGATCCACGCCGACCTGCGCGCAGCCGAGTTGCGCTACCTGATCGAGCACAGCGGAGTCGTGCTGGCGGTGACGTTGCCGGCGTACGCCGATGCGCTGCGCCGGGCGGCCGCCGAAGCGGGCTGCGACATGGCGGTGTGGGTCGCCGGCGTGGAGGCGCCGCCGCGCCCGCCACGCGCTGCTCCGCGCAGCGCCGAACCGGTGAGCGAGCGCAGCGAGTGCGCGCTGCTCTACACCTCGGGCACCACTGGCCGGCCCAAGGGCTGCATGCTCAGCAATGGCTACTTCCTCGACGCCGGCCGCTGGTACGCAGGCCTCGGCCATCTGTGCACCGTGCGGCGCGACGCCGAGCGCGTGATCACGCCGCTGCCGCTGACGCACATGAATGCGATGGCGTTCTCGACGATGGTTGTGCTAACTGCGGGCGGCTGCCTGATCCAGCTCGATCGCTTCCACCCCGGCAGCTGGTGGCGCAGCGTGCGCGAGTCGCGCGCCACGATCGTGCACTACCTCGGCGTGATGCCGGCGATGCTGCTGGCCGCAACGCCATCGGCGGCCGACCGCGACCACGCGGTGCGCATCGGCTTCGGCGCCGGCGTCGACCGCACGCTGCACGCGGCCTTTGAGGCGCGCTTCGGCTTTCCGCTGCTCGAGGCGTGGGCAATGACCGAGACCGGGTCGGCCGCCTGCGTGATGGCGCACCGCGAGCCGCGCCACGTCGGCACCAACTGCTTCGGCCGCGCCGACCCGACGATGCAGTGGCGCCTGGTCGACGACGCGGGCCGCGACGTGCCTGCGGGCGACCCGGGTGAACTCTGGGTGCGCGCCAGCGGAGCCGAGCCGCGGCGCGGCTTCTTCGGCGGCTACCTGAAGGACGATGACGCCACCGACGAGGCCTGGACCGGTGGCTGGTTCCACACCGGCGACATGGTGCGCGCCGACGCCGAGGGCAATCTCTACTTCGTCGATCGCAAGAAGAACGTGATCCGCCGCAGCGGCGAGAACATCTCGGCGGTCGAGGTCGAGAGCGTGCTGAACCAGCACGCGATCGTGCAGGCCAGTGCGGTCGCAGCGACGCCCGATGCACTGCGCGGCGACGAGGTGCTGGCCTGCATCATCACGCGCCGCCCGGTCGCCGTGGCCGAGCGCGAGACCACCGCACGCAGCATCGTTGAGCACTCGCTGGCGCAGCTGGCGTACTTCAAGGCACCGGGCTACGTGGCCTTCGTCGATGCGCTGCCGCTGACGCCGTCGCAGAAGATCCAGCGCGGCGAGCTCAAGGCAGTGGCCGCCCGGCTGCCCGGACAACCCCACTGCATCGACACGCGCTCGCTGAAGCGCCGACCGGGCTGATGGCGCGCCGCGGCTACGACGGCGTGGCGCTCGCGGTGCCAGTCACCGTGCCGTACACGCGCTACTCGATCCGCGGTGCCCACTGGTTCATCGGCCAGGCGGTGCGCCGGCTGTGCGATGCCTCGGGCCTGAAGAAGGCGCAGTTCGACGGCCTGACCGTCAGCAGCTTCACGTTGGCGCCCGACACCGCGGTCGGTGTCACGCAGCACCTCGGGCTGTCGCCGCGCTGGCTCGACCACATTCCCACCGGCGGCGCGTGTGGCGTGATGGCGGTGCGTCGCGCCGCGCGCGCGGTGCAGGCGGGCGACGCCGACATCGTCGCCTGCGTCGCGGCCGACACCAACCACGTCGATTCGTTCCGGCAGATGCTCGGCAGCTTCAGCCAGTTCGCTCGCGATGCCACGCATCCCTACGGCTCGGGCGGGCCCAACGCGGTGTTCGCCTTCATCACCGAGCGCGCGACGCGCGAGCGCGGCGCCACGCGCGAAGACTTCGGCCGCCTCTGCATCGACCAGCGCGACAACGCGCTGGCCAGCGGCGGCAGGCTGTTCATGCGCGCGCTAACGATGGAGGAATACCTCGCGGCGCGACCGATCGCGGCGCCGCTGCACCTGTTCGACTGCGTGATGCCGTGCGCAGGTGCCGAGGCGTTCCTGGTGCTGAGCGTCGAGCGGGCGCGCGACCTCGGCCTGCCGTACGCCGAGTTGCGCGGCGCGATCGAACGCCACAATGCGTACGCCGACGACCCGATGCTGATGCGCGGCGGTTGGCGCGTCGACCGCGACGAGCTGTACGCGATGGCCGCCGCCAAGCCGGGTGACATCGACTTCGTGCAGACCTACGACGACTATCCGGTGATCGTGATGATCCAGTTCGAGGATCTGGGGTTCTGCGATGCCGGCGACGGCCCGGCGTTCGTGCGCGCGCACCGCTTCACGTGGGATGGCAGCTTCCCCAACAACACCAGCGGTGGGCAGCTCTCGGCCGGCCAGGCTGGCGCGGCGGGGGGCTTTCTCGGCATGACCGAAGCGATCAGGCAACTCACCGGTCAGGCGACGGGGCACGCAGTGCCCGGCGCCCGGCTCGGGCTGGTCAGCGGCTACGGCATGGTCACCTACGACCGTTGCCTGTGCACCGGCGCGGTGATCCTCGGAGCCGCGGCATGACGCCACCGCTGGCAAGACCCAAGCGCAAGAACCCGGTGCTGCGCACGCGGCAGCTCAACCTGCCGCCGGCGGCGCGCAGCCGCATCGCGCTCGGCCTCACCGCCGCCGCCGCGATGGGGCGCTTCGAGCTGCAGCAGTGCGACGAGTGCGGCCAGGTGCTGTATCCACCCCGCGAGGCGTGCCCGCGCTGCGCTGGCGCGCGCCTGCGCTGGCGCCAGAGCAGCGGCGGCGGCGAACTGCTCGCCGGCACGACGCTGCATCACAGCAACGATCTGTTTTTCCGCGAGCGCTTGCCGTGGCGGCTCGGCCTCGTCAGGCTCGATGACGGGCCCACGCTGATGGTCCACCTGCACGCAGGCGTGAGCGGCGACGGCGGCGCGACCCGCGTGCGGGTCGCCGCCCGCCTCGATCGCGCCGGTCAAGCCGTGCTGATCGCAATGCCTGAAAAGGACACACCCGAGATGGCCGACGACCCGATGCTGCGTGAGATGAGCAACGACCCCCGCATGCGCAAGGTGCTGGTGACCGACGGCATGACCGCGGTCGGCCAGGCGCTGGTGCGCGCCTTCGCCGACGCCGGTGCCGAGCTGATCTGGGTTGGCCACGCCGAGCCGTGGAAGCAGCACGGCAGCGGCATCGACGCGATCGTGTCGATGCCGCAGGTGACGCTGGTGCCGCTGGACCTCACCGACGGCCGCTCGGTGCAGGCGCTGGCCGGCGAGATCGGTGCCAAGGTCGACATCGTCGTCAACAACGCCGAGGCGCACCGGGCGTTCGGCATCGCGGGCCGCCGCGGCACCGATGCCGCGAAGCTCGAGATGGAAGTCAACTACTTCGGCGCGCTGCGCCTGGCGCAGTCGTTCGGCCCTGCGCTGGCGGGCCGCAGTGCCGATGGCACGGCCAACGCGTGCGCATGGGTCAATCTGTTGTCGATCTATGCGCTGGCGAACTTTCCACCGCACGGCACGTACTCGGCCAGCAAGGCGGCCGCCCATTCGCTCGCGCAGTGCCAGCGCGCGGAGCTGCGCGCAGCCGGCATCCGCGTGGTCAACCTCTTTCCGGGGCCGATCGACGACGAGTGGAACCAGAACCTGCCACCGCCGAAGCTGGCGCCGGCGGCGCTGGCCGCCGCCGTGGTCAAGGCGCTGCGCGACGGTATCGAAGACGTGTACCCGGGTGACGTCGCGCACGAATGGTTCGAGCGTTGGCGCGACGACCCCAAGGTGCTCGAGCGCGAGCTCGCGGCCGGAGCGGCGTGATGGCCACCAGGCGCAAGGCGGCCGATGGCGCGATGTCGCCGCTGCAGTTGCTGGCGTCGCTGGCCGCCGCATTGAACGGCGGCCGCATCCGCGTGGTCGACCTCACGCAGACGCTGGCGCCCGAGTTCCCGCAGATCGCCTTGCCACCGGAGCTCGGCCAGTGCTGGCCGTTTCGCATCGAGGAGGTGTCGCGCTACGACGAGCGCGGCCCAGGCTGGTATTGGAACAACTTCTCGTGCGGCGAGCACACCGGTACCCACTTCGACGCACCGATCCACTGGATCTCCGGCAAGGATCTGCCTCAGGGGTCGGTGGACACGATTCCGGCGCAGCACTTCGTCGCGCCGGCGTGCGTGGTCGATTGCTCGGCACAGGCCGCCGACGACCCCGACTACCTGCTGAGCGTGGCCGATCTCGAGGCGTTCGAGGCCGCGCATGGCCGCATCGAGGCCGGCTCGTGGCTGCTGATGCGCACCGACTGGTCGAAGCGCTGGACGCGAGCCGGCGACGCACTCGCCTATCAGAACTTCGACGAGACCGGCCAGCACACGCCGGGGCCGAGCAGCGAGGCGGTGCGCTTCCTCGTTGAGCAGCGACAGGTGCTCGGCTTCGGCTCGGAGGCGATTGGCACCGACGCGGGGCAGGGCGCGCACCTGCGGCCGCCGTACCCGTGCCACACCTTCATGCACGGTTCGGGCCGCTACGGCCTGCAGTGCCTGACCAACCTCGATCAGTTGCCGCCGACCGGCAGCCTGCTGATCTGTCCGCCGCTGAAGATCCAGCGCGGCAGCGGCAGCCCACTGCGCGTGCTGGCACTGGTGCCCTAGCGCCGCGGGGCGCGTCCGCCCCATGAACGCGGGGGAGGTTGCCCCCGACGGGTGGGCTGTTTGCGACATCGGTCACGCGCTCGCGGGATGGCGATGCACTGACTGCACAGTCACGCTGACGGTCGACGCCACTCGCGCGGCGCGCGCATGTCCACACCGTCATCCAACATGCCGACTTCAGCGGTCGATCGCATCGACCTCTCTGCCTTCATCCCCTTGCGACCGGCGGAGCAACTGGTGCTGCGCGCGTTCGCCGACGATGACATCGCGCGCGTCGGGCTGCGGCGGCCTCTGGTGCCGTCGGCGTCGATCAGCGTGCGCGGGACATTGGTGTCGCACTTGGCTCGCCACGGCGGCGCCGCTCGCCGCGTGCAGATCGTCGGTGCGTGGGTCGAAGGGCCGGTCGACCTGCGCGACGCGGCGGTGCCCGAAGGCTTGTGGTTCTTCCGCTGCGTGTTCGACGCCTCGCCGCGCTTCGATGGCGCGCGCATCGGCGGCAGCCTGAGTTTCCCGGGCTGCCTGCTGCCGGGCCTGCGTGCCGAGGACTGCACCGTCGCCGGCGACGTGGCGCTCAACGCGGGGTGCACGGTGCGGCTGGACGTGCGACTCGCGCGCACGACGGTCGGCGGCGACCTCAATCTCGGCCGGCTGCAGCTGAGCAGCGGCGAACGCGCCGACATGCAGGTGCCGCGCCGGCTGATCGCCGACGGCGCGCGCGTCGCCGGCGATGCGCTGCTGACCGATGGCTTCGAATCCGATGGCGACGTGCGGCTGGTGGGGGTGCAGGTGGTCGGCGACCTGCGCGCCAGCGCGGCGCGGATGAGTGGCCACGTCAACGGCGAAGGCCAGCGTAGCGAGGCGCTGAACCTGGACCTGGCGCGTGTGGCCGGCAACGTGACGCTCGATCGCGGCTTTTCGGCAGCCGGTGGCGTGCGGTTGAAGCGCGCCCGCATCGACGGCGACCTCGACTGCACGCAAGCGCAGTTCGATGCCTTCGGTGACATCGGGTGGCGCGGCGCGGTCGCGTTCGCGCTCGATCGCGCGCGGGTTGGCGGGACGCTGGTGCTGGCGCGCCTGAAGCAGCCGTTGTCGCGCGCCACGCTGGCCGACGCCCATGTCGGTGCCTTGCACGACGACGCCACCACGTGGGGCGATGCCCTGGTGCTCGATGGCTTCGGGTACCGACAACTGGCCGCCAACGCGCCGCTGTCGTCGGGCTTTCGGATCCAGTGGCTGGAGCGGCAGCAGCCGGCACACGTCGGGCGCGACTTCCGGACGCAGCCTTGGCAGCAGCTGATCCGTGCCTTTCAGCGCATGGGCCTCACAGGCGCGGCGCGCGACGTCGCGGTGGCCAACGAGAAGCAGCTGCGGCGCGCCGGGCGCATCGGCGCGCACCTGCCGCGTCGCCTTCGCTGGCTGCCACGGCTGGCGCACCGTGCATTCGGGTTGCTTGCCGGGTACGGCCACCGGCCGTGGCGCGTGGTGTGGGTGATGGCGGCGCTTTGGCTGGGCTGCGCCGGCTTCTTCGGGCTGGCCGCCGAACGCGGTGTCGTTGCGCCGACGCTGGCGCTGTCCGGCGCGCCCACTGCGGCGTTGCCGCCCGCCTATCCGGCTTTCAGTCCGCTGGCGTTCTCGCTGGAACACGCACTGCCGTTCGTCGACCTGCAGCAACGGCGCCTGTGGACCGTGGCTGGCGATCGTGCGGCGCCCTGGGCAGTGGCCGGTCAGCTGGTGGTCGGCATCGAAGTTGCGCTGGGATGGGGGTTGTGCCTGCTCGGCGTGGCCTGCGCGATCGCGCCGTTGAACCGCAGCCGCCCCTTCTTGACGCCGAGTTGACAGCGCCCGTGTCGGTGTAGCCTCACAGTTGTGCACTGGAGGCTTGCATGACCGATTCCCCGACCACCGCGTCGCTCACCAGCACTGACCTGATCGACAGCGCCCACCCGAGCGTGGCAGCGTTCGCGCGCGAGTGCGCCGTCGGCAGCACCGACCGCGAGCGCGCCGTCGCGCTGCACGACGCGGTGCGCGACGGCTTTCGTTACGACCCGTATCGGGTCGACTTGTCGCCCGACGGCATGCGCGCTAGCGGCGTCGTGCGCCGCGGCACCGGCTGGTGCGTCCCGAAGGCCGCGCTGCTGGCCGCGGCATGTCGCGCGGTCGGCATCCCTGCTCGCGTGGGCTACGCCGACGTGCGCAACCACCTGAGCACGGAGCGCATGCGCCGCACGATGCAGACCGACCTCTTCATCTGGCACGGCTACACCGACATCTGGATCGACGGCGCGTGGCGCAAGGCGACGCCGGCGTTCAACCGCGAGCTGGTCGAGCGCTTCGGCTTGCTGCCGCTGGCCTTCAATGGCGTCGACGACTCGATCTACCACCCGTTCGACCGCGCGGGCAACAAACACATGGAATACGTGCGCTACCGCGGCAGCTTCGACGACATGCCGCTCGATCGCATCATCGAGGACTTCTCGCACGCGTATCCGGTCTGGCTGGAGCAGGGCCGCGAGTTGAAGAGCGCCGACTTCCTGGCCGAGGTCGAGCGCGAGAACAAGCGATGAGGCGCCGCCGGGCCGCCCTAGAGCGGCTCGCTCCCTCGAGAGGGGACGCGGGTGCGGCCAAGGGGGTTGCATGAGCGCAGCGCGCGACGACGGCGCGCCCGACGACCCGCCGGAGGGTTTTGCTCCGCTGGCCATCGGCGGCAATTTCATGGCCCACAACGGGCCGCTGTACGTGCGCATGGTCGACGGCCGCGCGCAGCTCGGCTTTCGCGTGCAGGCGCGCCACACCAATCCACTGAACAACTGCCACGGCGGCATGCTGGCCAGCTTCGGCGACATGCTGCTGCCGGTGTGCATCCACCGCCAGAGCACCGAGGTGGGCCTGCGCTTCCTGCCCACCATCGGCCTGCAAATCGACTATCTCGCTCCGGCGCCGCTGGGCACCTGGGTGCAGGGCGAGGCCGACGTGCTGTGCGTGACGCGCACGATGGTGTTCGCGCAAGGGGTGGCGCGGATCGACGGCAAGCCGGTGCTGCGCGTCAGCGGCACTCTCAAGATCGGTCAGCCGTTCGACCGTCGCATCGAGGGCGCTGGCTGACGCGGACTCGTGCGTCGCGCGCAGCCACCTCCGAGGGAGCCAGGCGCCGCCTGCGACGCAGTGACCGCGCCAAGTCAGTCGGTGCTCGTTCGGCGACCACCAGCGCCAACAACAGGCCGCTCAACCAGCGCACCATCGCTGCTCCCGCGGCGCGCTCGCGCCGCCAGCAACGACTGTGCGCCGAATGGGCGATGTCGCGTACCGCGCGTGCGAATCAGCTCCGCGGTTGGCGCTGGCCGACGATGACCACCTGGTGCACAGCTCCGAAGCTCTGTGCATAGGCCAGGCAGGCTTGCGTGTAACGCTGGTCGGCGGTGCTGGCCAGAGCACTGACGATGCTCAGCGTGATCAACCCCGAAAGCCCGAGGGCGGTGGCACGGAACGCGATGCGCTCGAACATGGGGGTGCTCCTTGCAGGCAACGTCGTTGCTTGAGGGGCACTGTAGGGATGCCGCCTGCGCCGCGCGAGCGACATGCGACGAACTGCGCTGCAGCGCGACGAATTGCGCTGCCACCTGATCGGCGGCCTGGCGCCGACCACCGCCGCGTGGCGCCTGACGGCTCGCTCAATGGCCCACGTGAAAACAGTGACAATGGCCTGCCGGCCACGGCGCGAAAGGTCAGTCCGGCACGACCGCCGTGGCCTCGATCTCGACCTTGGCGCGGGCCTCGAGCAGCGCCTTCACCTCGACCGCCGTCATCGCCGCGTTGTAAGCGCCGATCAGCTCGCGATACGCGCGACCCACTTCGCGTGCCGCCGCGATGTACTCACGCTTGTCGGTGACGTACCACGTCATGCGCACGATGTGCTCGGGCCGCGCGCCGGCCTCGCGCAGCACGGTGGCCACGTTGTCGAGCGCCTGGCGCGCCTGCGCCGCGAAGTCGTCGCTGTGAAACACGCCCTGGGCGTCCCACCCGATCATGCCGGCGACAAACACCATGCGGCCGCGCGCACTCACGCCATTCGCATACCCTTTGGGGCGCGGCCAGCCGGCCGGTAGGATCACTTGCGGTTCATTCATCACGCGCTCCGTGCTCGTTCGATCAGTTGCCTTCGAAGCGCGGCTTGGCCTTGGCGACGAAGGCCTGATAGGCGCGGTTGAAGTCCTCGGTCAGCATGCAGATCGCCTGCGCCTGCGCCTCCGATTCGATCGCCTGGTCGATGCCCATGTCCCACTCCTGGTGCAGCATCGTCTTGGTGATGCCGTTGGCGAAGGTCGGCCCCCGGGCGAGGTCGGCGGCCCAGCGATGTGCCTCGGCCCGCAGGGCGTCGGGCGCGGCCAGCCGGTTGAAGAAGCCCCACTGCAGACCTTCGTCGCCGGGCAGCGCGCGCCCGCTGTACAGCAGCTCGCTGGCGCGGCCCTGGCCGACGATGCGCGGCAGCATCGCGCACGCGCCCATGTCGCAGCCGGCGAGCCCAACGCGGTTGAACAGGAATGCCACCTTCGCGCGCGCTGTGCCGACGCGCAGGTCGCTGGCCATCGCGATGATCGCGCCAGCGCCGGCGCAAACACCGTCGATCGCGGCGATGATCGGCTGCGGGCAGTGGCGCATCGCCTTGACGAGATCGCCGGTCATGCGCGTGAACATCAGCAGTTCGGGCGCCTTCAGCCTCAGCAGCGGGCCAATGATCTCGTGCACGTCGCCGCCGGAGCAGAAGTTGTCGCCTGCGCCCTGGATCACGACCGCACTCACGTCGGTCGCGTGGCGCAGGCGGCCGAACAGATCGCGCAGCTCGGCGTACGACTCGAAGGTGAGCGGGTTCTTGCGCTCGGGCCGGTTCAGCGTGATCACGCCGACCTTCGACTCGACCTGCCACAGAAAGTGACGGGCGGTGTGGCCCGCCAGCTGCACGCGGTTGCCGGCCGCGAGGCCGGGGTCGACGCGGTCGTTCGTTGTCTGATCGTTCCCTGTCTGAGTGCTCATGCCGCTTTCTCCTGGCTCGCCGCCATCTGGACCCGCAGACGGCCGAGCCCTTCGTACAGCTCCTGCTTGGCCGTCGTGTCGAGTCCCGCGAACAGCTCGATCACCCATTGCTCGTGCTCGCGCGCGATGCGCTCGAACGCCTTGCGGCCCGCCGCCGTCATGCGCAGCCGCCACGAGCGGCGATCCTCGGGGTCGCTGTCGCGTTGCACCAGGCCTTCGCGCTCGAGCTCGTCGGTCAACGCGGTCACATTGCCGCCGGTGACCATCAGGTAGCGCGACAGCTGGCTCATGCGCAAGCCGTCGGTGTGGCGATGCAATTGCGCCAGGTAGTCGAAGCGTGCGAGCGAGATGTCGAACTGCGCGCGCAGGCGCTGGCGCACCTCGGTCTCGACCTGCGTGCTGCAGGCGAGCAGGCGCAGCCACAGCTTCAGCGACAGGTGATCGTCGTGCTCGGCACGCGCCTCGAGTCCGATCGCATGGTCGTCGAGCAGGTGAGGGCGCCCGAAGCGCCGTGTGGTGCGGCTCATCTAGCGGCCCCCGGCGTGGTGGCCAGCGCCGCGCGCTCGCGCTGGAAGTTGGCTTCCATCTGCGGCTTG
>DASTZF010000171.1:0-5886 GCA_035764445.1 Burkholderiaceae bacterium
CGCCACGTTCCGCAGGCGCTACGCACCGGAGGAGGCCGGAGCCGGGGTGACCGAGCGGGATCGCGCGCTCATCCACTGCCTGGCGCAGGCGTCGCTAGCTGGATAGCCGTCAGCGGACGATCCGCAGCAGCAGCAACGCCGACAGCCCGAGGTAGAGCAGTGCGAGGCCAAGGCGCTCGAGCCAACGGCGCGCTTGCACGGACCATCCGGGGCGCAGCAGCACCGCGAGCGCGCTGCCGAATTCGATCGCCGCACGCAGCGCCGCGGCGCACAGCAGAACGCCGATCGCCCACTCGGCCCACCACAGCGCGAAGGTCGTGAGGTAGGCCTTGAGGCCGAACGTGTAGTACTCGCCGAATGTGCCGCCGTAGGCGATGTGCTGGTGCAGGCGGAACGCCGGCAGCGCGAGCACGAGCGGAAACAGTCCGAACTTCATCCACGGGCGGTCCAGGAACCCGCGGCGGATGGCCAGCCGCGCTTGCGCGTACGCACTCGCGCGCGCGGACGCGTGCACCGGCACCGGGGCGCCACGCGCCGCGGCCAGCGCGCGCGCCAGGGCGGTGGGATCGGCCAGCGCGAGCCCGTAGCGCCAGCGCTCGCCCGAGGCGAGCCGCAACCAGGCGCCGGAGCCGGGCAGCGGCACGCGCCACGGCTCCACGCCGTCGACGTCTTGCACGGCCACCTCGAGGCGCTGCGCGCCACGCGTCAGCACGAGGATGCCGCTAGCGAAGGAGGCGCGCGCGGCGAAGGCGCGCAGCACGCACCACGCGGCCACCTCGGGCGCGAGAAAGAGCGCTGCGAACACACGCAGATGGGTCAGCAGGTTCGCCTGTTGCGCAGCGCCGAGCAGCACCGCTGCGCCCATCCCGAGCAGGCTGGCTCGCGCCAAGGCGCGCAGCAGGCCCGCGGCAAAACGGGCGGCGCGCGGCAGCACGATCACCTCGGCGGGGATCGTCGCCGCCTGGACCGAAGCCGGTTCTTCTTGCGCCACGCGGACGCGCCCCATGCGCCAGGCGGCGGCCGCGGCCATCAGCACGACGAACGCCGCACCCGCGAGCCCGACCCAATCGCCCCACGCAACCATCACAGTGCGCGGTGGGTCACGCACGGGCACGTCACCGATCACCAGCGTGCGCTGGCCCATGTTGGTGCCGGCGAGCACGGTGCCGGTCGCGTCGATAACGGCGCTGACGCCGTTGGTGGTGACGCGCAACTGGGGCAGGCGCGTCTCGATGCTGCGGAACGCCGCCACGGCCTGGTGCAGCTCGGCACCCAATTCGCTGAACCAGGAGTCGTTCGACAGGGTCACGATCGCCTGCGCGCCCAGCCGGGCACCGTCCACCGCGAGGCCGGCATCGACGTCGTCTAGGCAGATCAGCGGCAGCACCGGGATCTCGCGGCCATCACGCAGGCGCAGCGGGAAGACGCGCGCGCCGCTGCCGGGCCGCCACGATCCGGTCCACGGCAGCCAGCGCCGCAGCAGCGGCCCATCGAGCCACTCGGGCACGTACTCGGTGAGCGGCACCACGCGGGTCTTGCGGTAGAAGCCGAGCAGGCCCGTGCCGGGTGCGACGAAGGCGGCTGCGTTGTATTCGCCGGCTGCGTCGAGATCGTAGGTGCCGAAGACGAATGGCACGCCGGCGGCGTCGACGATGGTGAGGATCTCGCGATCGAGATCGGCGCCGGGCGCGCTCTTCGGATGGCCAAAGGTCGTGGGGTACACCGTCTCCGACCACAGCACGGCGTCCGCGTGCTGCCGCTCGACGGCGTCGTAGGTCATCGCGAAGTGCACGTCGAGCACCTCGCGCACGACTTCGTAGGCGCCTTGCTCGCGACGCCGGCGCTCGTAGTCGACGAGGTTGGACTGCACCAGGCCCACGCGCAGCGGCTTGGGCGCCGGTGCGCCCGCGCTCGAGTGCGCCGAGAGCGCGACCACGCCGTAGCCCGCCAGCAGCAGCGGCACCAAGGCGGCCAGCGCCAGCGGTCGGGCCATCGCGCGCATGCCATCGGCGCGCCGTGCGAGCGCGGCCGCGAGGCCTTCGTTGGCGATCAGCAGCAGCAGCGTGAGGCCCGCCGTGCCGCCGACATCGGCGGCCTGGCGAATCAGCCGCGACGGATAGAGCCCATGGCCCAGCGTGTCGCCGAGCAGCTTTGGCACGAGCGATTCGGTGGCGACCCATGCGGCGGCCGCCACGAGCGCGCGCAGCGCCGGGCCGTGGTGGCGGCCGGCGAGATAGCGCACCAGCGCGAAGACGATGAACTGCGGCTGGAACAACGGCGCGCCGAGCAGCAGCAGCGCGACACCGGTGAGCGTTCCGAGCTGCGTGTAGGCGCCGATCGCGACTCCGAACCACGCGAACACCGCCGCTGTGAACGCGACGCTCATCGCCCACGCGCCCAGCAGTGCACTCGCGAGCGTGCGGGGAGCGTCGAGCGCGCACAGCCACGGCACGAGCGCGACGAAGCCGAGCAGCCAGCCGAGGCCGCCACGTGCATACAGGCCCGCCAGCACCGCGCTCGCGAGGATGCCCGCCCCCATGCGAAGGCCGGGCCGCGAAAGAAACGCCGCAGCGAAGTTCAGCGCCCGGGTCTCCCCGACTCGATCGGCGCGGGCACGACGATGCGTCTCAGCGGCAGGCCAAGCGGGGCGAGCTCGGGCGGCACGACGCGGTCTTTCGGGATCGCGATCGGCGTGCCGGCGGCATCGACGAACTGGTAGTCCGGCGAGAACATCAGCACCGCCTCGATGCGCTGGCCGTCGTCGGTCGCCTGGTGGTGGCGCACATAGCCTTCGGGAACCGCGAAGTCCTGGGGCACCGCGAGTCCCACCAGCGGCGGGCGCGTGCCGGGCGGCGAGAAGGCGCCGAGGCCGGAGTGGATGCCGGCCGCGTGCAGGCGGTCGATCACCTCGGCCATCGTCGGCGTCTCGCCCGGATTCACGTAGTCGGAGAGGTCAGGCGTCTGGTCCTCGTCCGCCTGCCGCGGCAGGCGCGGCGGCACGCGTGGCGTTGCCGGCGCAGGGGTGCTCGTCGCGGCCACGGCGTGCACCGGCACTGACGGCGTCGGGTGGGTCGCGGCCTGCACCGGAAGCACTGGCGTTGCGCCCAACGGTTGGGTCGAGTTGACCGGCTCGGTTGCGAGAGAGTCCGCCTCGGCGACGACCACCGTCGGCGCCGGCGACACCATCAGCAGGACGGCGAAACCGCCGGCGACGATGCCGAGCGCAACGGCGAGGTAGCCGATGGAGGGGCGCCACGCGCGACCGCCGCCGACCCCATTGGTCGGTGGCCTTCGGGAGTGACGCGGCGCGTTCATCGCAGCAGAGGTCGAAGACCGTCAAGGCGCCGCCGGCGTGTTGGTCGAAAGCCCCCAGCCGATGCGCTCGTGGCCGTACTGGTTCCAGATCGGGTTCTTGCCGTTCGTGAACGAGGTGTAGCGCGGCGCGCCCGAGCCCGTGGTGCCCCCGAACAAGCCGGCCGAGACGCTACCGCCGGTGTAGGTGGGGTGGGTATCGTCGGACTGGATGTAATCGTAGCTGCTGGTCGACGACACGAAGTGCGTGTTGGCATCGCGTAGCGTCGGCCTCAGCGTGACCGTGATGCGCGTGACGTAGTTCGACTCGCTCTCGCCGGTCACGTAGCGCAGCGCGTCGGAATCGATCTGGCCGTCGCCGTTGCTGTCGTAGTCGGCGCCCATGAACTGCGCGAAGTTGTCGATGCAGGCAAAGCCCTTCTGGCGCGCGAACTCGCACATCCAGTAGTTCATGCGGGCGAGCGCAGGCAGGAACTTGTCGCGCAGGTTGACCGTGGCGCCGGTGCCGGCGTCCCTGCACGAGCTCTGCACGTTGTCGGCGTTGTAGCCGGGGTAGTACAGGTTCGACACGGCCTTCAGCTTGGTGCCGGCATAGGCGTTGGCATTGATGTAGTCCATCGCCGCCGCGACATACGTCTTGCAGTTGTTCTCCGCGTTAGTCAGCACCGAGTAGTTACAGGTGCCGGTCTGGCCCTTGAAG
This sequence comes from Burkholderiaceae bacterium, assembly GCA_035764445.1. GTDB lineage: Bacteria > Pseudomonadota > Gammaproteobacteria > Burkholderiales > Burkholderiaceae_C > JAEUPI01. The sequence goes on from DASTZF010000171.1 coordinate 4,013, forward strand.
CTCGAGCGCGCCTGCAGGCCGTCGTTGCCGCACATCTCGAACGTGACGACGCGCGTGGTGCTGGCCTGCATGTACGAGCGCTCGGCGACGATCTTGTTGTTGTAGACATCCGAGGCCACCGCGCCGGACTTGGTGCGGCGCACGCCCTCGATGTCGGCGTTCCACGATGCCGAGACGTATTCGGCGTCCACCGTAGGCGCCGCGTACTTCGCTGCGCTGAAGATCGAGCCGTTGTAGCCGGCGTAGATCGAATCGCCGTACGCCACCAGGCGGTACTTGGCCGTGGTGCCCGCGCGGTCGATGGTCCACGACACGTTCTGGTTCAGCGTGTTGGCATGCGCCTGCGCGCCGAGCAGCGCGAGCGCCAGCGCAGGCAGCAGCGCGCGCAGTGCGGCGCGGATGCGGCATCGAACCCCGACAGCGGAAGCGATCATCGGATTCTCCTCGGCGGACGGGCTCGTTCGTCTGCGCACGGAGCGCGACACGAGCCCTCAGCGCGCCCCGATGCCAGGGCAGTTTGTCGCAGCGTCAACGGGGCCGATTCAGGAGATTCCCTACTCGAGTTTCGCGGTGCGCGGGATTCTGGCCAAGCACCAATCGGCGCAATCCATCACCGCCTGCGCGCCGGTGCCGACATCGAGGCGCGTGAAGCCGTGCGGCATGCCTTCGTAGATCGACAACGTGACATCGACGCCGGCTTCATCGGCCCTGAAAGCCGTGCGCTCGGCATCGCTCAGCATCGTTTCATCGCTGCCGATGCCGATGAATATCGGGGCAACACCCGCGAAGTGGTGCCGGACAGGCGAGGCCACGCGGTCGTGCCGCTCGCTGTCGTCGATGTACAGGCTCGTCAGCCTGCGTCCCATGTCCCTGTCGGCCACATCCTTTTCGGCGTTGAAGAGCCATGACGCTCCGCGCATCTCGAGATCGCTCATCGGCGAAAGCGCGGCGATGCCGGCAGGCAAGTCGGCGCGATGCTCGTCGAGCATCACCGCCAGACCCAGAGCCAGGCAGCCACCGGATGACTCGCCGACGACGACGATGTCGGCCAGCTTTGTCGCGGTGATCTCGATCTCGGCGCTGAGCTGCTCGGCGCGGCGGCGCATCAGCTCGCGCTCGGCATCGGAGCGCAGGTGCGTCTCGCACTCGGCGATCTGCGCCACCACCTCTTGGCTTCACCGTCAAACCGGGGGACGCCGCTCGCATGGGCTGGTTTGAAACTGCGCGAAAGGGTGTTGGGCTTTAGAGGGTCCTGGGCGGGCGACGAAAGAGGGTGTGTGCGGGGGTGGCTTTGTCCCCTCCGAAATCGGATTGGCCTGCCTCGAAATTCGCCAAGGTGTAGCGCCCAAGCGTCTGCCCAACTGGCGAAGCTGGCCTTGCACGTTGGCGGCGCGAGCCGCCTTGCCTGTTGCGCAGCGTTAAAGTTTTTCGCTTACATGGCCACTTACATGGCCCCGTTGAAAAAGCAAAGAGCTCGCAGCGGCGAACTGCAAGCTCTTGATTCGATTGGCTCCCCGACCTGGGCTCGAACCAGGGACCTACGGATTAACAGTGCGCAAACTTGAGACTCAGTGGGACGTTGTGGGACTCCAAACCCTCCTGTGAATCAAGCGCTTAGCGCAAGAGTTTGTCCCAGGTGATCCCAGTTCGTACCATGAGTGCTCGCGATTTTTCGGACACACGTCGGACACGAAGATTGAGCACATGGGCACAGGGTGGGTTGATCGATTTGCACACGGTCTGTGTACCCGAAGTCTCGAGCGTCCAGGCTGACCGATTTCCGGACGAATTAGGCGCGACCTACGGACAACGGATGCCTACGCTCTGACCAAACCCGGGCCTGACTCGAGGATGTAGATGGCCGCGCTCTCCGT
>DASTZF010000172.1:0-18344 GCA_035764445.1 Burkholderiaceae bacterium
GACGAGGTGATCGACGTTGCGCGTGCGCTGGTGGCTGGTGGCATCACGGTGATCGAGGTGCCGCTCAATTCGCCGCAACCGTTCGACAGCGTCGCGCGCCTGGCCCGCGAGGCGAGATCGCTCGGCAGCGGCGTGCGCATCGGCGCCGGCACCGTGATGACCGCTGGCGATGTCGATCGCGCCGCCGATGCCGGCGCCACGCTGGTGCTGGCGCCCAACTTCGACGCCGCGGTCGTGCAGCGCACGGTGCAGCGCGGGCTGTTCGCGATGCCGGGCGTGGCGACGCCGAGCGAAGGCTTTGCCGCGCTCGCCGCCGGCGCGCACGGGTTGAAGCTGTTCCCCGGCGAGATGCTTGGCCCGCCGGTGATGAAGGCCTGGCGCGCGGTGTTCGAACCCGGCACCGCGTTCTACGCGGTGGGCGGTGTCGGCGAGCACAACATCGCCGCCTACAGGGCGGCCGGTGCGGTGGGCGTCGGCGTCGGCTCGGCGTTGTACGCGGCCGGCGTCGCCCGCGACGAGCTCACACGCCGTGCGCGCACGCGGCGTTGAGCGCGGTCGTGGTGGCGAAGAACAGCGTGTAGCCATCGGGCGCCGAGGTCATCACCGCGTTGGCCGCGATGGCACCGTCGGCGCCGCCGCGGTTGTCGATGATCAGCTGTTGCCCGAGTCCCTGCGACAGCGCTTGCGCGATGGTGCGCGCCGCCACGTCGGCGGTGCCGCCGGGCGGGAAGGGCACGATCAGCCGGATCGGGCGGTTCGGATACGGCTGCGCCCGACCACAGAGGCAGATGCCCATCAAGACAGCTGCGGTGATACAGCCGCGTATCAGCTCCTCGAGATAGCGGACTTCGCAGCCGGCGGTGGCCAAGGCTCGGCACGGCGCTGCAGAAAACCTAGTTGCAGCTTCGCCAGTCCGCCAACAGAATCCCTTCGCTCGTCGGCGAGGGAGGCCATGATCGAGCGGGGCAGCGGATGGGGGACCGAACCCGCTGCGCCGTTGCGGGCAATGACGCGCGCACGATCGCTGGGCTGCGGGGGAGGAGATGGCACGTCCCTACTTGATCAGCAAGCCAAACCCGGCCACCCTCGTGCTCAAGGAGTCGAGAAGATGGCAGGCCCTCATTCTCTGGGCGGAGGTGACCTTCTACATCTCCTGGTGCATTTTCCTGTTGGCTTTTCATGGTGGCTTCGCGAACATCGTCGACCGTGTGAGGCAACTCGATTGGTTCACGATCGCGTTTGTTGCGGTGCCCCTGTGGGGCCTTGTTCATATCGCAAAGGCCATCGGGAGTGTCATCCATCCGAGAATCATCACCCTCGATTCAGACGTGCATCGTATTGTCGATGGCGGCAAGTCCACGGTCTCTTTTGAAGACGTCTCCAAGATTCAGATCAAGACGATCAGTGTCTCCGATGGGCCGGATGACTTCGAACTCAGCATTCTCACGAAGAGCTCGGGAAAGATAAGGGTCTGGTACGGATCGGATTACGAGGTCATTTTCGAGCTCGCAGACGAAATGGCGCAGAAGATCGGAACCAAGATCGAAAGGACGTCCTGATTGGTTCCGCACCGGCGTGCGCACGGTGCCTGACCAAGGTGTCGACGAGCGGCTCGACCCGATCGCTGAAAACCCCCGCTTGCGGCGTGGCCCCTGCCCCAACAGAATGCTTTTCGTCAATTGCCGTGCACGCGGGGGTCGCATGACGCAGCAGCGAGTTCATTCCATCCGTCGGCGCCTGATGGGCGCCTCGTTGGCCGCGAGCGGCCTCATGGCCGGCGGCAGCTTGCTCTCGATCGGCGCGCGCGCCGCGGGCAAGACCAAGATCAACATGCAGCTCGGTTGGCTGATCGGCGGCAACCAGCTCGGCGAGATCGTCGCCAGCAAGCTGGGCTACTTCGAGAAGGAAGACATCGATTTCCAGATCCAGCCCGGCGGCCCCAGCATCGATGGCGTGGCCGTGGTGGCCTCGGGCCGCTTCGAGTTGGGCCAGGTGTCGTCGAGCCCGTCGCTGATGTTGGCGGTGTCGCAAGGCCTGCCGATCAAGTGCTTCGCGGTCGGCATCCAGAAGCATCCGTACTGCTTCTTCTCGCTCAAGAAGTCGCCGATCCGCAGCGCGCAAGACATGGTGGGCAAGAAGATCGGCATCCAGGCCACCGGCGTCATCCTGCTGCGCGCGCTGCTGGCCAAGAACAAGATCCCTGAGAAAGACGTCACCATCGTCACCATCGGCGCCGACATGACGCCATTGATGACGGGGCAGGTCGACGCGGTGACGGGCTGGCTCACCAACACCACCGCGCTGAAGGTGCTCGGCGCCGAGCGGGTCGATCTCGCGCTGTGGGACACCGGCGTCAAGCTGTACGCGCTGCCGTATTACGCCACCACCAAGACGCTGCAGTCGCAAGGCGATGCGCTGGCTGGCTTCATCCGCGCCGCGGCCAAGGGCTGGGCCTGGGCCGACAAGAACCGCGACCAGGCGGTGGACATGCTGGTGAAGGAGTACCCCAACCTCAACCGTGCCGACGAGCGCGTGGCCGCCGACGTGATGCTCGCCTACAGCTTCGGCGACGTGGCCAAGGCCCAGGGTTGGGGCTCGATGGACCCGGCCAACTGGGCCGAGCAGATCGCGCTGTACAGCGAGCTCGGCCAGTTCACCGCGAAAACGCCGAAGGTCGACGAGGTGATCACGCTCGACATCCTCAAGGCGACGCAAGCCGCACGCAAGGCCTGAAGCGATGGCGATCGCCGTGGCAGCGCCGCCGCCGGCGGAAGACGCATCGCCCCCTGCTGCAGGCAGCGCGTCGCCTTCTTCGGCCAGCGGCGCGGCGGTGAGCTGCCGCAACCTGCAGGTGCGCTTTTTCACCGAACGCCGCGCGATCACCGCGCTTCAGGGCCTGAGCCTCGAGGTGGCGGTGGGCGAGTTCCTCACGCTCCTGGGGCCCTCGGGCTGCGGCAAGTCCACTTTCCTGCGCGTGGTGGCCGATCTGATTCAGCCCAACGGCGGCGACATCCGCGTCTTCGGCGCCCCGCCAGAGGCCGCGCGCCTGCGGCGCGACATCGGCTTCGTGTTCCAGGATCCGGCGTTGCTGCCGTGGCGCAGCGCGCTGCAGAACGTCGAGCTGCCGTTGCAAGTGGCGGTCAAGCATGCGCGGCGCGCCAAAGCCACGCCGCGCGAGCTGCTGGAGCTGGTGGGCTTGAAGGGCAGCGAGCTGGCCTATCCGCATGAGCTTTCCGGCGGCATGCGCCAGCGTGTATCGATCGCGCGCGCGCTGGCCAGCGACCCCAAGATCCTGCTGATGGACGAGCCGTTCGGCGCGCTCGACGAGATCACGCGCGACCGCCTGAACGAAGAGCTGCGCCGCGTCTGGCGCGAGCTGGGCATCACGGTGCTGTTCGTCACCCACAGCATCCACGAGGCGGCCTACCTCGGCCAGCGGGTCCTGATGATGGCGGCCAATCCGGGCCGCGTTCGCGCCATCGTCCCGGTGACGCTGCCGGCCGAGCGTACGCTGGCCACGCGCGAAACGCCTGAGTTCGTGGCGCTGACGAGCGACCTGCGTCATTTGCTGGAGACGTGCTGATGCGCTCGGAGGGAAGGTGCGCAGCGCCAAGGGAGCTCACATGAGCGCACCGGCCGACACGCTCGCCCGCGCGCCGCAGCTCGACGACGAGGAGGCGCGCTACCGCGAAGCGCAGCGCCGTGCGCGGCGGCGCCGGCGGCTGCTGCCGGCCCTCGGCATCGTGGGGCTGATCGCGTTGTGGTGGGCGCTGGTGGCGATCTTCCAGGTCAAGCCGTTCATCGCACCGTCGCCGTGGGCCGTGCTGCAGACGCTGTACGTCAAGCGCGACGTGCTGCTGGCCAACCTGATCCCCACCGCGGGCGAGGCGCTCGGTGGTTTTCTGCTCGGCAACCTGGTGGCGATCGCGGTGGCGACGCTGTTCGTGCACAACCGCCGGCTGCAGGAGATCTTCTTTCCGGTGGTGGTGATGTTCAACTCGATTCCCGTCGTGGCCAAGGCGCCGATCCTGGTGCTGCTGATGGGCAACGGCGTCGAGCCGAAGATCGCGATCGCCGCGCTGGTGTGCTTCTTCCCGACGCTGGTCAACAGCGTGCGCGGCCTGGAAGCGGTGAACCCGCAGGCGATGGAGCTGATGCGCGTGCTGTCGGCCAGCCAGCGCGAGATCTTCTTCAAGCTGCGCGTGTTCAGCGCGCTGCCGTTCCTGTTCTCGGCGCTGCGCATCGCGGCATCGATGTCGGTGATCGGCGCGGTGGTGGGCGAGTGGATCGGCGCCACGCAGGGCATCGGCGCGATGATCATCCAGGCCACCTACAACTTCGATTCGGCGCTGCTGTACGCGGCGATCGTGATGAGCGCGGCGCTGTCGGGCACCGCGTTCATGGTGATCGTCGCGCTGGAGCGCGCCATCATCCGTTGGCAACCCGAAAGTGCAACGACATGAGCATTGAATCGGTGCGCGAAGCCGCGCGCGATGTCCCGGTGGTCGCCAAAGCCGATGTGCTGGTGGTGGGCGGCGGCCCGGCCGGAATGGCGGCGGCGCTGGCGGCGGCGCGCAACGGCGCCTCGACGGTGCTGCTCGAGCGCTACAACCACCTCGGCGGCCTCGCCTCGGGTGGCATGGTGCTGGTGCTCGACGACATGTGGGATAGCACGTTGGGCGAGATCTCGGTGCGCGGCGTTTGCCTCGACCTGATCGAACGGATGCACGCGCTCGGCCTGGCGCAGTTTCCGCGTCAGCACGAATGGGGCATCTCGCCGACGGCGGTGAACCGCTGGACGCGTTGGGGCGCGTTCGACTTCCATACGCAGGACAAGCCGCACCCGATCGTGTTCGCCGCCGCGTTCGACCCCGACGGCTGGAAGCGCGTGGCGCTGGAGATGGTGGCCGCGCACGGTGTCAACCTGCGGCTGCACTCGTGGTTCTCGCATGCCCTGGTCGAAAACAACCGCGTCACCGGTGTGGTGTGCGACACCAAGAGCGGGCGCCAAGCGATCCTTGGTGACGTGGTGATCGACGCCACTGGCGACCTCGACGTCGCGGTATCGGCCGGCGCGCCGCACATCGGCGGCGCCTACATGTTGACCACCGTGTTCAGGCTCGGCAACGTCGACACCGACACCGCCGAGCGCTTCGAGCGCGAGCAACCGGCCGAGTTCCTGCGGCTCGACAAGGAAGTGAAGAGGCTGATCGGCGGCAGCTGGGCGCACTGGTGGTTGAGGACGCCGTTGCCCGGTGTGGTGTGGTGCAACTGCCCGCACATGACCGGGCTCGACGGACTCAAGGTGGAAGACCTCACGCGCGCCGAGGTGCAGGGGCGCCACCACATCCACCAGACAGTGGACTTCATCCGCCAGCAGATGCCGGGCTTCGAGCGCTGCGTGGTGATCGACATCGCGCCGCAGACCGGCGTGCGCCAGACCCGCATGCTCGACGGCGTTTACGTCATCACCAAGGAAGACCTGATGCAACGCGTGCGATTCCCCGACGCGGTGGCGCGCGGGCGCGACTACACGACGCCGTACCGCGCGATCCTGCCCAAGGGCCTCGACAACCTGCTGGTGGCCGGGCGCCACTACTCGGCGACCTCGTCGGCGCAGAAGATGTCGCGCGAGATCCCGCCGTGCATGGCGATGGGCGAGGCGGCCGGCGTCGCCGCCGCGATGGCGCTCGATGCCGGCGTCGCGGTGCGCGACGTCGACGTCAAGCGGCTGCAGGTCAAGTTGCGCGCGCAGGGCGCCGACCCCGGCGACCAGAGCGGTCCCAACGCCGACGTGCCAGCGATCGCCGCACGCATGCAGAAGGAGGCCGCATGAGACGCCGGGTCGCTCCCCAAACGACAAGGAAGTGGCGACGAAGACGCACGACTGCGCGAGGTGCTTGTGATGTCGTCGCCGATACCGCAGCGCGTCGCGCGGAGGTGACCCCATGAGCGCGCAGTCAGCCGACCCTTCCGACCTGCCGCTGGCCGGCGTGCGCGTCATCGATTTCACGCAGGTGATGATGGGTCCGGTGTGCACGCAGATGCTGGGCGACTACGGCGCCGACGTGATCAAGATCGAGCGCGCCGGCGCCGGCGACCTGAGCCGCTCGACGTTCCCGCCCAAGGACGGCATCGACAACCCGGTCTTCTGCAGCCTCAACCGCAACAAGCGCAGCGTCGCGCTCGACCTGCGCGACGCGGCGCAGATGCAGGCGGTGAAGTCGCTGATCGCGTCGGCCGACGTGGTGGTCAACAACTTCCGTGCCGGCGTGATGGACCGCATGGGGCTCGGCTACGACGATTGCCGTGTGCTCAACCCGCGCATCATCTACGCCGTGGGCACCGGCTTCGGCGAGACCGGACCCTACGCCCACAAGGGCGGGCAGGACGTGCTGGCGCAGGCGATGAGCGGCGCCATCGCACGCAAGGCCGATCCGTCGCACCCGCTGGCGACCTATCCGATCGCGCTGGCCGACTACTCGGCGGGCATGCATATGGTGCAGGGCATCCTGCTGGCGCTGCTGCAGCGCGCGCGCAGCGGCGTCGGCCAGAAGATCGGCGTGTCGCTGTACAACTCGATGCTCGCCGCGCAGATGCAGGAGGCGGCGATGATCCTGATGCGCGACGCCGAGGTCAACTGGGCCGCGATGCCGTTGTCGGGCGTGTTCGAGACGGCCGACCATCCGTTGGTGCTGGTGGGCGCATTCAAGGCCAACCCGCTGCGCGACATCTGTGCCGCGCTCGAGCTGCCCGACCTGTCGCTCGACCCGCGCTTTGCCAACCTCGAGGCGCAGTTCGCCCACAAGCCCGAGCTGCAGCGGCAACTGCGCGAGCGCTTTCGCACCAACACCCGCGAGCATTGGCTGAAGCGGCTCGAGGAGCAGGACCTGTTGTGCGCGCCGGTGCGCGACATGCGCGAGGTACTGGTCGATCCGCAGACGCTGCACAACGGCATGATCCTGGAGGGACAGTCGCCTGCGACGGCCGCCTATCGCTTCATCGCCAGCCCGATCCAGATGTCCGCGGCTTCGGCGGCGCTGCGCCGCGCGCCGCCGAAGCTCGGCGAGCACACCGACGAGGTGCTGTCCGAAGTCGCTTCGTATGCGAAGGGGGCCCGATGAGCGCCGCCGGGCCGCCCCCAAGGCGTTCGCTCCCCCGCGGAGGGCTGAGCGTGGACGTGAGTCCGTGCCTGCGCACGGACAAACGCCTCGCGAAGCGGCCGTGCATGCGGGCTCGGCCGTGCACGGCGCGCAGCACCAAGGGGGTCCAATGACTGGCGTGCGCCTGGCGATCGCCGACCATGTGGCCACCGTGACGCTGGCGCGGCCCGAGGTGATGAACGCGATCGATCTCGCCACCGAGGCCGAGCTGCAGCGCATCTGGAGCGAACTGGAGCAGGACCGCGACGTGCGCGTGATCGTGCTCACCGGCGACGGCGAGCGCGCATTCTGCGTCGGCGCCGACATGAAGAACCCGGGCGTGAAGGGCGTCGACTACTGGGCGGCTGCGCGGCCCGGCGGGTTCGGCGGCATCGCGCTGCGCGAGACACTCAACGTGCCGGTGATCGCGCGCGTCAACGGCTACGCGCTCGGTGGCGGTTTCGAGATGGTGCTCGGCTGCGACATCGTGGTGGCGTGCGAGGAAGCGAGCTTCGGCCTGCCCGAGCCGCTGGTGGGGCGCATGCCGCTCGACGGTGGCATGACGCTGCTGCAACGGCAGATCCCGCATCGCATCGCGATGGGCATGCTGCTCACCGGTCAGCGCATCAGCGCGCAGCGGGCGTTGGAGATCGGCCTCGTCAACGAGGTCGTGCCGCGCGCCGGCCTCGATGCGGCCGTGGCGCGCTGGGTCGAGCAGATCCTCGCCTGCGCGCCGTTGTCGGTGCAGGCGATCAAGCAGGTGGTGCGAGCGACCGCGTCGCTGCCGGTCACGCAAGCACAGGCGCTGCGCCTGCCGGCGCTGGTGGCGGCGCTGCAATCGGAGGACGCCGACGAAGGCGTGCGCGCGTTCCAACAGAAGCGCAAGCCGCAGTGGAAGGGGCGATGAGGGCCGACACCGGCACACGCCGGCGGCCGTTGGCCGCGTGATGCCTGCGCCGATGCGTCGCAGGCACTGGTTGCAGGGCGCCGTGTCGGCTGCGCTGCTGGGGCCGCGTTGGGTCGGTGCGCAAGCGCGCATGCCATTGGCCGACATGCACAGTCACTTCGGCCTGATCCATCGTCAGCTGGCGAGCTCCGGGCTCGCAGAGGAACTGCGCAGCCAGGGCGTGGCGCTGATGGCCTGGAAGCTGGTGTCCGACGGCGCCTGGCTGCACCGGGGCCCATCGGGCATCGACGTGGTCGGCACGCCGCAGCCGGGGCAGTTCGCGGCGCGCTTCAACGCGCAGATCGGCCGCATGCGCGCCTACCTGCGCGAGCACGAGCTGAAAGCGGTGCTCAGCGCGGCCGACGTCGACGCGTGCATCGCGCCAAACGGGGAGCCGGGCGTCGTGCTGGCCAGCGAAGGCTCGCACTTCCTCGAGGGCCGGGTCGAGAACCTCGACGCGGCGATCGACAAGGGGCTGCGCCATCTGCAGCTGGTGCACTTCGTCCCGGCGCCGGCGGGCGATCACCAGACGATGGCGCCGCAGCATCACGGCCTCAGCGAGATGGGCTGGCACCTGATCGAGGCGTGCAACGCCAAGCACGTGCTGGTCGATCTGGCCCACGCGGCGATGCCCACGGTGGAGCAGGCGTTGGAGGCCTCCAACCGACCGCTGATCTGGTCGCACGGATGGGTCGATCGCGTCGCGGGACGCTGGCTCGACGCCACGACGATGCAGCAGCGCCGGCTGTCGATCGAGCACGCGAAGAAGATCGCCAATCGCGGCGGCGTGGTCGGCCTGTGGGGGCTGGCGCTGAACCGCCCCGGCGCAGCGTGGACAGCAGGCCGGGGCGCCTGGACGGTGGCCTTGCACGACACCGCCGGCTACGCGCGCGAGCTGGCCAACCTGGTCGACAAGATCGGCAGCGACCACGTCGCGTTCGGCACCGACATCGAGGGCGTCGGCCAGCAATGGTCAGTCAACGACTACGCTGGCGTGCGCGACGTGGTGCAGCAGCTCGAGCAGCTGAAACTGCCGAGCGAGACGATCGAACGCGTCGCGTACGCCAACTATGCGCGGGTGCTGAAGGCGGCGCTGGCGTAGCGGCTACTTCTTGGCCGGTTCGGACCCTTCGCCGGCCGGCATCATCTGCTTGTCCTTGATTGCCTGCTTGGTCTCGGCCTTGCCCTCGGCGCGCGTCTTGGTCGACTTGGCGAGCTCCTTGCGCTGCGACTCGTTGTACGTCTTGTACGTGGTCTGGCCGGTCGACCCGAGGCCGCCACCTTTGTTGGCCGCTTTCGTTTCCGCCTTGCGCTCCTCGCGCGACTTGGTCGACTTCGTCGCCGGCATCTGGCTCTTCATCGAGTCTTCCTCGCCGGTGGCGATCTGGCCGGCCTTGTTGGCCGCCTTGGTCTGCTCCTTCACCTCGGCGCGTGAAGGCGACTTGCTTTCGGTCTGCGCGTAGGCCACGGACCCCCACGCAGCCGCGAGGGCGAGGCCCGCCATGGCGGCGAGCAGACGGGTGGTGTGGTGAATGTTCATCGACGGGCCCCTCCTGGTGTCGGCGTGCTTGCCGCGACTGACAGGTTAGGCCCGGCCCGCCCGGAGTCAATCGGGAATTGCCGTTCCAGGTGCACTACACCGCTGCGGCACCGATCCCGGGGGCACCCCGCCGATCCGCTGCGCCGGCGCCCGTCGGCTGCCACCGGGCTTTGCTCGGTCGGCCACAGCGAACGCAGGGCCTCGCCGGGCCCTGCGCGTCACGTCAGAGATTGGAAGAGGAGATCAGCTCGCCTCGCCGGCGCCCATCAGCTTGTGGTCCCGGACGGCCTGCAAGGTCTCGGCCTTGCGCTCGGCGCGCGTCTTGGTCGAGTGGGCCAGTGCCTCGCGCGGGGCCACGTTGTAGCCCTTGTAGAGCGTCTGGCCAGGCGAACCGAGTCCGCCGTTGCGGTTGGCCGCGAGCGTCTCGGCCTTGCGATCGGCGCGGCTCACGGTCGACATCGAGGGCATCTGCTTTTCCATGGTGATCAACTCGCCGCGGTTGTCGGCGCTCTGCGCCTGCGCGACGGATCCCAGCGCCGCCAGCAGGGCGAGGCCCGCGATGCGAGTCAGCGCGCGGGTGGTGTGGGTTGCATTCATCAGTGAACTCCTTGCATCGGCGTGTGTGATTGCCGGTGCAATGAGATTACGGGGACCCCCTCGTCAGTTCAATGGGTGCGCCGTTTCATATGCAATGGCCGGCTGTTCAATATGCAACTTGCACCTTGGCCGGAGATCGCACAGCAGCGCGTGTGACACGCGCGCAGCGGGCATCACGCGGTGATTCGCTGGCGCGTTGTCCTACAGTGCGACACACCGTTGCCCGACGGTGAGCGCGCGCGCGTCGCGCCACGATGCCGCATGCCGAGCAAGCGTCCCGCCCCCAGCATGCGCGTGCTGACGGTCAACGTCCACAAAGGCTACACGGCGCTGCGCCGCCGCTTCATGCTGCACGAGTTGCGCGAGGCGGTGCGCGCGGTGGGCAGCGACCTCGTCTTCTTGCAGGAAGTGGCGGGGCCCGGCGCCGACGACCCAACGCCGCGACCGTGGCGGCGCCGCGGCGTCGATGTGATCGACGGCGCGCACTACGAGTATCTGGCCGACCAGATCTGGAGCAATCACGCGTACGGCCGCAACGCGGTGATCGACGGGCTCGACCACGGCAACGCGCTGTTGTCGCGCTTCCCGATCATCGGCTACACCAACCACGACGTGTCGATGCCGGGTGACGAGGCACGTGGCCTGCTGCATTGCCTGATGCTGCCCAACGGCGGCCGGCAGTTGCTGCACGGCGTGTGCGTGCATCTGGGGCTGCGCGAGTCGCATCGTCGGCGCCAGCTCGAGCGGCTGCTCGCGCTGCTGGCGCGCGAGGTGCCTCCCAACGCGCCGCTGATCGTCGCGGGCGACTTCAACGACTGGCGCGGCCGCGCCGACGCCGCGTTGCAAGGCTGCGGCCTGGTCGAGGTGTTCCGCAGTGCACACGGCGCGCACGCGCGCAGCTTTCCGGCGCGCTGGCCGCTGCTGCGGCTCGATCGCATCTACGTGCGGCAGGTCGCGTCGGCACACCCGTTGCCGCTGCCCAGGCGGCCGTGGGCGACGCTGTCCGACCATGCACCGCTGGCGGCCGAGATACAGCTGTGAAGAAGAAGCTCGACTGGACCGACGGCAACCGCATCACGCTGCTCGAGAACGGTGAGCAGTACTACGCGCGCGTGTTCGAGGCGATCGCGCAGGCGAGGCATGAAGTGCTGCTCGAGACGTTCATCTGGCTCGACGACAAGGTTGGCCGCCAGCTGCAGCGCGCGCTGCTGCAGGCCGCGCACAACGGTGCTCGGGTGCACGTGCTGGTCGACGGCTGGGGTTCGCCCGATCTCGGCCCCGAACTGCTGGCGCCGCTGGCCGACGCCGGCGTCGACGTGCGTGCCTACGAGCCGATGCGCGGCCTGCTCGGCCGACGCTTGAACGTATTCCGTCGCATGCACCGCAAGCTGCTGGTGGTCGACGGCGCGGTCGCCTTCGTCGGCGGCATCAACTACTCGGTCGACCATCTGGCCGAGTACGGCGCGAAGGCCAAGCAGGACTACGCGGTCGAGGTCGCGGGCCCGCTGGTGGCGCAGGTTCGCGCCTTCTGCCGCGAGGCGCTGCGTGCACCGCAGCCGCATCGGCACGTGTGGCGCTGGCACTGGCGGCGCGACCGCCGCCAGCGCCGCGAGAGCGTTCCGGCGCGCGGTGTTCCGGCGGCCGCGGCGCTGGTGACGCGCGACAACGAGCATCACACGCGCGACATCGAGCTGCAGTACCGCACTGCGCTGCGCCGGGCGCGGCGTCGCGTGGTGATCGCCAACGCGTACTTCTTTCCCGGCTTCAGCCTGCTGCAGGACCTGCGGCGCGCGGCGCGCCGCGGCGTGCGCGTCGATCTGATCGTGCAGGGCGAACCCGACATGGCGATCGTGCGCTTCGCGGCATCGATGCTCTACGTGCACCTGCTGCGTGCCGGCGTGCGGGTGCACGAGTACTGCACGCGTCCGTTCCACGGCAAGCTGGCGGCGATCGACGACGAGTGGGCCACCGTCGGTTCGAGCAACCTCGACCCGCTGAGCCTGGCGTTGAATCTGGAGGCCAACGTGGTGGTGCGCGACACCGCGTTCGCCACCCACGTGCGCGAGCGGCTCGACGAGCTGATCGAGCACGGCTGCAAGCAGGTGTCGCTGCCGCCTCCGACGCCGCTGTCGTCGGCGTGGGCGCAGCTGCGCGGCTTCTTTCTGTTCCACTTTCTGCGCGGCTTTCCGTCGTGGGTGCAATGGCTGCCCAACCGAGTCCCGAAGGTCGTACCGCTGCACCTGAGGACCGTGCCCGCCGGACCGCCGCGTGGCGATGCGGCGCCCGCGAGGCCGACCGGCGAGCCGCAGCGCGCATCCGGTACGGGCGCGGAGAGCGTGGTCGACGCGCGATGACGGTGCCGCGCGCTGCGCTGTGGTCGAGGATCAAGCAGCTCGCGCCATGGGCGCTGGCCGTGCTGGTGCTCGCGCTGCTCGTCCACGAGGCCGGCAGCGTGAGCTGGCGTGAGGTCGGCCAAGCGCTGCTGCAACAGCCGCACACCGCATTGGCAGGCGCTGCGCTGCTCGCACTGCTCAGCCACGCGCTGTTCAGCAGCTATGACCTGGTCGCGCGCCACGAGACCGGTCATCGACTGTCGGCGCAGCGCACGTTGGGCATCGCCGCGGTGTGCTATGCGTTCAATCTCAACTTCGGCTCGCTGGTCGGTGCGCTGGCGATGAAGCTGCGGCTGTACGGCCGTGCCGGTTTGCGGCCCTGGCAGGTGGTGCGCATCATCGTGGTCGCCGTCGTCACCAACTGGGTCGGCTACCTCGCACTCGGCGGGCTGCTGCTCGCGCTGGCGCCGCCGCCGCTGCCGCCGCAGATCGAGTTGTCCGACGCAGTGGTGCGCAGCGTCGGCGCTGCACTGTTCGCCGCGGCGCTGGCTTATCTGCTGTCGTGCGCGCTGCGCCAAGGTCGCAGCGTGCAGGTGCGTGGCCACCGCTTCACACTGCCGGCGCCCGGCGTGGCGCTGTGGCAGTTGGCAGTGTCGATGGCCAACTGGTCGCTGATGGGGCTGATCGTGTGGCTGTTGCTCGGTCAGGCGGTACCGTACGCGGCGGCGCTTGGGGTGCTGCTGTTCGCTGCGGTGGCCGGCGTGGCGACCCACGTGCCCGCCGGGCTCGGCGTCATCGAGGCCGTGTTCGTCGCCTGTTTCGGCGCCGAAGTGGGAGCCGCCCGCGTGCTGGCAGCGCTGCTGAGCTATCGCGCGGTGTACTACCTGACCCCGTTGCTGCTGGCGTCGCTCGGCTACGCGGTGGCCGAGGCGTCGATGACGCGTGCGAACGCACGCGCTGGCGCCTACAAGCGCCCCATCAGCAGCAGCACCAAGAGCACCAGCACGACCAGGCCAAGCCCACCGCTGGGCCAGTAGCCCCAGCTGGCGCTGTGCGGCCAGGTGGGCAGCGCGCCCACCAGCAGCAGGATCAGCACGATCAACAGGATGGTTGCGAGGCTCATCGACGTCTCCTTTTTTGCAGGCCGTGCGCACCTCGCGGCGCCCAATCCGGCGTCGATGCGGACGATTCACCTGCGGCAAGTGGCGTACCACGCGCGCACTCGACGCGCGAACAACGCGCCACTCGCGGCGGCGTCAGTGCAGCCCGCGCACGCGGCGCCCGCCGCAGCGGGGGCACCGCGTGCGGATCACGTCCCTGTCCAGATGAAGTTAGGCAGTTCGGTGAGTTGCGTGCCGATCTGGATCGTGATCAGCCGGTGCGACTTCAGCTCGATCAGCGCGGGGTCGTCGTCCCAGCGCGTGACCACGCCGTTGTCGGTGACGTAGAAAACGATCGGCAGCCCGGTGATGCCACCCACGTTGTCGTGCGACAGCGGCTGGCCCCAGACGTGGAACCAGTTGCCGAGGGTGGCGGTGAACGGCGTCGGCCCCTCGATGTGCATGCGGCCGCCCGCGTCGTGGTTGTGCACCTGATACAGGCACCCCGTGGTGGTCGCCGTGGGGAACACCCGTCCGATGTTGTTGGGCACCGCCCGCAGCTGGCCGTTCAGCACGACCGCCAGATGCGAGTGGATGTGAATCGTCTGCGGCACCGTGGGGTAGCACAGGAGGCCGTCGACCGGGTCGCCCTTGCCGCCGTTGGCGGTGCTGTTGGTGCCCCAGAAGTCGACGCCGACCTGCGCCGCGGTGCCGCTGATGTCCAGCGGCGGCTGCGCCATCGGCGGGATTGGCGCCGGCGCCGGCGCAGGCGGCGCTGGCGCGGGCGCCGGAGGCGGTGCGGCGGCCGCAGGCGACGGCGCATTGTCGTCGCCACCGCCGCAACTCCACAGCGCGGCCACCATGAACAGCGGCAGCAGCGATCGAGCGTTCTTGTTGTCCGTCATGGTGACCTCACGTGGTGGGTTGAACAGGTGACGGCGATCGCAGCAGCGAGCCGCCTCGAAGGGCTGAGCGGAGCCGTGGGCCGAAGCGGCGCATCGAAGCCCCAAACAGCAAGGCGCCCGCACCGAACAGGCTCAGCCACACCGTCACCGGCGCGGCCAGGCGTTCGGACCACAGCGCCGGACTCCACTGGCTGATCGCCACCCACCACAGTCGAGGCGACTGCGTGATCAGCACCAGCCGGTAGGCATCCCAAGTCACGGGATGGGACGTCAGGTAAAGAATTGCCGCAGCAATGACAAGCGCCGGGGCGACGCGCCAGCGCGCCAGCAAGGCAGCCGTTGCGACCGCGGCGAACAAGACGCAGGCGAGATCGACCGTCCACCGCCGGGTGGCCAGAGGCTCGAACAGAGCGGCCACCTCGACCACGCGCGGATCGGGCACCACGCCGGCCAGCGCGCCGCTGGCCGGCGTGCGCAACGACGCCCGCGCGGCCGATCCTTCGGCCCAGCAGATGGCGTCGGCGGCCAGCGCCAGTGCGCGTTCGCCCGGCAACGCGGCCAACCGCGTCGTCGGCAACGACCAAGTGATCAGCAACGCAGCCGCGACGACCGCTCGCGCGACAAGGCCCGCCATCCATCGCTCCGAGAAAGCCCGAGCCGCCGCGGCAACCGGCGTGCCGGCTCGGCCGCGCCGTACCACGCTGTCACGTGTTTGGGGGCGCCGGGGGCGTGCGGGGAGCGCGGGGTGACGCGCTGCAGCCGCGCCTGTTCCCCCGTCGCCATCGACCGGATCGAAGACGGTGCCACTTGAAAACCGCGCTAGGGATTCGACCGCACGCGCGCTTTGCCGCGGCGGTTGTCGCGCCGGCGCAGCGACCGCCCACAGCAGGCAGCCCCGGCTCAGGCACACTGGCAGCTGTCGCGGAGGGGGCTCGCGCAGACGATGGAGGACGTGCGCCATGGCCCTTGCCGTCGATGCTCACGGCTCGCTTGCGCCGTGACGATGCCCAGGTTCGGCGTGATGGTGCCGCCGCACGAGCGGCCACCCGTGGCGTGGTATCAGCCCGACGTGCTGTGGTCGGCCGCGCGGCGCGTGCTGTCGTCGACCGATCTGCTGCGCAACCGCGACCTGCGCGAATCGTTCGAGCTGCCGCTGACGGTGATCGACTGCAGCGCGCCCGAGGCGGACGGCGACTTCTGGTTCGACTTCATCGCCGACACCGGCGACGGCGGCAACGCCACTTACGCGGTGGCCAGCACCGTGCTGGCCGACTCGGTGCCCGACGGCGCCGGCGCAGACTTGCCGCGCGGCCAGCTGCTGCTGCTCGGTGGCGACCTGGCGTACCCGGCGGCGAGCTCCGAGGAGTACCGCTACCGCTTCATCGAGATGTACGAGGCGGCGCGACGCGACTTCGGCGGCCACGACAACCGGGTGCGCGGGCGCTGCTACACGCTGGCCGCGCTGGCGCAGAACCACGACTGGATGGATTCGGCGGCCACCTTCAACCGCTACTTCGTGCGCAAGAACGATATGGCGCCGTTCCTCGGCGCTCGCATCCCGCAGCGGCAGACTTACTTCTGCGCCAAGCTGCCGCGCGGCTGGTGGGCGCTCGGCTTCGACTTCGCGCTGACGCGCGAGATCGATCGCGACCAGTACGAGCAGTTCGAGCGGCTGGCCGGACCCGAGGGGTTGAAGGTCAGCGTCGATGGCCAGACCCGCGTCTACCGCATCGAACCGAACGACCGCGTGATCCTGGTCTATCCGGAGCCGTACTGGACGCGGCCGATCGGCGACGGCGCACGGCCCAACTGGCCCAAGCGCTACCAGCGCCTCGAGGGCCTGCTGCGCGGGCGCATCGCGCTGCGTCTGGCCGGCGACCTGCACCACTACGTGCGCTGGACGTCGGCATCGGACGGCATGCTCGTCACCTGCGGCACCGGCGGCGCGTTCACGCATCCCACGCACACGAAGACGACGACACGCCCGATCGTGCTGCGCGAGCTGCGCAACGAGCACACGATTCCGCCGCCGAGCGGCCCCGCCGCGCTGGGGGTCGGCCTCGACGACCGCGTCGAGCCAGCCGACGTGAAGTTCGAGCGGCAGCCGGCGACCGTCTATCCCGATGTCCGCGAGAGTCGCTCGCGGGCGATCGGCAACCTCGGCGCGCTGTTCAAGACCAACGGCTCATGGCGCGGCGGCAACTGGTGGTTTTCGGTGATGCTCGGTGCGCTGTACTGGTTCAACGCCTATCTGAACTCGCTGCCGTTCGCCGAGACGTTCAGGCCCGACGGCTTCAAGCCGCTCGGCGACTACGCACCGTGGGAGTTCTGGAGCACGTTCGTGCTGTGGCTCAAGGCGATGGTGTTCAGCCCGCTCGGTTTCGTCGTCAACGCGATGATGATCGGTGCCTGCCTCGCGATGGGCCGCGAGACGGTCGACGAGCTGCCGTCCAAGGCCAGTCGCGCGTGGCGAATCATCGTCACCTGGGGCTTCGGCCTGATCCACGCGCTGGTGCACGTGTTCGCGGTGTATGCGGTGGTGTTCTGGATTCAGCTCGGGGTCGGTCACGTGCGCGGGATCGGCGATCCCGGCGCCGGTGCGTGGGCGGCGATCGGCCATGCCACCGCGGTCGGGGCCACGGTGTTCCTGTACGGCGCAATCGTCGGTGCGTTCATCTTCGGCTGCTACCTGGCGCTGATGTCGTACCTCGGCTTTCTCACCAACAACGGCTACTCGGCGTTGGCGATCGAAGACTTCAAGGGCTTCCTGCGCTGCAGGATCACCGCCGACGGTGCGCTGCACGCCCATTTCTTGGCGATCGACCGCGTGCCGCGCCTGTGGAAGCGACGGGCGGGCAGCGGCGGTCCGGTGTGGGTGCCCGATGACCAAGGCGACGCCACGCCGATCGCCACCCGCGTGCACGACCGCTTCACGCTGTGACGATGCGCAAAGTGAGCCGGTGCCTCGCGTCGTGCGCCGCTCAACATCGAGCCGCGCGAGTGTTCGCTATGCAGCCGCGTGCAACCAGCCCTCGCTGCGCTGCCACAGCTCGGCCGCCAGCGCCGCATCCTGCGCCGCACGGCTCGGCTCCTTCGGGAGACAGTTGTCGTAGTACAGCCCGCTCGCGTCGGCGACCTCGGGCGCGGTGGCGCAGTACAGCGACGTGCGCGCGCCGTCGTCGGTGGAGAGCATCCTGCGCTTGATCAGCCAGCGCAGCGGCCACGGCACCTGGCGCCAGACGTCGGAGGCCACGACGCCGGGATGCAGCGCGTAGGTGGTGATGCCGCTGCCGGCCAGGCGACGCGCGAGCTCGGCGCTGAACAACACGTTGGCCAGCTTGGACACGCAGTACTCCGGAAAGCCCGACCACGTGGCCGTGCGCTGACGCAACGCGCTCCAGTCGAGGCCGCCGGCACGGTAGTGCGCCTTGCTGGCGACGGTGACGATGCGCGCCGGCGCCGATGCCTTGATCCGATCGAGCAGCAGCTGCGTGAGCAGAAAGTGCCCCATGTGGTTGACGCCGAACGCGAGCTCGAAGCCCGAGCGCGTGGTGCCGCGCGCGCTCGCCAGCCCCGCGTTGTTGATCAGCAGGTGCAGCGGCAGCCCGCGCGCCAGGAACGCCTGCGCACAGTGGCGCACCGACGCGAAGTCGCCGAGGTCGAGCGCCAGTGCCTCGGGCGGCGGCCCGCCGCTGTGCGGCCGCATCGTCGCCAGCGCGGCCTGCGCACGCGCGGCCGACCGGCAGGCCACGAACACGTGGGCGCCGCGCGCGGAGAGCTC
>DASTZF010000173.1:0-2855 GCA_035764445.1 Burkholderiaceae bacterium
GAGATCGATTGGCAGGGTCGCAAGCGCTCGGTTGTCCTATGGGCCAACCGCAATGCGTTCTTCTATGCGCTGGATCGACGCACCGGAGAGTTCTTGTTTGCCCGCCCCTTCGTCAAGCAGACCTGGAACGAAGGCTTCGACGCCAGAGGACACCCGCGCATGGCCGCTTCGGCCAGGCCCCGTGAAACCGGTACGCTGGTCTGGCCGGCCGTGATGGCGGCGACCAACTGGTGGCCACCTTCGTATGATCGCACGCGCCAACTCGTGTACGTGCCGTGTTCCGACGCTGCCGGCGTCTACTACGCGTCGAAGGACGCGCCGTACCGCCGCGGTCAGCGCTTCGACGGCGGCGCCGCAGAACCGTATGCACGCAACCAAGTTCCGACAGCCTCGATTAAGGCGATCGATGTGCAATCGGGCGCCGTGCGCTGGCAGACCGTGCTGGACACGGGATCCGACGACTTCGTGTGGACCGTTGGCTCGGTGCTGTCCACCGATGGCGGACTGGTTTTCGCCGGCTATCGCGACACGTTCCGGGCCTTCGATGCCGACGATGGCAGGGAGCTCTGGCGCGTCAACCTCGGTGGCCGTGTGCGGGGTTCACCGATTTCGTTCACGCTCGGAGACAGGCAGTACATTGCCGTGGCTGCAGGGCATTCGATCTTTGTGTTGACGTTATGACGGCCTCGATCACCGATCCGCAGACGCCGGTGGCGCCGGCGAAGGCCGCGTCTGTGCAGGCGACGTATCTGCTGGCGTTGCCGTGGGGGCTCGACGCCATCGGCGGCGTGACGCAGGTGGTGGTCGGCCTATACGACGGCATCGGCCGCGACGCGCGCCTGCGCCCCAAGCTGCTGGTGTCCTCGTGGGGCGATCTGGCACCCAACGAGATGGCCGACGAGGCTGGGCGCTCGATCATCAAGATGCGCGTGCGTGGGCCGTTTGCGGGCTCGTCGCGCTGGTCCGGGCTGCTGCGCTACCTGTTGAGCCTGCCACGCGAGCTGCTGCGCATCCGCGCCCTGGTTCGGCAGTACGCCGTCGAGGTGGTCAACTTCCACTACATCGGCTCTTCCGATTTCACCTGGGTACTGGCGAAGCGGCTCGGCATCTTTCGCGGCCGGGTCCTGTTGTCGATGCACGGCCTGGACATCCGCACACTCGCTGCACTCCACGGATGGCAACGTCGCGTCTGGCGCTGGGCCCTGATGCAAGCCGATGCCGTGGTCGCGTGCTCCGAGGGCCTGGCCGAAGAGACCGTCACCGCGTTCGACCTGCCGCGCTCGCAGGTGGTCACCATCCACAACGGCGTCGACGTCGAGCAGCTCGAGCGCGTGGTAACGGGGACGCCAGCGCCTGCTCACGCGCCGGGCCCGGCGCTGCTGAACCTGGGCACGTTCGAGCACAAGAAAGGCCACGATGTTCTGCTGCGCGCGTTTCGGCGAGTGGTGGAGCGCTACCCGAGTGCCCACCTGACGATCATGGGACGCAGCGCCGAGACGACGCAGTCGACTCTGGCGCTGGTCGACGAACTGGAACTCGCGGCGCACACCACCATCCGCACCGACGTGCCGCATGCAGCCGCCCTCCGGGCGCTGGCGCAAACGGACGTCTTCGTGCTGTCGTCGCGCAACGAAGCCTTTTCAATCGCGCTGTTGGAGGCGGGCGCGCTGGGCAAGCCGGTGGTTGCAACCAACGTTTGCGGTGTGGCGGAGCTGATTCGCGACGGCTTCACAGGCGTGCAGGTGCCGCCCGAGAACGTCCAGGCGCTCGCCGACGGCATCTTGCGTCTGCTCGCTGACCGCGAATGCGCGGCGGGCTACGGCCGTCGGCTGCGTGACCTCGTGCAATCGCGCTTCACGCTCGAAGAGAACTCGCGCAGTTACCTTCGATTGGCCGGGTACCAGACGCGATCGTAACGTCGTGAGCGCAGCGGCTCACACCGAATTACCGCCACGAGAATGAGGGGGCGATCAACTGGGGATGACCCGATCCCCCGCCGTAGAATCCCGCGCATCCCTTGTGGAGCGGCGCTGCTGCGATGGCCTTGAGGCTGCAGCATCGAGCCGATCGAAACGCGGGGTTGCCGGACGCAACCCGCTGGTTGGACCGGTCAACGAGAAACGGTAGCGAAGCGTCAGCTGATGGACGAGCGCGAGATTGCGGTCTTGGTCGAGGGCAGCGAGGCACGTGCCTATGCCAGCCTGGTCGGAGCTCCGGCGCCCGACGTGCGACAGCGTCACGGTCTGGCCGTTCACGCCGCCGGGGCGGCAGTCGCAGTCGTGGCACGGTCGGCCGCCACGTCGCTGAACGTGAATCGAATCATCGGGCTGGGCGTTGCGCAACCGGCCAATGAGGCGCTGATCGACGATTGGTCTGGCCGCTACATCGATCAGGGACTGTCTTTTGCTGTCGAACTCGGCCCCTACGCGGAGCCGCAAGCGCTGTCGCAATGGTTGCGTGAGCGCCGTTTGCGTCGCACGATAGCCACGTCGCTGCACTATCGAAAAGCCGAGCCGATCACCGTCGTTGCCGGGGCGCCGCGGGTGATCCGTGCCGAGGGCGATCAGTGCGAGCGCGTGGCCGATATCTGTTGCGAGGTCTTCAAGATGCCGGAGGCGGCGCACGAGATGATCAGCGCCGCAGCTCGACTTCCGCACTGGCGCCATTGGCTGGCCATCGGGGACGAAGGGCCGGTTGGTGCGGCGTTGTCTTTCGTCCAGGACGGCGTCGCGTGGCTGGGGTGGGATGCCACGCTTCCGGCGGCTCGTGGTCGCGGCGTGCAGTCGGCCCTGATCGCACGTCGACTGGCGGACGCGGCCGAGGCGGGGTGCGATCATGCGACCACCGAGACGGCG
>DASTZF010000174.1:0-7091 GCA_035764445.1 Burkholderiaceae bacterium
CACCTTCACGCCCGAGCGCTGGCACTACATCGTGCCGCACGCCGACTACTCGCGCGGCTGGCTGGCCGACCTGCCCAAGCCGCTGGCCGAGCGCATCGGCTGGCGCAACGCCGACGCGGTGTTGCGCTCGGCGTGGCCGAAGAAGGCGTGAGCCCCGCACGGCCGCCCGAAGGGGCGAACTCCCTCTCGGAGGGAAGGCGCGAAGCGCCAAGGGTGCACCAGTGAGCCGCGCGCTGACGATCGCGGCGTGCCTGTGCATCGGCGCCGGCAGCGGCCATGCCTCCGACGATTGCGGGGCGTTGCTGAAGGCCGCGGGCGCGCTGCGCGCCGAGGGTGAGGGCTACACGGTGGCGTTCGTGCCGCAGCCGTCGCCGCTGGCCAGCGGGCGGCACTTCGCGCTCGACATCGCGGTCTGCCCGGGCCCCGGCGTCGCGTTGCCCAAGGGCCTGCAGGTCGACGCCGACATGCCGGCGCACAAGCACGGCATGAACTACCGCGCCAGCGTCGCCGCGCGCGGCCCCGGCCTCTACCACGCCGAAGGGCTGATGCTGCACATGCCGGGGCGCTGGCGCTTCATCTTCGACCTCGCGCTCGACGGCCGCAGCGCGCGGCTGACGCACGAGGTCGACGTGCCGTGATGCGTTGGCCCCTTGGGCTCGCCGGGGCAGCGGCGCTGCTGCTGGCGGGTTGCACGAGCGCGTACGCGCAGGCCGATGCAACGACTTTCGGCGCCGACGAGACGCGCCGCATCCTCGCCCACGGCCCGTGGCCGCCCGCGCCGACAACCGACCCCGGCAACGCGCAGTCGGGCCGGCGCGAGGCGATCGCGCTCGGGCAGGCCCTGTTCTTCGACCTGCGCTTGTCGAGCCACGGCCAGCTCGCATGCGCCAGCTGTCATCAGCCCGGGCTGGCCTTCGCCGACGGACGGCGGCGCTCGCTCGGGCGCGGTGAGCTCGACCGCAACGCGCCATCGTTGTGGAACGCGGTGCACGAGCGCTGGTACGGCTGGGACGGTGCGGCCGACAGCCTGTGGGGGCAGGCGATCCGGCCGATCGTCAGCCCACGCGAGATGGATGCCACCGCGGTGCAGGTGCGCGCGCACATCGCCGGCGACGACGAGCTCGCGTGCCGCTACCGTCGCGCCTTCGGCGTGACCCCGGCGACCGGCGGCGACGAGGCGGTGCTCGTCCATGCGGCCAAGGCGATCGGTGCCTTCGTCGCCACGCTGGTGTCTGGGCGCACCGCGTTCGACGACTTTCGCGACGCGCTGGCGCGCGGCGACGCCGCGGCGATGGCACGCTACCCGGCTGACGCGCAGCGCGGGCTCAAGCTCTTCGTCGGCCGCGGCCGCTGCGCGGTGTGCCACTCGGGGCCGCTGTTCAGCAACGGCGAGTTCGGCGACACCGGCCTGCCCTTCTTCGTGCGCCCGGGCGAGGTCGACCCGGGCCGCCAAGGCGGCCTCTTGGTGCTGCGCGCGAGCCCGTACAACCTGCTCGGCCGCTTCAGCGACGCCGGCGCCGACAGCAACGCGGCCATCAAGACCCGCCACGTCGAGCCGCAGCACCGCAACTTCGGCGAGTTCAAGGTACCGAGCCTGCGCAACGTCGCGCTCACGGGGCCCTACATGCACGACGGCCAGCTGGCGACGCTGGACGACGTGGTGAACCACTACTCCGAGCTCAACCTCGATCGCCTGCATGCCGACGGCGAGCGCATCCTCGAGCCGCTGCACCTCGATGCGGGCGAGCGCGCCGATCTGGTGGCGTTCCTGCGCACGCTGAGCGATGCGGGGGCGGCCGCGTGGCAACCGCCGCCGCTGCCGCGCTGCATCGGCGGCGTCAAGCCGCCAGCTTGAAGCGCGCGAGCGCTAACGCGCGCGCTTGAGCGACAACGACTCGAGCCAGCGGCCGATGCGGGTCGTCAAACCGCCGAAGTGGCTGTCGAGTTCCTCGGCCGGATTGATCGGCACCAGGCGGTGGATCTTCGGCGGCTCGGCCGCGTGTTCGGCGGCCTTGCCGTTGCCGTTGACCACCGGCTCGGGTTGTGCGCTCTTCACGTCGGGCGTGGCTGGC
Source organism: Burkholderiaceae bacterium (assembly GCA_035764445.1). GTDB lineage: Bacteria > Pseudomonadota > Gammaproteobacteria > Burkholderiales > Burkholderiaceae_C > JAEUPI01. Next base: position 2,073 of record DASTZF010000174.1, read on the forward strand.
AGCGGATCGAGCGCGCCGGGCGCCGTGCGCGCAGCGGTCAGCTCGGCCTCGGCGCTCACCGCCACCGGGCGCAAGGTGCCCGACGGCGACGAGCCCGGCGGCAGCACCGGACGGCTCGGCTTGTGCACCGGCTTGGCGGCCGGTCTGACCACAGGCTTGGCCTCGGGCCTCGGCTCGGGCGCCGCAGGTTCCGCCAGCAGCATCGGCCCCACGAACTCGAGGATCGGCTGCCACTGCGCGAGGTCGGCCTCGACCTTGGCCGCCGGCATGTCGAAGATCGTGAGGCCGTGCTCGAGGCACTTCACGTAGGTCTGTGTTTCGCGCAGCGCGCCGAGGAACGGCAGCTGCAAACCGTCGGCCCATTGGCGCAGCACGACATCCGCCCTGGTGCGCGAGTCGATGCGCATGCCCACCGCAGCGATCTTGCAGCGACCGCGCGCCACGCGCGGATGCGCGAGCAGCTCGGTGTAGCACTCGGCGGCTGACTCGCGATCGAACAGCGAGTGGCTCAATGGCATCACCACCGCGTCGGCCAGCATCACCACGCGCAGCAGGTCGTAGCCCTTGAGGCCGCCGGGCGTGTCGAGCACGACGTGCGTCACGCCAGGGGGCGTGCGCAGGATGTTGCGCGGGTCGACCGACCAGCCGGAGATCTTGGGCGCCGGCGCTAGTCGCTGCAGCTCGCGCTGGCGCAGCCACGCATGTGACGACTGCTGGAAGTCCGCGTCACCGAGCAGCACCGGCAGCCCGCGGTGCGCGCACCATGCCGCCAAGTGCGTCGCGACGGTGCTCTTGCCGCTCCCTCCCTTGCGGTTGACGATGGCGATGACGGGCATGGGTGGTTTCGGGGCCCTCGGCTCCAGCTTGGCATTGCAACATCTTTGCCGGCCGTACCGCGTGAAATACGGCGCAGGTGCGCGCGCACCATGGTGTACAGCGGTAATCGCTCCCCGGAGTCTCTCCTCCTTGGCACCTCAGCCGGGGTTGGCGGGTCGGCAGGCGAGAATGCCGCACCGCGCGCCCCGGCGCGACCGGCTAAACCCCAACGCGGCCGTCACCCCGCCGTCATCGAGCACCCCATGAGCGCAACCCACACCATCGCCGTCGACGCCCTGCACCGTGCCATGCGCACCCTGGCGCGCGGCTTCGGCAGCGATGCGGCCGTCGTCAACGCCGTGTGCGACAACCTGATCGAAGCCAATTTGATGGGACACGATTCGCACGGCATCGGCATGTTCCCGCGCTATGCCGATTCGTTTCTCGAGGGCGGCCTCCAACCCAACGCTCATGTGCGCACGGTGCTCGACGCCGGCGCGCTGCTGCGCCTCGACGGCCAGGCCGGCTTCGGCCAGGTGGTGGGCGGCGAGGCGATGGCCCTGGGCATCGAACGCGCGCGCACGCACGGCTGCTGCGTGATGGCGCTCGGCAACGCGCATCACCTTGGGCGCATCGGCGCGTGGGCAGAGCAGGCGGTGGCCGCGGGCATGGTCTCGCTGCACTTCGTCAACGTGATCTCGCGCGGCATCGTGGCACCGCACGGCGGCTCCGACGCGCGCTTCGGCACCAACCCGTTCACCGCCGGCATCCCGCTGAAGGGCCGCGCGCCGATGATCCTCGACTTCGCGACCAGCGTGATCGCGCAGGGCAAGACGCGCGTTGCGCACAACAAGGGCGAGCGCGTGCCGCCCGACCACCTGATCGACGATCAGGGTCGGCCGACGACGGATCCGCGCTATTCGGTGATCGAGCCGTTCGGCGCCATCCTCACCTTCGGCGCGCACAAGGGCTACGGCATGGCGGTGCTGTGCGAGTTGCTCGGTGGCGCGCTCGCGTCGGGCCTCACGCAGCACACGCACGACAGCAGCAAGAAGCGAGTGCTCAACGGCATGCTGACCGTGCTGATCGATCCCGAGCGCATCACCGACCGCGCGGCCTACGAAGCCGAGGCGCTGACCTTCGTCGACTGGGTGACTAAGTCGCCGCCGCGCGCGGGCTTTGACCGCGTGCGGTTGGCGGGCGATCCCGAGCGCGAGTCGCGCGAGCGGCGCATCAAGAGCGGCGTGCCGGTCGACGCGACCACCTGGCAGGAGATCCTGAACGCGGCGCGCAAACTCGGCGTCGACCCGCAACGCGTCAACGCCGAAGCCGGCGTGGCGTGAAGCGCGTCGTCAGCGATCGAGCTCGTGCACCATCCACTGCTTGTGGATGCCCGGCGCGTAGCCACCGATCGTGTGCCGCACTTCGTACCCGAGTGAGCGGTACAACGTCGGCGCCTGGAAGCTGAACGTCTCGAGGTAGACGCGCTTGCAGCCGAGCTCCGCGGCGCGCCGCTCGAACGCACGCACCAGCCGCGCACCCCAGCCCCGGCGGCGCAGATCCGCGCGCACCCACAGTTGCTGCAGCTCGGCACACTCGCCCCAGCGGCGGCCCACCGCACCGGCCACCACCGCACCGGCGCGGTCGCGCGCGAAGCAGGCCAGCGGTCGCACGTCGTGCAACGGCGCGGCCGCCTGGTTGGCCGCGTCGAGCCCCTGGTCGACGATCAGCGCGTCGACTGCGTCGGGCGTGTCGTGCACGGTGATCTCGAGATCGTGCATGCGGCGAGACTAGCGCGTCGCGCGCGCTGCAAACACAGGTCCGAATGCGGCCGGTCCGCGCCGCGTCGGTGCACGATGATGCGGCCATGAGCAAGTCATCGCATGCCCTCGCTTCGTTGTCTTGGAGCAACCTCGCCGCGCAATCGGCCGAGCAGATCAGCCTCGCGGCGGTGCCGATCGTCGCGGTGATCACGCTGCACGCCGGGGCCGGCGAGATCGGCACGCTGACCACCGCGCAGACCCTGCCGTTCCTGTTGCTGTCGATTCCGATGGGCGTGCTGGCCGACCGCTGGTCGCGCTCGCGCCTGATGGTGCTGGCCGAGGCGGTGCGCGCGTTGTCGCTGCTGGCGCTGCTGGCGGTCGTGTACAGTGGCGCCATCTCGCTCGCCGCGCTGGCCGTGCTCGGCTTCATCGGCGCGGCCGGCACCGTGGGCTTCACGATCGCTGCCCCGGCGCTGGTGCCCTCGCTGGTGCCGCAACACGCGCTGGCGCGCGCCAACGCGCGGCTCGAGCTGGCGCGCAGCGCCGCGTTCGCGGCGGGCCCGGCGCTGGCCGGGTCGCTGGTCGCATGGGCCGGCGCGAGCACCGCGTTCGCCTGCGCCACCGCGTTGTCGACGCTGGCGATGCTGCTGTTGCTGCGCCTGCCCGCGGTGCCACGCACGCCGGGACCGGCGCGGCACGTGCTGGAGGAACTGCGCGACGGTGCTGGCCTGGTGTGGCGCGATCCGCTGTTGCGTCCGGTGATGTGGACCGCGGTGGTCTGGAACATCGCGTGGCTGGTGCTGCAGACAGCCTACGTGCCGTATGCGATGCGCACGCTCGGGCTGAGCGCCGACGCCGTGGGCTTCACGCTCGGTTGCTACGGCGCCGGCATGCTGATCGGCGCCACGCTCGCAACCCGCGTCATGCGCGCGCTGCCATTCGGCGCCGCGGTGCTGCTTGGGCCGCTGATGTCGGTACTGGCCGCGCTGGCGATGGTCGGCACGCTGTGGTGGGCCACCGCGTGGCTGGCGGCGCTGTCGTTCGTGCTGTTCGGCGCCGGCCCGCTGGTGTGGGTGGTGACCACCACCACGCTGCGTCAGACGCTGGTGCCCACGCGCGTGCTCGGTCAGGTGTCGGCGATCTTCCTCACCGTCAACGCCGGGGCGCGCCCGATCGGCGCCGCGCTCGGCGGCGTGGTCGGCAGCCTGTGGGGCGAGACCGCTTGCATCGCGCTGGCCGCCGCCGGGTTCGTCGTGCAGGCGCTGGTGATCAGCGGCTCGCCGGTGCGCGTGCTGCGCGATCTGCCGGCACCGGCCGCCTCGTAGCGATCAGGTCGCGCGACTGGCTGCGCGCCCGGCCACGCAGCCGGCGATGCGCCACGAGCGGTCGGGCTGGCGCTCGATCTCGTACACCACCATCCACGCCGCGCCGGCGGCGTCGCGCATCTGCACGCGCTGGATCAGCTTGCCGTCGATCCACTCGGGCAGCAGGAAGCTCACCGACGTCGGCCGATAGACCACCGGATACGACTCGCGCACCATCGCCAGAAAGCGCTCGGCGTTGACGAACATCGTCTGGATCGCCGGCGCGGCGAACGAGAACGCCTTGTCGGCATCGTCGCTGGCAAATGCGGCCAGCTGCGCCTCGATCAGCGCGCGCACCGCCTTGGCGTCGGCCGGCGCGACGTCGTTGGCCGCGCGCAGCGGAATGGCCGTAGCGCCGAGCGTCGCCAGCAACCAGGATCGGCGCAGCATGTCGGTCCTCCGCGTTCGATGTCGAACGTGCGCGGATGTTGCCTCAACCGCCGCGCGTCAGCGCCAGGCCCGCCACAGAAACCCCAGACCGCCACACACCACCACCGCCTCCATGATGCGCAGATGCAGGTGCTGCGGCATGCGCGCGAGGATCGCGCGCGCCACGAAGGCGCCCGGTGCGGTGCACAGGCCGACCAGCACGCCGGTCACCGCGAGCGCCGCATCAAGCCGCGACACGCCGCCGAACAGCGCCACCTTGGCCAGGCTCAGCACGGTGGAGATCACCGCATCGGTGGCGATCAAGGCGGCGCCCTGCACGCCGGCGGCCATCAGCATCGAGATCAGGATCACGCCGGTGCCGGTCATGCCGCCCTCGATGACGCCGAACACGCCGCCGGCGACCGCTTCACCGCCGGCACCCAGGCGCAGCTGCGCGCGCTGCAGCAGCCTGCGCAGCGGGATGCTGGCCAGCAGGAACAGCCCCAGCAGCAACGCGACCCAGCGCGCGTCGAGCCGCGTGTAGCCCCAGGCGCCGAGCAGGCACGCCGGCAGGCCGAGCAGCAGCATGCGCCGCACATGCGGCCACCGAATCTCGTGCCGGAACGCCAGCACGCGGCTCGCGTTGTTGATCATCATCGCCACCGCCATCACCGGGATGATGTTGGCCACGCCGATCACCGGCGCCA
>DASTZF010000175.1:0-2756 GCA_035764445.1 Burkholderiaceae bacterium
CGGTTTGAGCTGGTAATCAACCTCGGGACGGCTCGGGAGTTGGGGATCACACTGCCGAGCACTTTGCTCCTGCGCGCCGACCAGGTGATCCAGTGATGCAAGGCAGTGGAGTGGTCTGAGGGTTGACCGCTTCATGGCCGAAGCCGAAGCTTGGAGTGCGCCGCCCGAGCGGCCGTTCTGGGTCGGGACTGCCAGTTCACCGGCTGCGGACAGCAGCCGCTTGCCAGCGTAGATGACCGTTGTCAAACGACATCCGGAACTGACCCCCTGACGACATCTAGAATTGACCCCCGGTTGATCAATCGGTTTGGGTTGCAGGTTGCGCGCTGGCCTGGTTAACCAGGCCAGCGCGGCGCTTCGTTCTGAGGCGGTAGCTGTCGCCACGGATCGTGATGACGTGGCTGTGATGCAGGAGCCGGTCCAGGATCGCGGTGGCGACGACCGCATCGCCGAAGACGCCACCCCACTCGGCCACCGAGCGGTTGCTCGTCACCAGCATCGAGCCGCGCTCGTAGCGCCGGCTGACCAACTGGAAGAACAGATGCGCCGCGTTGGCCTCGAACGGCAGGTAGCCCAGCTCATCGACGACCAGCAGCTTGGGCTTGGTGAAGTGCAGCAGCTTCTCCTCCAGCCGACCTTCGGCGTGCGCTCGCGCCAGTTGAGTCACGAGGGAGGTCGCCGGCACGAACAGCGTCGAGTAGCCGCGCACGATCGCCTCTCTGCCTAGCGCAACGGCGAGGTGTGTCTTGCCCACACCTGGTGGCCCGAGCAGCAGCAAGCTGTCTCCGTTGGCCACCCAGCGCGAGGTCGCGAGCTCGCGGATCTGCTTGGGATCCACCGACGGCTGCGCGTCGTACTCGAAGCCCTCGAGCGTGCGCACGCACGGGAACTTGGCGATCGACATGCCCATCTGGATGCGCCGCTCGTCCTTGCGCGCGACCTCGGCGGCGCACAGCATCGCCAGCGCCTCGCGCAGGTTCAGCTCGGCGCGCCCGGCCTGGTCCAGCAGCGTGTCGAGTTGGTCGCGGATGGCGGTCAGCTTGAGCCTCGTGAGCATGGGCTCGAGATCGGCGAGCGTCTCCACCGGCTTGGTCTTCTTGGCGGCCACCATCACCACGACCCTCCGAGCACGCGCTCGTACTCCTGCAGCGGCCGCAGCAGCTCAGCAGGTATTGGTGCCGGTGGCGACGCCGTCCTGGGCAACCAGCTCACGCCGGCCAGGTGCGCACCGACGATGCCGATCAGGTGCGCGCGCTCGATTACCGTCGTGCGCCGCAGCGGGCTCTGCGCGTGGCAGGCCACCTCCTGGCCTGCATACAGCACGCGCACCTGCCGCTCGGCGACGACGACGGTGACGCTCTCGCCGATGAGCCGCCACGGCACGCTGTAGCGGTTGGTGTCCAGCTCGATGCATGCGTCGGTGTGCACGCGACGGGTCAACTCGCGCACCTGCAGGAACGGCGCCTTGGCCTGCAGTGGCCTCAACACCGCGCGCTCATCGCGTTCGAAGCGATCCATCGGCGGCTCTCCGGTCGTGCCGTGCACGCGCACATCGGCCACCTCACGCATCCAGCCCACCAGATGCGCCTGCAGGTCCTCCAGCGATGCGAAGCAGTGGCCGGCGATGGCGTTGCGCTTGACGTAGCCCACGCCGCGTTCGTCCTTGCCTTTGGTTCTCGCGCGGTACGGAGCGCAAGCCCGTGGCACGACATCCCAGTAGCGGCAGAAGGCGTGGAAGCGGTCGTTGAACGCGACCTCGCGGGTCTGCGCGTCGTGCTCGTTGACCAGCGCGCGGGCGTTGTCCAGCAGCAGCTCGCGCGTGAGGCCGCCGAAGTGCCGGAACGCACCTTCCAAGCCTTGCAGCCATGCCGATTGGCGTTCGTGCAGGAACACCGCAACGTAGGTGCGCCGCGAGTAGCCGAGCGTCGCGACGAACAGGTGGACCTTCTGCGTCTCGTCGCCTACGGGCACGCGCACGGTGCCGAAGTCGATCTGCAGCTGATGGCCCGGCGGCGTCTCGAAGCGCACGGTGGCCGCGCTCTGTGCGAACACCTCGCGCCGCAGGTGCGCAACCGCGCGCTCCACCGTGCGCAGGCTCACCGCGATACCGAGTTCGCGTTGCAGCTCTTGGCGCACGACATCGCCGTTGCCACGGTGCTGGCGGAAGCGCTCGGCCAACCACTGCGCGTGTTCGCTCAGCCGGCCTGGCCGCGACGGGGCCTGGTATGGCTGCCAGCCGCCTTGACGCACGTAGCGCCGCACGGTGTTGCGGCTGCAACCCATCTCGCTCGCGATGCGCTTGGCACCCCAACCCAGCGACGCCAGCTTGAGCATCGCCTGCACGTCTTCAGGCGTCTGCATCGCCTGGCTCCCCTGTGTTCGTTCGAACCGGGGAGCTTGCTCGACCTCTTCTTGCACTCTGACCTCCTTCCACGAAGGGGGTCAATTCCTCGTGTCGTCAGGGGGTCAGTTTGTCGTGTCGCCTGACAAGGCGGCAATTGCCCGCTCAATGCCGAGTAATGGCCCGTCCAGGGCCAAGCGGGCCTTGGTTGGCGCATTGCCGTCTCCAACTACTTCCCAGCACTGCACGTGCAGCCGTGTGTGCGCCTCGTCGAGAGCCGGCATATCCCCACTCGCACGCTCCCATCGTGCGAGTTCGTTCCTGGCTTTGGACAGCGCATCGCGAAGCCTCGTCAGTTCGTCGAGGACATCCGTCCTCGGTGGCTCGGACCGTAAGAGACTTCGCCATACTCCAA
>DASTZF010000176.1:0-2237 GCA_035764445.1 Burkholderiaceae bacterium
GTCGGGACGATTGCCGCCGCGCCGCTGAGCGCGCAAGAGCCGTCGCGACTGGCAGCCGAAGACCGCGCGGCCCGGCGTCCCGACAGACCGCCAGACGGGTCTCGCCGGCGATGTCAACGATGTCCGCGCTCGCGGCAAGGACGAGGGCGCGCTCGTCCCATCGCTTCAGTATCGACGCGAGTATCTTTGTCGCCTCGTCAAGGCCTTGTCATCGGACTCGAAATGACCAGCAGCCAGCGCCGCGAGCCCCACCCCGACCGCTTGCCGATCAAGCTCGACAGTACGTCCAACGGCGAATTCGAGCCGGTGCCGCTGCACGCCGCTCCGTGCCAGGCCCGGGCACGGGCCCGCGAGGCGATCACCGATGCGGCACGCCGCGTCGGGGCGGGCCGGCGCCGCTACCTGCAGTCGGTGCTGGGCGCCGCCGCCACGCTCGCCGCATTCAACGACGCCTTTGCGGCGGCCGGCCTGCGCGGCGGTCGCTACCAGCTGCCGAAGGAGGGCCCGTTCGAGCTGCTGGCGGCGCAGGCCGCGGTCGGCGGCGATGAATTCATCTTCGACGTGCAGCTGCACCACGTGAACCCGCAGGGCGCTTGGCGGCAGCGCGTCGGCCCCGACGCCTTCCGAGGCACGCCCAACAGCAACTGCGGCAAAGCCGACCATGTCGAGTGCTTCTCCAGCGGCGCGCTGCTGAAGGACGTCTTCTTCGACAGCGACACCGCGATGGGCGTGCTGTCGCACGTGCCTGGGGGCCTGGCGACCAACCCGCTCGACTTCGAGGCTGCTGGCGCCACGCGCACCGCGGCCAACGCGCTCGATGGCACCGAGCGCCTGCTGCTGCATGGCCGCTGCATGCCGACACTGCCCGGCGAGATCGACGGCATGGACGCGCAGGCCGCTCAGTTCCCGGTCGCCGCATTCAAGACCTACACGCAGTTTGGCCCGCGCGACGGTGCGGCCGGCTTCTTCCTCGACGACGATCAGTTCGGCACGCCGTTCATCGAGCGTGCGCGCAAGCTCGGCGTGCGCCGCATCGCCGTGCACAAGGGGCTGCCGTTCGGCCAGCGCGGCTACGAGTACTCGTCATCGCGCGACATCGGCCCGGTGGCCAAGCGCCATCCGGACATGACGTTCCTGATCTACCACTCGGGCTTCGATCCCCGCGTGAAGGAGGGCCCGTACGACGCGCAGGCGAAGGCGGGCGTCGACGCACTGATGCGCTCGATGCAGGAGGCCGGCAACCCGACCAACGTCTACGCCGAGCTCGGCAGCACCTGGCGCTACGTGATGCGCGACCCCGACCAGGCCGCGCACCTGCTGGGCAAGCTGCTGAAGACGTTCGGCGAAGACCGCGTGCTGTGGGGCACCGATTCGATCTGGTATGGCAGCCCGCAGGATCAGATCCAGGCGTTTCGTGCCTTCCAGATCAGCCACGAGTTCCGCGAGCGCTACGGCTATCCGGAGCTGACGCCGCAGCTCAAGCGCAAGGTGTTCGGCCTCAACGCCGCGCAGGTGTACGGCCTGAAGCCCGATGCGATCCGCCGCAAGCTGGCGAAGGACCGCGTGCAGAAGAGCAAGCTCGACTACCTGAACGATCCGCAGCCGACCTTTGCCACCTACGGCCCGCGCACGCGCCGCGAGTGGCTCGCGCTGCGCGAGTGGACCGGCGGGCAGCCGTGACGCCCGAGGTCGGCGAGTAGGCGCCCCTCCAGCCGCACGCGTCGAGTGCGCGTGACGCGATCCCCTTGCGCGACGAACCGTCGAATTGCCGACCGCTGGTTCGTCGTGTCATGCGAACCACCACGATGCCTCCGATGACCCACACCCTCGATTCCCGCAAACGCTGGCTCGCGCTGATGGTGCTGTGCCTGGGCGTGCTGATGATCGTGCTCGACACCACGATCGTGAACGTCGCGCTGCCGTCGATTCGCGCCGACCTGCGGTTCACCGAAACCTCGTTGGTGTGGGTGATCAACGCCTACATGCTGACCTTCGGCGGCTTTCTGCTGCTCGGCGGCCGCCTCGGCGACCTGTATGGCCAGCGCACGCTGTTCCTGCTCGGCATCACGCTGTTCACGTTGGCATCGCTCGCCTGCGGGCTGGCGCAGGGCCAAGCCTGGCTGATCGCCGCGCGCGCGGTGCAGGGTCTGGGCGGCGCCGTCGTCGATGCGGTGTCGCTGTCGTTGATCATGCACCTGTTCAGCGAGCCGGCTGACCGCGCCAAGGCGATGGGCGTT
>DASTZF010000177.1:0-17945 GCA_035764445.1 Burkholderiaceae bacterium
GGGCCCGAAGCGTGGCAGTCGATGCATCGCGCCTTCGATCAGACGGCCGGTCAGGTCACTCTCGTCGGCACGGTGTCTGCGTTGTTCGACGCACGCCCGGAGCTGACGGTCCAGCGCGCGTCGATCGAGCTCTTCTACGCCCAGTCGGCGCAGCGCTTCTTTGGCGTGCACGCGGTGGCGGAGCCGTTGGCACTGCGGCCACTGGCGCGTGCGTTGCGTGGCATCGAGCGGCGCTACGAGCGGTGAGCCCGATGCTGCCGATCGACTTCGAGCGACCGTGGCTGCTGCTGCTGTTGCCGCTGATGCTGCTGCCGCTGCTCAAGGGCGGGCGCGACACGCTGCTGTTCTCGTCGATTGCCTGGCTGCCGGCCGACCGGCTCGGGCGCGCGACGGCACTCGCGTGGCGCGCCGTCGGCGTGGTGGCGATCGCGGCGGCGGTGGTGGCGCTCGCCGAGCCCGGGCAGCGCGCGGGCCAGGTGGCGCGCATCGGCCGCGGCGCCGAGGTGCTGGTGCTGCTCGACCGCAGCCGCAGCATGGACGAGCGGATGTTGCCCGACGACTGGCGCACGATCGACCCACTGCGCTTGCGCCTGCAGGCCGGTTCGCGCGGCAAGCCCAAGGTGCAGGCCGCGCGCGAGTTGCTGTCGCAGTTGGTCGCCCAGCGTGCCGACGACCGCTTTGCGTTGATGTTCTTCAGCGGTGGCCCGATCCTGGCGGTGCCCTTCACGCAGCACGAGCCGGTGATGCAGGCCGGTATCCGCGCCGGCGGCATCGGCCGCGGCCTGTCGAACACCGATGTCGGGCTCGCCTTGCTCGCCGCCATTGCCGAATTCGAGCCGCGCGCCATCAGCGGCAGCCGCATCATTCTGCTGGTCTCCGACGGCGGCGCTTTTCTCGACCCGCCGACTCGGGCGTTGATCGCCGATGGCCTGGCGCGCAACCGCATCGGCGTGAACTGGATCTACTTGCGCGCGGTGAACGGGCCCACGCTCGACGATGCAGACTCCGACATCGGCAGCACACCCGAGTTGGCGCTGCATCGCTTCTTCCAGAGCCTGCCCACGCCGTATCGCGCCTACCAGGCCGACCACCCCGACGACTTGGCGCGCGCGGTGCACGACCTGGAACAGCAGCAGAACCTGCCGCTGGAGTTTCTCGAGGCGGTGCCGCGGCGCGACTTCAGCGGCGCCTTCGTGCTGCTGGCCGCCCTGGCGTGCGCTGCCGCGCTGGTCTATCGCGCCTTGGCCTTGCGCAACTGGCGATGAAGCGGCGTCACCTGCACCTGTCGTTTGCCACCGCGGTGCTGGCCAGCGGTGCGGTGGCGCTCGCTAGCGCGTGGCAGTGGCGGCACGCGCTGCGCGTCAACCAGAGCGTGGCCGACGCGGCGTTGACGCAACCCGCTCCCGATGCGGCCGGCGAGGCATTGTTGGCGCACGCCATTGCGCTGGCCGACCCATCGAACGCTGCACACTACCAGCAGGCACTGGCCGCCTATCAGGACGTGGTCAACGGGCCGCGTGACGATCTGGCACGCGCCGCGCGCTACAACCTGGGCAATCTGTACCTGCGCGAAGCGTTGAAAGACGGCACCGCGCAGGCGTTCAAGTCGGTGCCGTTGATCGAGTTGGCCAAGCAGAACTACCGCGCCGCGCTGCGCGCCGACCCCGACGACTGGGACAGCCGCTACAACCTGCAGCACGCGCTGCAGCTGTCACCCGAGATCGAGCAGGGCCCGCTGGTCGACAACCCACCGCCGACGCCTCGCGAGCGCACCACCAGCACGCTGCCCGGCACGCAATCGGAGCTGCCATGAGCCGCAGCAACTGGATCGCGTTGCTGCACCGCCTGAGCCCCGACCCGCGGGCGCGCACGTTGTGGTTCGCCTTCGCGCTGCTGCTGCTGGCGCTGGCGATGCCGCGCGTGCCGTTGCCGCGCCACACGGTCGATCAGATCGTGGTGTTTGACATCACGCAGAGCATGGACGTACCCGACCAGGGGCTCGATGGTCACAGTGTGAGCCGACTGCGCTTTGCGCGCGAGAGCGTGCGGCGCGCGTTGCCCGACCTGCCCTGCGGCTCGAAGGTCGGGTGGGCGGTGTTCGCCGAGTACCGGACGCTGCTGCTGATGGCGCCGATCGAAGTGTGCGAGAACCATGCCGAGCTGGTCGCTGCACTCGAGCGCATCGACGGCACCATGCGCTGGTCGAACGCCAGCGAAATCACCAAGGGCGTCTTCTGGGCCATGCGCACCGCGCGCGACACCGCCGCGGGCGGCGCCGTCCAGGTGGTGTTCATGACCGATGGCCACGAGGCGCCACCGTTGGGCGCGCGCACATTGAGATTGTTCGACGACCTGCATCCGGGAGAGCAACCCGGCTGGCTGGTGGGCGTCGGTGGCGACACGCCGCAACCGATTCCGCGCGCCGACAAGTTCGGCCGCCCGATCGGCCTGTGGCGCGCCGACGAGGTGGTACAGCAACCCGGCACCTCGAGCGAGCATCTGTCGGCGCTGCACGAAGCGCACCTCGAGGCGCTGGCGCGACAGGTGGGCTTTCGCTACGCGAGGTTGCGCAGCCTGGAGTCGATCCGGCCGGTGCTGCACGACCCGCGCGCGGCGCAGCGCGTGATGGTGCCGACCGACGTCAGTCCGCTGCCGGTGGCCACGGCGCTGTTGTTGCTGGCGTTCAACTTCATGCCAGCGCGCCTCGGGGCACGCGGCCGTGCTGCAGCAGTCGCGCTGGTTGCACTCTTCAGCGGCGCGGCCGCGCGCGCCGACGAGGCTGCCGTCACAGCGCAACGGCTCGCGCCGGGCGTGTACCACGTCGCCGGGCACATCGCGCCCTGGGGGCCGCAGTTCGCCGGCCGCGTCGCCAACAGCGGCTTCGTGATCGGCGAGCGCTGCATCGCGGTGATCGACGCCGGCGGCAGCCCCACCGCCGCGCGCGCGTTGCTGGCCGCGATCCGCGGCATCAGCGAATTGCCGCTCTGCTACGTGATCGCCACTCACGTGCATCCCGATCATGTGATGGGCACCGACGCCTTGGCCGACGCCAACGCGTCCGGCGGCGGTCCCCAGCTGGTGGGCCACGCGCGGCTGGCGGCATCGCTGGCAGCGCGCGCGCCGTACTACCTGCGCGCGATGCAGCGTGACTTCGCCGCCGCCGACATCGCCCGCGGCGTTGCCGCACCGGCGATCGCCGTGCAAGACCGCCTCGAGCTCAACCTCGGGGGCCGCACGTTGACCCTGCGCGCCTGGCCCACTGCGCACACCGACAGCGACCTCACGGTGTTAGACCGCGCGAGCGGCACCCTGTGGCTGGGCGATCTGGCGTTCGTCGGCCATCTGCCGGTGCTCGACGGCAAGTTGCTGGGCTGGCGCGGCGTCCTGCACGAACTGCGCGCCGTGCAAGCCAAGCGGGCCGTGCCCGGCCACGGCCCGCCGATCGACGACTGGCCCGCTGGCCTGCAACCCACCGAGGCGTATCTGGCGCAGTTGGAGCGCGATGTGCGCCAGGCCGTGCGTGACGGCCTGAGCCTGTCGGAGGCCGTGGCCCGACTCGGTGACGCAGCGCCCGATGGCTGGTTGTTGACGCAGGAATTCCATCGCCGCAATGTCACTGCCGCGTATGCCGAGTTGGAGTGGGCGCGATGATCCGAACAGGCAGACAATCCAAGCACCGGCGCGGGCCGCAGTTCGGCACCGAGGAGCCACCGATGGTCAAAGGCTTGTACATGTCACGGCGCGGCGTGCTGGCGCTGACCGCGGCGTCGCTGACGGGGACCGCGGCGCAGGCGCAGCTCAAGAGTGGCGACGATCCGGAAGCCAGCCCGCGCTGGCAACAGGTGCGCGCTTCGCTCTTCAAAGGTCGCACGCTGAACGGCAACGCCGGCGATGTGATCACGCTCGATGCCCCGGGGCGTGCCGAGGACGCGGCGATCGTGCCGATCGTCATTCGCGCCCGCTTCGAACAAAAGCCCGAGCGCCACATCAAGCAGGTGCACTTGATCATCGACAACAACCCGTCGCCGGTGTCGGCCATCTTCACGTACACGCTCGACAGCGGGCGCGCCGATATCGAGACCCGTGTGCGCATCGACGAGTACACCTTCGTGCGCGCGATCGCCGAAACCAACGACGGCCAGCTCTACATGGCGACGCGCTTCGTCAAGGCAGCGGGCGGCTGCTCGGCGCCGCCCGGCAAGGATGCCGTGGCGGCAAGAGCCACCCTCGGCCAGATGCGCCTGCGCGTGCAAGGGGCCGCCGCAACCGGCTCGCCGGTGTTGGCGCAGCTGATGATCAGCCACCCCAACGACTCGGGCCTGGTGATGGATCAGCTGACGCGGCAATACACACCGCCGCACTTCGTGCGCCGTATCGACGTCAGCGTCGGCGGGCGCCGGGTGCTGTCGGCCGATCTCGACTTCTCGATCAGCGAGAACCCGAACCTGCGCTTCTACTTCGTGCCACGCGACGATGGCGGCACGATGGAGGCCGTGGTCGTGGATTCCAACGAGCTCCGGTTCCAGCAGACCCTGGCCTACCGCTCGTCGCCGTGACGGAGGCGGTTGCCGCGCAGTCGGCGCAGCGCACGCGCCGCGCTTGTCTCGCGCTGGTGACCGGGTGCACGCTTGCGCTCGCGTTGGGTTGCGCAGCGACGACGACCGCCGACGACGCTGCAGCGGCGATCGAGCTCGCACCGGGCGTGTTCATGGTGCGCGGCAGCGCAGGGGCTGCCGAGCCGGCCAATCGGGGACGCATCGGCAACTCGGGCTTCGTCGTTGGCGACAGCGGCGTGATCGCGATCGACACCGGGACCTCCTACCACCACGGCCAGGCCTTGCTCGAGTGCATCGCGCGGACCACCGACAGGCCGGTTAGGCTGGCGTTGGTCACCCACGTGCAACCGGAGTTCCTGTTCGGCGCTAATGCGTTCCGCGAGCGCAGCATCCCGATCCGCATGCACAGCAAGGCGGCGTCGCTGATGGCAGCGCGCTGCGAGACCTGCTTGAAGAACCTGAATCAGACGCTGGGCGGCGAGGCCATGGCGGGCACCGCGATGTTCGATCCCGACGAGGTGTTCGATCAGACGCACACGCTGGCCCAGGGGGGCCGGGCGGTGCGGGTGATCTACCTCGGCCACTCGAGCGGCCCGGGTGACGTGGTGGTGCTCGACGAGGCGAGCGGCGTCCTGTTCGCAGGTGGGCTGCTCGACGACCGCCGCATTCCCGACGTGCAGGACAGCGACCTCGCCGGTTGGCGCGACGCGCTGGCGCAAATGCGGGAGCTGCCGCTGCGTCGCATCGTGCCCGGGCATGGCGGGGCCACCACGGCGGCGACCATCGACGCGATCGAGCGCTATCTATTAGGCTTGCAAACCCGCGTGACCGAGTTGCTCAACGCGGGTGTCGCCTTGTCCGAGGTGCCGCAGGCGGCGAGCCTGCCCGAGTTTGCGGGCTGGGATCAGTACGACACCATCCATCGGCGCAACGCGTCGGTCGTCTACCTCCGGCTCGAGCGCGAACTGCTCTACAAGTAGCGTGGCGCCGTGGTCAAGCCGCAGAGGCATCGCGCCGGCTGCCACCATGCGACTCGCGCCGTGCCAGCCACACGGTGGCGGCGCAGATCAACGCGCCGCCGACCAACGTCGTGCTGCTCGGCACATCGGCGAACAGCACGAAGCCGAGCAGTGCCGACCACACCAGGTCGAGGAACTTCACCGACTGCGTGGCCGAAATGTCGGCGCGCGTGAACGAGCGCGTCAGGCAATAGTGGCCCGCGCTGCCCAGCATGCCACTGAGCGCGAAGCCGGCCCATTGCCACGCACTCAGCGGCTGCCACGCCAGCAGCGCCAGCGGCAGGCTCAAGGTCGCCACGCTGATCGATTGCCAGACCAGGATCGTGCCGGTCGTCTCGTAGCGCGTCAGCGCCTTGGTGATCAGGAACGATGCCGCGAACACCGGCGCCGACGCGAGCATCACGAGGTGGTACAGCCCTGCACTGGCCGACAGCTTCGGACCGACGACGATCAGCACGCCGGCCAGGCCCGCGAGCGTGGCCACCCAGCGCTCCCAGCGCATCGGTTCGTTGAACGCCAGCTTGGCGCCGATCAGGATGAAGATGGGGCCGGTGAAACCGATCGCCGTCATGTCGGCCAGCGGAATCTTCGGCAGCGCCATGAACCACAGGCACAGTCCGATCGTGTGCGCGGCGCCGCGGAGGAACTGGCCACCGATATGGCGCGGCCGATAGGCGGCGAAACCGCCATGCAGCACGATCGGCAGCAGCACGACCAGCCCGAAGAAGTAGCGCAGAAACTGCGCCTGGAACGGATCGATCGCCAGCGCCAGCGCGCGCATCAACGCGTTGAGCAGCGAGAACAACGACCCCGCGGCCACCGCCCACAACATCGCGCGCGTGGTCGGCGGCAGGTGCGCGGTGCGTAGGTGCACCGCTGCCACGGCGCGCCGCCACCACATCGACACAACGCTGAACGGGCGCCACAACGAAACGGGTTCGACGGCCATGTCGTCGGCAGGATAGCAAGCTGGCGCGCGTGCGGCGGGTGGGCCGCGGCGGACGTGCCGGCTACAGTGCGGCACAGTCCCGCACGGTGAGACAGGAGCCGCCATGACCTCCACCCACGATCGCGCTGCAGGAGCCGGCGCCGAGATGACTTACGGCGACTACCTGCACCTCGATGCCGTGCTCGACGCGCAGCATCCGCTGTCGCCCGATCACAACGAGATGCTGTTCATCGTGCAGCATCAGACGAGCGAGCTGTGGATGAAGCTGATGCTGCACGAACTGCGTGCCGCGGTGGCAGCGATCGCCGCCGACGATCTGCCACCGGCGTTCAAGATGCTGGCGCGCGTCAGCCGCATCATGGAGCAACTGGTGCACGCCTGGGACGTGCTGAGCACGATGACGCCGCCGGAATACTCGGCGATCCGCCCGTATCTGAGCTCCAGCAGCGGCTTCCAGAGTTGGCAGTACCGTTGCATCGAATTCATGTTGGGCAACAAGAACGCGGCGATGCTGACGGCCCACGAGCCGCACCCCGAGCGCTTCGCGACCGTGCAGGCTGCGCTGAACGCGCCGTCGCTGTACGACGAGTCGCTGCGGCTGCTGGCGCGGCGCGGGCTCGCGATCCCCGCCAGCCACCTGCAGCGCGACTGGACCCAGTCGTACGTCGCCGATCCGCAGGTCGAGCAGGCGTGGCTCACGGTGTACCGTGAGCCGGCAGCGCGCTGGGACCTCTATCAGCTCGGCGAGGAACTGGTCGATCTGGAGGATGCGTTCCGGCTCTGGCGCTTTCGCCACGTGACGACGGTCGAGCGTGTGATCGGCTTCAAGCGCGGCACCGGTGGCACCAGCGGCGTGAGCTATCTGCGCAAGATGCTCGATGTGGTGCTGTTCCCCGAGTTGTGGCGCATTCGCACCGAGCTTTAGCCGCTGCGGCGGAGAGCGCACGGCCACGACGTCCACAATTGAACGGCCGCTCGTTCACCGCTCGACAGAGCGGCGGTTGAATCCGGAGCTGGTTCTCGGAGTCGCGCTGTCGCACGATATCTGCGCGCTCACCGGATGCGAGGAGAAGCTCCATGAACCGTACCGCCATCGCGGCCGTGTTGGTGGCCGCGCTTTCGCTTGTCAGCGCGCTCCCGGCGAGCGCAGGCCCGCACTTCAATCGAGGATCACAAGACCCCGAACGGCCGGTGGTTGTGGCCGACTACACCGTGTTCGTCGATCCGCCAACCGGCTTTGTGTTCATCAGGCTGCCCGTCGGCTGGAAATTCGTCGGCAGCGTCACGCAGGAGGACGTGGCCCGCCTCCCCGGCACCGTGGTGACCACGCTGCTGCCGCCGGACGAACAACGCATGGCTACCAGCACCAAGCCCGCCCAAGCGGCAGGCGCCAAGCAGGGGCGTTGAGCCGGCCGAGTCGCTACGCCGGACCGGCCCACCGCTCGGCTGCTGCTTCCACCAGGGCCGCCATCGGCGGATGCACGCGCCGCTGGGCGCGCAGCCAGGTGGCGTCGTTGCCGTCGGTCAGCGACTCGCGGATCAGATTGCAGGCGTCGAGCGCCTGCAGGTCCAGCGCGTGCGGCTCGATGCGCGCCAGCGTGCGGATGATGTCGTCGCGCAGCTTGCTGCGTTGCTTGGTCTTGGGGTCGACGATCTCGCCGTCTAGCCCGAAGCGGCACGCTTGGAAGCGGTTGAACGTGTAGACGAGGTAGTCGTCCTCGGCCGGCTCGAACGGCCGTTCCTCGCGCAGGTGGCGGCACAGGCTCTGCAGGTAGCAGGCCAGCGCGGCGGCCATGTCCACCTGCAGCGGCGTGTCGCACACGCGCAGCTCGATGGTGCCGTATTCGGGCTTCGGACGGATGTCCCAGTAGAAGTCCTTCATCGACTGCACGACGCCGGTGCTGGTCATCTTGTCGAAGAACTGGCCGAAAGCCTCCCACGTCAGCACGAACGGCGCGCGCCCCGACAGCGGGAACGCGAACACCGAATTCAGCCGTGCCGAGTGAAAGCCGGTGTCGACGCCCTGCACGTAGGGCGACGACGCGGCCAACGCGATGAAGTGCGGCACGTAGCGCGACAGCGCGTGCAGCAACCACAGCGCATCGTCGCCGTTGACCACGCCGACGTGCACGTGCTGACCGAAGACGGTGAACTGCTTGGCGAGGTAGCCGTACAGCTCGCTGATGTAGCGGAAGCGCTCGGTCGGAAAGATGCGCTGCTCGCTCCAGTGCTGGTACGCATGCGTGCCGCCGCCGGAGATCGCGATGTTGAGCTTGCGCGCGGCGCGCGACATCTGGGTGCGCAGGTCGCGCAGCTCGTCGCGCAGCGGCGTGAAGGCGCGCTGGATCGAGGTGCCGATCTCGATCATGCTGCGGGTGATCTCGGGCTTGACGTCCCAGGCGCCACTGTGGCCGGCCAGCTCACGCAGCAGATCCTCGGCACGCGGCGTGAGGTCGAAGTCGTGCGTGTCGAGTAGCTGCAGCTCGAGCTCGACGCCCAGCGTCAGCGGCTGCGAGGGGGTGAAGGCTTCGAGGGCCATGGTGCTCAGCGTGGTGGGATTCCATCGTCGTCGGTTTCACCGACGATGTGCTTCAGAGGCGCGAGTGTCCACAACGGACCACTCAATTGCATCAGCGTGGTGGCGATCAGCAGGGCCTGGATCACCGCGACGTCGGCGCCGGGCAACTGCGTGCGCCAGCCGAACGAATCGGCCACCAGCAGCACCGACAGGCTGCTCATCGGCTGCAGCGCCAAGGTGAGCGCGGTCGCTTGCCGCCACGACAGGCCGCTCGGGCGCGCGGTGGCAAAGATCGCTGCGCCCTTGCCGATCAAGCGCGCAGCGACGATCGCCAGCACCCAGGGCCACAGCGTGCGCCAGTCCTGCAGCGTCGACAGCACGCCGAAGCTGACAAACAGCATGACCGTCAGCGCCGCGCCGGCGCTGCCCAGGTAGGGCTGCACGGTCAGGCGATGGCGCATGCGCGAGCGCGCAGTCATGCCCGCCACCAGCAGCACGACGAACGGCGACAGGCCCCACAAGAGCGCCAGCAACGCCGCGACGATCACCAGCGCCAGCTGCAGCACCGGCATCGTTGCCGCCTCATCGTGCAGGCGGCCCAGGCGGTCGAGCAGCACACCGCAGGCCAGCCCCAACAGCAGCGAGCCGAAGATCACCACGCTGGCGTTGGCCAGCAGCGACAACGAATCGGTCGCCGACAAGCCCCGCTGCGCCAGCACCGGCCACAGCTTGACGGCCAGGATCGCGAGCACGCTGTTGATCGCGCTCAGCATCAGCAGGCGCTCGGCTACCTGGCCGCGCGGCCGTGCCTCGAGGAAGGCCGCCATCGTGATGACCGGTGAGGTGGACGCCGCCAGCGCAGCCGCTGCGGCGGCGCTCGCCGATGGCGCGCCCATCGCCACCAGCGCCAGCCAGACCGCGGCACCCGCCACGGCCGCCTCGAGAGCGCTGCTGGCGGCCAGCCAGGGGTTGTCGATCAGCCAGCGCGGCCGCAGGCGCGTGCCGAGTTCGAACACCAGCGCCGCGACCGCCAGATCGATCAACGGCTTCCAGGGGTCGATGTCGGCGCGTTGCAACAACCCGCTGGCCGCCGGGCTGACCAGCGCGCCGACCAGCAGGTAACCCAGCAGCCGTGGCAGCCGCAGTCGGCGGTGCAGTGCACTGGCCAACACCAATGCGGCGAGCACCACCAGCGCCAGCCCCAGCACGGGGTCGGCGCCGCGCAGCCCTGCCAGCGGCGCGCGCAGCATGTTGACGAACCAGTCGGCGATCTGCTGGGACACGGATGGCATCTTGTGGAGTCGGGCCGGGCGGGGCGCGGGCATCTTGCATGCCCGGAGGCCGCAACGCGAGCGAAACTTGCTTTTCGACCGGCAGCCGTGACTTTGCCCTTGAAGGACCACGGCCGCGGCCCCACATGCCGCGCCGGGTCGCCCCGCACGACCACTCCCACCCCTTGCCCACAACCGCATGAGCAAACAGACCCATTCATTCCAGGCCGAGGTCAAGCAGATCCTGCATCTGGTGACGCATTCGCTGTACTCGAACAAGGAGATCTTCCTGCGCGAGCTGATCTCCAACGCTTCGGACGCCTGCGACAAGCTGCGCTTCGAGGCGCTCGACAACACGGCGCTGTACGAGGATGCCCCCAACCTCGATGTGCGTGTGCTGTTCGATGCGCAGGCCAAGACGCTGACCATCCGCGACAACGGCATCGGCATGAGCGACGACGAAGCGATCGAGCATTTGGGCACGATCGCCAAGAGTGGGACGCGCGACTTCGTCGCCAAGTTGCAGGGCGACCAGAAGAAGGACGCCAACCTGATCGGCCAGTTCGGCGTCGGCTTCTACTCGGGCTTCATCGTTGCCGACCGCATCACGGTGGAGACGCGCCACGCGGGCCTGTCAGCCGCCCAGGGCGTGCGCTGGAGCAGCGAGGGCGTCGGCGATTTCGAGGTCGAGGCGATCGACAAGGCGACACGGGGCACCGACGTCATCCTGCACCTGCGCGATGGCGAGGAAGACTTCCTGCGCCCCTGGAAGCTGCGCTCGATCATCTCGCGCTACTCCGATCACATCTCGCTGCCGATCCTGATGCGCAAGGAGAAGTGGGACGAGGAGAAGAAGGAGAACGTGCTCAGCGACGACTGGGAGACCGTCAACAAGGCAGCCGCGCTGTGGACGCGCCCGAAGAGCGACATCACCGACGGACAGTACCAGGAGTTCTACAAGCAGATCGCGTTCAGCTCCGACTCGCCGCTGGCGTACACGCACAACCGCGTCGAAGGCCGCAGCGAGTACACGCAGCTGCTGTACATCCCGGCCAAGGCGCCGTTCGACCTGTGGAACCGCGACAAGCGTGGCGGCGTCAAGCTGTACGTCAAGCGCGTGTTCATCATGGACGACGCCGAGGCGCTGATGCCGGTGTACCTGCGCTTCGTCAAGGGGGTGGTGGACTCCAGCGACCTGCCGCTGAACGTGAGCCGCGAGCTGCTGCAGGAGAGCCGCGACGTCAAGGCGATCCGCGAAGGCTGCACCAAGCGCGTGTTGTCGATGCTCGAGTCGCTGGCCGACAGCGAGAGCGCCGACGACAAGACCAAGTACCAGCAGTTCTGGGGCGAATTCGGCGCCGTGATGAAGGAGGGCGTCGGCGAAGACCACGCCAACCGCGAGCGGCTCGCCAAGCTGCTGCGCTTCGCATCGACGCATGCCGATGAGGGCGTGTCGTTCGCCGACTACGTCAAGCGCATGAAGGAGGGCCAGCAGCCGATTTACTACATCACCGCCGACACGCTGCCCGCTGCCAAGTCGAGCCCGCAGCTCGAGATCTTCCGCAAGAAGGGCGTCGAAGTGCTGCTGCTGGTCGATCGCGTCGACGAATGGATGCTGTCGCACTTGTACGAGTACGAGGGCCATTCGCTGCAGAGCGTGGCCAAGGGCGCGGTCGACCTCGGCACGCTGCAGGACGAGGAAGAGAAGAAGCAGGCCGACGCGGCTGCCGAGCAGGCCAAGCCGCTGCTCGAGCGGCTCAAGGCCACCTTGCAAGACCGCGCCAAGGATGTCCGCGTCACCACGCGCCTAGTCGACTCGCCGGCCTGCCTGGTCGTCGAAGAAGGTGACATGAGCGCACACCTGGCGCGATTGCTCAAGCAGGCCGGCCAGGACGCGCCGAGGCCTCAGCCGATCCTCGAGATCAATCCGCAGCACGCGTTGATCCAGCGTCTGCAAAGTGACGGCGCGCCGTTCGACGATCTCGCGCACATCGTGTTCGACCAGGCCTGGCTCGCGGAGGGGGGGCAGCTCGACGACCCGGCCAGCTACGTGCAGCGCGTGACGCGGCTGCTGTCGGGCCCGGCGTGACGCGCTACGGCGTAAGCGGGTCGGCTTGCATCGCGTCGATCTGCTCGCGCAACGCCTGAGCCTGCTGCGACCAGTACGCAGCGCTGCCGAACCACGGGAACGCGGCCGGGAAAGCCGGGTCGCCCCAGCGATCGGCGAGCCATGCGCTGTGATGCAGCATGCGCAGCGTGCGCAGCGGCTCGATCAACGCCAGTTCGCGCTCATCGAAGCGCATGAAGGTAGCGTAGCCGTCGAGCACGTGCAGCAGCTGCGTGCGCATCTCGTACCGCGCACCCGACAGCAGCATCCAGAGGTCCTGCACCGCAGGGCCGCTGCAGCAGTCGTCGAGATCGACGATGTGCGGCCCTTCGTCGCGCCACAGGATGTTGCCCGGATGGAAGTCGCCATGCAGTCGCAGCTGCGTGACGTCATCGACGCTGGCGAATGCCGAGTCCACCAGCACCAGTGCCGCGCGCGCGGCGGCCTCGAAAGGCGGGCGCTGCGCCGGCGTCACGAGGTCGCTGTCGAGCAGGCGCTGCAGCGGCCGATGGCCGTAGGTCGTGGCATCGAGAAGGCGCCGCGTCTGAAACGGCTCGGACGAGCCGACCGCGTGCAGGCGTCCGATGAAACGTCCCAGCCAAGAAAGCACCGACGGATCGTCGAGCTCCGGGCCGTGGCCGGCGCGGCGCGCATAGACGCTGAGCCTGAAGGCGGCCTCGCCCTCCCACCAGCACGCCAGCGTCGGTGGCTCGCCGACGCATTGCAGCCCCGCGATCGCCGCCCGGTCGCTGCAGCGCAGCAGCAGCGGTGCGACCACCGGAATCTCCTGCTGCGCCAGCTGCAGCGCGAAGCGGTGTTCCTCCAGGATCTGAGCGTCGCTCCAGCGGCCGGGCCGGTAGAACTTCGCCACCACCGCAGTGCCGTCGTCCAGCATGACCTGGAACACCCGGTTCTCGTACGAGTTCAGCTGCAGCAGGCGGCCGTCGCCGTGCCAGCCGGCGGTCTGCAGCGTGTCGAGCACGCGCTGCGGCGTCAGCAACTCATAGGGATGCGCGGTGGCCATGGCGCGCATCGTATCGACGCGCGCGAAGGACGGGCCTCAGTGGCGGGTGGTCGACGGCTCGCGCGGCGGCTCGACGACGATCGCGCCACCGTCTGTCGGCGGTTCGGTCGGCGGTTCGGTTGGCGGCCCTTCGTTCACTTCGAGACCGGGGCGGGCGTTGCTGGTGAGGGCGCCGAACTCGCTGCCGCCCGGGGTCTCGCTGCGGTTGTCGGGCGCGAAGAACGAATCCTGGAAGAAATTAGAGTCCTGCCACAGCGTGGCGCGATCGCGGCGGCGGCTCGGCGAGGCCGCGACGGTCGCCACTTCGCGCCGCGGATGGGCCGGTGGGGCCGCGGGCTGCGGGCCGCGCGACGACGCAGCGCTCTGCGGCACCAACAGCTGCAACTCGGGAATCGACGGCATGTGGTCGACCGGGCAGCGCAGGTAGCGCACACGGCACGCCGCCAGCACGCCCTGCTTGATCTGCATCACGCGCCGCGAGTTGCCGCGATCGGTGTCGAGATCGATCGCCGCCAGCACCCGGCCATTGGCGCTGCAGACGGCGAACGTGACGTGGATGGCTCCGAGCAATTCGTACCAGAAGCGCACTTCCTGCGGATCGGTGGGTTGGCAGAAGCGCACCAGCGGCAGCTTCGACAGCACGATGTGGTGCGGCAGCGCCTCGCGCAATTGGCGGTACACGCGACGCTCGTCGGTGCTGAACACGGGACGCGCAGACAGGTTCCACTCGGCGGGCAGCGGCGCTGCCTTGGGCACCCGCGGCCGCAACGCGAACCAAACAACCGCAGGTGCCAGCACCGCCACGGCGACCAGCGCCACGATCCAGGGAAGCATCTGCTGCATGTTGGCCGCCATGTTAACCGCTGGCGCAGTGCCAACGACCCCACGCTTGTGTGCTGCGTCGCGGGCCGCCCACGGTGTCAGCTCCCGCGATCGCGCGGTGAGTCGGCTGCGGCCTTGGACGGCCCCGCCAATGCGGCCAGGCTGGCCAACAGGCGCTGCATGCGACGAGCCTGCTGCTTGAAGCGATAGTTCCACTCCGCCGCCCCGCTCTCGACGATCTGTTCGACCTGCGAGCCGAGCGTATCGGGCGGCAACTTCAGCAGGGCCTGCGACTCGCCGCCTTCGCGCACCACCTCGGCCCCGGCGTGCCGGGCGATGCGAAGCATCGGCGCGTTCTCGCTCAGCGCATGGATCAGCAGCCGCTGCACGCCGCGGTTTCGCGCGTGCAGCGCGGCCAAGTCGAACAGCCGCTTGCCGTAGCCGCGACCGCGCGCCTTGGCAGCCACCGACACGCCGAACTCGGCGCAAGCCGTGGCGCCGCCGTCGCTCTGCTGGAAGTAGGCCACGTGCGCCATCGCCAGCAGTTGCAGGCGTCGGTTGAAGATGCCGAGCACTTCATCGCGCTCGAAGTCGAGCTGGTCGACGTAGTGCTTGATCTGATCGTCCGACGCGACGTAGCCGAATCGCAGGTAGCGGTCACCCTCGGGCAACTCCAGCAGGTGCGCCGCGATGCGATCGCGATGGCGCGGAGCCAGCGAACGGATCGGCACCCAGCTGTGCGGTGGGCGCTCGCCGGGGGCGGGCGACTGGGCAGCGACGGTTGAGGTCGCGCTGAATTCGGGTGAAGTCATCGTACCGATATGAGGGTTTACCCTGATCCTACCGAAAGTTTGCTGCCGCAGCGTGGGTGGACGAGTCCATTGGCGTCCGCGGGCGGGGACCGGCACTCGGCTATACTGCCCGGCTTTCCCCGCTGGCGGGGGCCCGAGCCAACAGATCGACGGGAGGCTGCAGCCACAAGCGGCGCCCCGGCGATCGGCGCGGAGTCGGCCGCCGAAGTTCTCGCGCGAGGCGGCGCGCGGTCAGCGAAAGTCACTCATGAAAACCTTCAGCGCCAAACCGGCCGAGGTGAAGCACGAGTGGTTTGTGCTTGATGCCACCGACAAGGTGCTCGGACGTGTTGCCAGCGAAGTGGCACTCCGATTGCGCGGCAAGCACAAGGCCATCTACACGCCTCACGTCGACACCGGCGATTTCATCATCGTCGTCAACGCGTCCAAGATCCGCGTCACCGGCAACAAGGCCGAACAGAAGATGTACCACCGCCATTCGGGCTACCCGGGCGGCATCTACTCGGTCAGCTTCAAGGATCTGCAAGCCAAGCACCCGGAGCGGGCGCTGCAAAAGGCAGTCAAGGGCATGTTGCCCAAGGGGCCGCTGGGCTACGCCATGATCAAGAAGCTCAAGGTGTACGGCGGTGCCACGCACCCGCACACCGCGCAGCAGCCGCGCGCGCTGCAGATCTGAAAGGTTCGTCGATGATCGGCAATTGGAACTACGGCACGGGCCGGCGCAAGTCTTCGGTGGCGCGCGTCTTCCTGAAGAAGGGCAAGGGAGAGATCACGGTCAACGGCAAGCCGGTCGAGCAGTACTTCGGCCGCCAGACCTCGATCATGGTCGTCAAGCAGCCGCTGATGCTCACCAACAACGACGGCGCGTTCGACATCCGGGTCAACGTCCACGGCGGCGGCGAGTCGGGCCAGGCCGGCGCTGTGCGCCACGGCATCACGCGCGCATTGATTGACTACGACACCGCGCTGAAACCCGACCTCAGCCGCGCGGGGTTTGTCACGCGCGACGCGCGCGAAGTCGAGCGCAAGAAGGTCGGATTGCACGGCGCACGCCGCCGCAAGCAGTTCAGCAAGCGTTAACCGGGCAATTCGAGACGCACCATCCGGGCGCGGGCCGCTACCATGCGGCCTCGTTCGTTTCTGAGCCTGCCCTTCTTCGCATGCGCTGGAAGCTTTTCCGTCGCCGGCTATCGATCAGCGCGCCGCGCGTCATCGTGACGCGCCACTTGCCGTGGCCGCTGCGCTGGGCGGTGATCGCGCTGGTGTTCGGGTTTTCGGCGGCGATCGGTCTGTGGGCGTTCGAGTTTGGCAAGGACATCGCCGGCCTCGAGCGCGACGCCAAGGAAGAGCTGATCCGGCTGCGTGTCGAAGTGCAACAGTTGCGCGAGCAGCGCGACAAGGCGCAAAGCGTTGCCGACTCCGCCGAGAGTCTGTTGAAGGCCGAACGTGCCACGCAGGAGCGGCTGGCGCAGCAGCTGAAGGAGCTGGAGACCGAGCATCTCGCGCTCAAAGGCGACCTCAGCTTCTTCGAGCGCATGTTCCCACCGTCGGGCAGCGACAAGGTGGCCGTGCGGGCCTTGCAGGCCGAAGCACGCGCACCGGGACAATTGCGCTACCAGATGCTGGTGATGCAGAACGGCAAGGCGAAAAGCGAGTTCAGCGGTCAGTACGAACTGACGCTGGCCGGTACCGTGGATGGGCAACCCTGGACGCTGTCGATGCCCGGCGGCGCCAAGCTGCTGCTGAAGCAGTACGCGCGCGTCGAAGGGATGCTGGAGTACCCGGAGCAAGCGGTTGTCAAGACATTGCAGGTCAAGGTGCTCGACCAGGCCGGCGATGTGAAGGCGACCCAGGTGGTGCAACTGTGACTGGCGCTGCTGCCGCGGTGCCGTTCGATTCGTTGGAGGATTGAGCGATGTTCAACACCAAGAAGGCGCAGCCTCCGATCCGGACGTTGATCGGCGAAGGGTCGGTGCTGCAGGGCGAGATCCGGTTCACCGACGGTCTGCGCATCGACGGCGAAGTGCGCGGCGACGTGATCGCCGGCGACGGCGTGCCCAGCCTGGTGGTGGTCAGCGAGAAGGCCAAGGTCATCGGGCGCCTGCACGCGGCCCACGTGATCGTCAACGGCGAGGTGCAGGGGCCGATCGAATCGCACGAGCTGCTCGAGCTGCAACCCAAGGCGCGTGTGGTGGGCGACATCCGCTATGAGGCCCTGGAGATGCACCAGGGCGCCCAGGTCGACGGCGAGTTGCGGCCGCTGAAGGCGGCCGAACGGGCGCCGCTGGTGCTGGCGGCGTCCAACGGCGGCGCTTGAATCGGCCGCGTCAGGCCCCAGCTCAGGGGAAGACCCCGGGCGCAGGCTGTATCGACCTTTGGCCTACACTGCATGGGTCGTTGAAGGAGCCGCCATGAACGCCGTCGCCGAAACCGCACAAGAGATGCCTGCGCCGCTGATCTTCACCGACAGCGCGGCCGCCAAGGTCAAGGAGCTGGTCGACGAAGAGGGCAATCCCGAGCTGAAGCTGCGCGTGTTCGTGCAGGGGGGTGGTTGCTCGGGCTTCCAGTACGGGTTCACGTTCGACGAAGCGATCAACGAAGACGACACGCAGATGACCAAGAACGGCGTCACGCTGCTGATCGACGCGATGAGCCTGCAGTACCTGACCGGCGCCGAGATCGACTACAAGGACGACCTCCAGGGCGCCCAGTTCGTGATCAAGAACCCGAACGCGACGACGACCTGCGGCTGCGGGTCGAGCTTCTCGGTCTGACTTCCTGAGCCGTGCGCTCGGAGCGAGGTGGCGCGCCCCGCTCCGGCTTCAACATTCCGGCGCCGGCGCGGGGCACGCCACCCCGCTCCTCGG
>DASTZF010000178.1:0-13270 GCA_035764445.1 Burkholderiaceae bacterium
CTGCTGCCGGTGTTGCTGTTCACCGGCGGCGCGTTCGGCGTCGTGATGAGCCCGCTGGTCGCGCGC
Organism: Burkholderiaceae bacterium; assembly: GCA_035764445.1. Classification (GTDB taxonomy): domain Bacteria; phylum Pseudomonadota; class Gammaproteobacteria; order Burkholderiales; family Burkholderiaceae_C; genus JAEUPI01. The sequence continues at coordinate 67 of DASTZF010000178.1, forward strand.
GCGGTGGGCGCGGTGCCACTGGCTCGAGCCGGCATCGCCGGTGGCGTCGTCGGCAGCGTGCAGTGGCTCGGCAACGCGCTCGGCGTGGCGATCATCGGATCGCTGTACTTCGGGCTCGCGCAGCGCTCGAGCAGCGACGCGGCGGTGGCCAGCCATGCGATGCTCGCGCTGCTGTCCGCCGGCGTCGCGCTGTTGCTGCGCCGCTGGCCGGCTGCCGACGCCGATCCACGATGAGCACGCCGCAACGCGTCACCCGCGCCAACGACGCCGAGTCGATCGGCACGCTGCTGCGCGACTGGCGCACGCGGCGCCGGCTGTCGCAGCTCGACCTCGCGCTCGACACCGGCGTGTCGCCGCGCCACCTGAGCTTCGTCGAGACCGGGCGCTCGCGGCCGAGCCCCGAGCTGCTGACCGCGCTGGCCGAGCGGCTGGAGATGCCGCTGCGCGAGCGCAACCGCCTGCTGCTGGCCGCCGGGTACGCGCCGCGCTACCCCGAAGGCCGGCTCAACGCGACGGCGATGGACCAGGTGCGCGGCGCGCTGCAACGCCTGATCGGCGCGCACGACCCCTACCCCGGCGTGGTGCTCGACCGCGCGTGGAACGTGCTGTTGGCCAACCGCGCCGCGCAAGCGCTGGCGGCGCTGCTGCCGGCGCATCTGCAAGGGCCGCCGCTGAACGTGATCCGCGCCGGGCTGCATCCCGAGGGCTTCGCCAAGGTCACCGTCAACTTCGATGACTGGGGCGGCCACTTGATCGACGTGTTGCAGCGCGAGGCGACCAAGACGGCCGATCCGGGCTTGGTCGCACTCGAGCGCGAGGTCAACGGCTATCCGAACGTGCAGGCGCTGCGCGAGCGGCGCGACCCGTCGTTCGTGCCGGCACCCCGGCTGCTGGTGCCGTTCATCGTCGAGCTGCCGGTCGGTCGCGCATCGCTGTTCACGACCCGGACGTTCTTCGGCTCGCCACTGGACGTGACGCTCGAGGAGCTGTGCATCGAGCTGTTCTATCCAGCTGACCTTGCCAGCGAGTCGCTTCTGCGCGGCCTGATCAGCTCGGCCTGACGCCGCGCATCACAGCGTGCGGCGCAGCGCCTCGAAGAACAGCTCCGACTACAGACGCTCGCCGCAGCACTGCGCCGCCACGCGCGCGGCGAGATCCGTTGCCACGGGCTTCAGCGGCCGGCCGGTCTGCTGCGCCAGCACCTGGTGCATGCACGCGCGCTCGAGGTAGTACAGGTCGTCGTAGGCGTGGTCGACGCGCTCGCCGCACACGATCACGCCGTGGTTGCCGAGGAACGCGACATCGGCGTCGCCCATCGCGCGCGCGATGCGCTCGCCCTCGGCGGTGTCGAGCGCCAGCCCGCTGTACTGGTCGTCGAACGCGATGCGGCCGTGGAAGCGCATCGCGTTCTGCGACAGCGTGGTGTCGAGGCCGCGGTCGCTGGTCAGCGTGAGCGCGGTGGCGAACGGCATGTGGGTATGCAGCACGCAGGCTTTGCCGGCGACGCGGTGAACCGCAGCGTGGATGAACATCGCGGTCGGCTCGACCTTGCGCGTGCCGGCCAGCCGCTCGCCATGCGCGTCGACCAGCACGATGTCGTCGGCCTGCACCTCGCTCCACAACAGCCCGCGCGGGTTCAGCAGGAAGCGGCCCGAGCCGTCGGGCAGCTCGACGCTGAAGTGGTTGCAGACGCCTTCGCCGAGACCGTGATGCGCCGCGGCGCGCAGCGCGAGCGCGAGGTCGGCGCGCAGTTGGCGCACGGTGGGGCCGACGTAGTCGACGGCGTGGGTGGTGGACGGGCTCATGGCGGCGAGTATCGGTCTTTTGCCGTGCCGCTACGGGGCAAGGTCGTCGAGCGCCACGCCGGCGTGCGCGAGCAGCGCGCGCGCGGCGGCGCCGGCGGCGCGCGCGACCTGCGGCGCACTGCCGTCGGCGTGGCGCTGCACCGCCAGCGTCACCGCGCCCTCGACGAGGATCGACAGCTGCGTCGCCAGTGCGCCGGGCTGCGCGACGCCGAGCGCGCGCAGCCGCACCTCGAACCAGGCGGTGTTGCGCGCCTTGATGTCGCGCGCCACCGCCAGCGCCGGATGCGCCGGATAGCCGCCGAGCTCGGCGATCGCGTTGGAGAACGGACAGCCACGGAAGGTTTCGCTCGCGAACCAGCGCTCGAAGCGCCGGAACACGCCCAGGATCTCATGCAGCTCGTCGCCCGGCTTCGGCACCTCGGGCTGGCGTGCGCCGCGCCGCTCGAGGTAAGCCGCGATCAGCTGCTCGCGCGAGCCGAAGTGCTTGTACAGCGTGCGCTTGCTGATACCCGCCTCGAGCACCACCGCATCGACGCCGATGCTCTGGATGCCATGCGCATAGAACAGCCGATCGGCGGCATCGAGGACGCGCTCGTGCATCGGCACGGGACCGCTGGCGTGCACTGTGGCGTTCATCGGCTCGCCCACCCGCGCGGCGCAGCCTCACGTGGCCGCGAAGCGCACCTGGCTCGAGCGGTGCAGCGCGAAGCCGATCTGCACGATGCCGGCCGCCAGCCCGGTGGCCACACCGACCTGGACCGCCGTCGTGTACGAGCCGAGCAGGTCGTACAGCACGCCGCCGCCGAACGCGCCGACGAAGCTGCCGATCTGATGGCTGACGAACGCCACGCCACCGAGCATCGCCTGCCAGCGCAGACCGAACACGTCGGTGACCCAGCCGGCCACCAGCGGCCCGACGCCGAGCCACAGAAAGCCCATGATGGCCGCGAACACCAGTGTGCCGCCAGGCGTCGGCAGCGATGCGAAGTACCACCACAACGCCAGCGAGCGCAGGAAATAGATCAGCCCGAGCAGCACCAGCTTGTTCCAGCGCCCGCCGGCCCAGCCGAAGAACAGGCTGCCCAGCACGTTGAAGCCGCCGATCACGCCGAGCGCCTGCGCGCTCAGCATCGGGTCCATGCCGCAGATCTGCAGGTACGACGGCAGGTGCGTGGTCAGGAAGACCAGCTGCATGCCGCACACGAAGTACGCGGTGGTGAGGATCAGGAACGGCGCGTGCTTCAGCGCCACGCCGAGCGCGGCGCCGGCGCTCTGATCGAGCTTGCCCGGCGACGGCGGCAGCGGCACCCGATCGACCTTGCCCGCGTACCACGCGGCCGGCAGCATCACCAACGCGATCACGACGAAGCCCCACAGCCCGATGCGCCAGCCGTAGGCCTGGTTGAGCGCCTGGCCGATCGGAGCCGACAGCAGTGCACCGAGCGAGCCCGCTGCGGACACCGCGCCCAGCGTGGCGCTGCGCAGCGCCACGCTGACCGGGCGCGCCGCGGTGGCCATCGCCAGCGCGGGGCCGGTACACGCCATCGCCGCGCCGATCGCCAGCCCGGCGCCGACCATGACACCGAAGGTGCCGTGCGACACGGCCAGCATGATCAGGCCCAGCAGATACAGCAGCGAGCCGCCCATCATCAGCGGCCGGAAGCCCCAGCGCACCGCCCACGCACCGGCCAGCGGCTGCAGCACGCCCCACACCAAGTTCTGCATCGCGATCGCCAACGTGAAGTCGGACACGGAGATGCCGATGTCCTTGGTCAGGTCGGGCATGAACAGCCCCAGGCTTTGACGCAGCCCCATCGCCAGGCTCAGCATCAACGACGCGCCGATCAGGATCGGCAGCGCGGGTTTGAGGGCTTGCAGCTTCGACACACGGACTCCGGCCTTGTGGGGATCGGAGACGCACGCTAACCGAACGCCGCCGACAAGTAAACAGATCTGTTTACATCCAAGGGGTCTCCCGGTCGGGTGCCAGCAGGCTTGAAGCGTTCGTGCATGGCACCATCTGAGCGCGATGTTTGCCCTCTGGCTCAACGCGCTGCTGCACCTGTACATCGGCTGGCGCATCGCGCCGGATCTGCCGGGGTCGGTGTCGGCGCTGGCGTTCATCGCGCTGCTGGTTGCCTCGGCGATCCTGATCCCGCTCGGCTTCTTCGGTCGCCGCTCGCGCAACCGCACGACCGCCGATCGCGCGTCGTGGGCCGGCATGCTGGCCTTGGGCCTGTTCTCGACGCTGCTGGTGCTGACGCTGTTGCGCGACGTGGTGCTGCTGCTCGCCTGGCCGCTGCACATCGACGGCCTCGTCGGTTGGACGGCATTGGGGGTGCCGTGTGCGGCGCTGGTGATGGTGGCGATCGGCTTCGTCAACGCGCGACGCACCGCCCGCGTGCGCGAGGTGGAGGTGCCGGTGGCCGGGCTGCCCACGGCGCTGCACGGATTCACGATCGCGCAGATCAGCGACGTTCACGTCGGGCCGACGATCAAGGGCCCGTACGTGTCCCGCATCGTCGACGCGGTCAACGCGCTGCGCGCCGATGCGGTGGCCGTCACGGGCGACCTGGTCGATGGCCGCGTGCACGACCTGGCGCCGCACGTGGCGCCGCTGGCCGCGCTGCGATCGCGGCACGGCACTTTCTTCGTCACCGGCAACCACGAGTACTACAGCGGTGCGCACGAGTGGATCGCCGAGCTCAGGCGGCTCGGCGTGCAGGTGCTGCTCAACGAGCACGTGGTGCTGCGCCACCAGGGCGCGCAGCTGGTGATGGCCGGCGTCGCCGACACCAGCGCGCACCACTTCGACCCGCAGCACCGCAGCGACCCGCAGCGCGCGATCGATGGTGCGCCCCTCGACGCGGGACTGCGGGTGCTGCTGGCGCACCAGCCGCGCAGCGCCGAGGCCGCCGCGCAAGCGGGCTTCGACGTGCAGCTATCGGGTCACACGCACGGCGGGCAGTACTGGCCGTGGAACCTGTTCGTGAAGCTGCAGCAGCCCTACACCGCCGGGCTGCACCGCCTGCAGCAGCTGTGGATCTACACCAGCCGCGGCACCGGCTACTGGGGGCCGCCGCTGCGCTTCGGCGCGCCGTCGGAGATCACGCGGCTGACCTTCGTCGGCGCGACCTGATCGCTCACTTGGCCGACGGCAGCGGGTCGCCCTGACACGCCGGCGGCATCTGGCTCGGCCGCACGTCGGGACCGGGGCCGCAGGTCCACTCGATGCGATTCTCGCCGGCCTCCGACGGTGTGAAGATCAGCGTGCCGCGCGGCGTGCTCACCGTCAGGATCATCTGGTCCTGGTCGAGCGCCAGTTCACCGCCGCCAGGCAGGTAGTTGGGCACGCCGGCCTCTTGCAGCGACTCGGGCACGCGCTCCTGGCGCAGGTAGAACGCACCGAGCGCGTCGCGCGCGGCTTGTGTCTGCACCACCACCTGCGCGAAATGCGCGCGCGCAACGTAGTCCTGATACGCCGGGATGGCGACCGCCGCCAGCACCGCGATGACGTAGACGAGGATCAGCACCCCGAAGCCGCCGCCGAGCCGCCCCGCATAGGGCACGAACGCCGCCAGCACGTAGGCGAGGCGATGGCGCTTGGGCGGCGGCGTATTGCGATCGACCACTCGCCAGACGCGCTTGGTGAGCCACGGATAGGCCCCGGTCAGCTCGTGGAACGACATCCAGAAGCCGGAGGTCGACCGCGCCTGCTCGAGGTAGGCCTTGACATCGAGCTGCTGCCAGCGCTCGCCGCCGGCCGCCAGCGCGGCGATCGCGCGCGCGGCGTTGTCGGGCGAACTGCTGCATGCCAGCCCATGACGGTCGCACGTGCTCTCGCGGGCGCGCGAATAGGCCGCGCCCACCAGCGGCAGCCACAGCACCGGCCAGCGCAGGAATTGCCAGCTCAGGTGCTTCATGCGCAGGTGGCCGAGCTCGTGGCCGATGTAGAAGCGCACGCCGTCGGGGTGCTGCTTCATTGCGTCGATCACGTCCGACAGCAGCACCAGGTACTGCGAGCGCAGGAACTTGGTCGCGAAGGCGTTGAGGCCGCCGTTGCCGTTCATCACGTAGGCCTGCGGCCGCCGCGTCATCTGCAGCTGCTCACAGCAGGCGACGAACTGCGCGTGCAGGTCGGGGAACTGAGCCTCCGACAGCGCGACGCCATTGCCTTTGACGTGGGCTATCAACGTCGAGTGGACGAACAGGTAGACGACGAACCCCAGCAGCAGCGCGAGCAGCGCGCCGCCAAAGGTGCCGATCACCAGCAGCAGCCAGATCAGCGCACCGATCAGCAACGTGAAGACGCCCAGCACACGCTCGCGTGGATAGACCAGATCGTTCACGTTGCCTCCCCGCGAGTCGAATCGACGCCGCGCCCGCCCCCCGTCGCGCGGTGGGAGCGATGGTGCCATCGCCGTCGTCGCGCGTTGCAGCGGGTAAGCCCGGTGCGAAGACTCAGAACGAAAGCGGGCCGGCCCTTGCGGGCCGGCCCTGCACGGTATGCTCGGTTCGGAGCGGACGCTGCCGCCTACCAGTCCATGCCGTAGTAGTTGTAGACGCGGCGACCGTAGTCGGGCGTGTAGTCGGGCACTTCTTCCTCCGGATAACGCGGCGCCTGCTCGAGCTTCTTCTTGTCCAGCGGCACCACGTAGCCTTCCTTCTGGGTGTCGTACTTCAGCATGTTCCACGGCAGCGGATAGCGGTCGGTGCCGATGCCCAGAAAGCCGCCGAACTCGAGCACCGCGTAGCGGATCTGTCCCGACAGCTTGTCGATCATCAGATCATCGACCGAGCCCAGCTTGTCGCCGGCGGGGTTGTAGACGGTCGTGCCTTCGACCTTGTCCGACGAAATGATGTCGCTGGTGGTGGCAACGGATGACTTCATTGAATACCTCCTGCAGATGGTTGCGCGGCGCGAGGCCGTCGATCGACGCCGACGCCACATGTCCGTTTATCCGCTTCGCGTCGGCGGCCGACGATCGGCGCGCGGAGCGCGCTGTTGTAGGACAAGCCGCACGCGCGCTTCAGCGCGGTGCGCGCAGCGCGGCGCTGAGGTCGCCCATCGGCGGCGAGCCGTTGGCTTTGAGCGCCTCGTCGCGCAGCTGCACGCCTGGCAGCGGCTCGAGCTTCCAGCGCCGCGTGATGAAGCGCAGGATCGACCCGGTGTCGTACTGCGTCTTGTCGACGAATCCTTGCTTGGCCAGCGGCGACACGATGATCGCCGGGATGCGGGTGCCCGGGCCCCAGCGGTCGCCCTTGGGCACGCGCGCGTGGTCCCACGAGCCGCCGTTCTCGTCGTAGCTGACGACGATCAGCATCTTGGGCCACTGCGGGCTCTTCTGCAGTCGCTCGATCACCTCGGCGATGTGAGCGTCGCCGTCGGTCATGTTGGCGTACCCGGGATGCTGATTCAGGTTGCCCTGCGGCTTGTAGAACGTCACCTGCGGCAGCCTCCCCGCGTCGGCGTCGGCGAAGAAGCGCGAGTCGAAATCGAGCAGGTGCGCGCCGCGCCGGTCCTGGTGGCGCTGCGGGTCGAAGTTCGCGAAGTAGTTGAACGGCTGGTGATGCGGCTGGAAGTTCTCGCGGCCGCGATAGATCACGCTGCGCGCCGCGGCCGTGCCGCCGCTGGCCTTGGCCCACGCGCCGCCGTACCAGGCCCACGACACGCCCTTGGCGTCGAGGCGGTCGCCGATGGTGGCCATTGTCTGCGGCACCAGCGTGCTCGGCGCCGCGGGGTCGGCATAGCGCGTGTCGCCGTCGGCCGCCGGTGGATTGCCGCTCGGCTGATACGGCGGCTGCATCGTGTTGATCGTGTACGCCGAGCCATTGGGTTCTTTCGGCGTCAGCGCGCCGTCGAGCTTGTAGCGCGGCGCACCCGACAGCGACGACGCCGGCATGTTGGCCGCTGGCGTCATGCGCACGAAGCGCCCGCGCGCGTCGACCTCGAGGTCGGTGACCAGGCTCTTGCTCGGCGACGCGTCGACGTCGGGCACCACCGGCACGCAGGCGCAGATCAGGTAATGGTGATTGAGATACGAGCCGCCGAACGCCCCCATGAAGAAGTTGTCGGCCAGCGTGTACTGCTTGGCGATCTGCCACAGCTTCATGCTGCTGCCGTCGTAGTACCCCATCGCGAGGCCGCCGGCGTCGGAGTAGGCGGCGAAGCGATCGTTGCTGCCGTCACCGATCTGCATGATGTTGCTGTAGAAGCGATGCACCAGGTCGCGCGTGTTGATCGCCTGCGACACCACGACACTGCTGCCGTTGAGGCCTGCCGGATCGTCGATGCGAAACGGCTTGTTCGGCATGCCGGCGCTCTGCGCCTGCGTCATCGTCACCGGTTGGCCGTTGGCGGTGAGCCCGCCCCAGGTGGGCGGCAGCGTCGGCAGCACCGTGCCGTCGAAGTCCTTCTGCGGCACATAGGCGCCGACCGCGCTCGGGTTCAGGCCCGGGATGCCGTTGGCACCGGGGAACAGACCGTACAGCGTGTCGAACGCGCGGTTCTCGGCGTAGATCACCACCAGCGTGTCGACCGCGTCGACCGCGTCGGCACCGCCATCGCCCGCCGGCAAGCCGCCGCACGCCAACAGCGGAGCGGCCGCGCACGCGACGCCGAGCCTGCGCAGGATCATCGGGGATTGAACGGCCGTGTCACTCATGTGGCACCCGCGGGCAGTGTTGATGACGCGGGACCTCGATCGCGTCACTTGCATCCGCCAGCGCACGCGTCTGTCCCGCTGCCGCTGCAGTTTATCGCGCCGCCCTTGCCCGCCGCGACCCTTTGCACGACAGTGCGGCGCGTTGCCTTTCGGAGCCCTCCATGCTGTCGATCCAGCAGCTGACCCATGTCTACCCCAACGGCACGCGTGCACTCGACAGCGTGACGCTCGAGATTCCGCGCGGCATGTTCGGGCTGCTCGGCCCCAACGGCGCCGGCAAGTCGTCGCTGATGCGCTGCCTGGCGACGCTGCAGATCCCGACCTCGGGATCGCTGCGTTTCGGCGACATCGACATTCGCGCGCAGCCCGCTGCCCTGCGCGCGACACTGGGCTACCTGCCGCAGGACTTCGGTGTCTACCCGCGCGTGTCGGCGCTCGCGATGCTCGACCACCTCGCGGTGCTCAAGGGCGTGGCGGCGCGCAGCGAGCGCAAGGAGACCGTCGAAGCGCTGCTGCAGCAGGTCAACCTGTGGGAGGTGCGCAAGAAGGCGATCGCCGGCTTCTCCGGCGGCATGCGGCAACGCTTCGGCATCGCGCAGGCGCTGATCGGCAACCCGCAGCTGATCATCGTCGACGAGCCGACAGCCGGGCTCGACCCCGAGGAGCGCAACCGATTCAACAACCTGCTGGCCGAGGTCGGCGAGAGCCGCGTCGTGATCCTGTCGACGCACATCGTTGACGACGTCACCGACTTGTGCTCGCGGATGGCGATCCTGGTCGAGGGCCGCATCGTCGCGCACGACACGCCAGCCGCGCTGATCGGCTCGCTCGAGGGCCGCGTGTTCAGCCTCGGCGTCGACAAGTCGGAGCTGACGTCGCTGAACAAGCAGTTCCAGATCATCTCGACGCGCCTGAGCGGCGGTCGCACGCAGATCCACGTGTTGTGCGACGAGCGCCCCGAGCCACGCTTCCAGCCGGTCAGCGCCGGGCTGGAGGACGTCTATTTCGCGACGCTGAGCCGCGAGCGCGCGGTGGCCGCAGCGCCGGCGCGCGCCGCCTGAGCGAGCTCGAACCATGCTGCGACACATCGCCGGCTTCGAGTGGCGCTACCAGGTCAGGAGCCCGGTGTTCTGGATCGGCTGCCTGATCTTCTTCCTGCTCACCTTCGGCTCGGTCACGGTTGACCAGGTGCAGATCGGCAGCCGCGGCAACGTGCACATCAACGCGCCGTTCGCGATCCTGCAGACGCTGTCGATCATGAGCCTGTTCACCGGCTTCATCGTCGTCGCGATGGTGGCCGGCGTCGTGATCCGCGACGACGAGACCGGCTTCGCGCCGATCCTGCGCTCGACGCGGGTCGGCAAGTGGGACTACCTGGTGGGTCGCTTCGCCGGCGCGGTGGCCGCCGCGCTGCTGGTGATGGCGGTGATCCCGCTGGCCATCGCCATCGGCGTGCTGATGCCGTGGCAGGACCCGGAGAAGATCGGGCCGTTCCGGCTGTCGGACTACCTCACGGTGCTGTTCGGATTCGGCCTGCCGACGCTGTTGATCACCGCGGCGGTGTTCTTCGCGCTCGCCACCGCGACCCGCTCGCTGATGTGGACGTACGTCGGCGCGGCGGCGATGCTGGTGCTCTACATCGTGATGCGCAGCCTGCTGCGCGACACGCGCTTCGACGCCGTGACGTCGCTGCTCGATCCGTACGGTCAGTCGGCGATCGCGGTCGCCACCCGCTACTGGACGGCGGCCGAGCGCAACGCGCAGCTGCCGCCGCTCAGCGGCGCGCTGCTGGCCAATCGGCTGCTGTGGAGCGGCGTGGGCCTCGCGCTGTTCGCGCTCGCGGCGTGGCGCTTTCGCTATGCCGAGCGCGCCGGCAGCGCCGCCGCATCCGCCGACGACGAGCCGGTGCCCGCGCGCCGCAGCGCCGCCACGCTGCCCGCACCTCGCGCCGACGCGGCGACGCGGCGTGCGCAGCTGTGGGCGCTGGCGAGGTTCGACATGGCGTTCGTGTTCCGGAGCCCGACGTTCTTCGTGCTGCTGCTGATCGGATTGATCAACGCCGGCGCGGCGTGCTGGTTCTCCGGCGAGCTCTACGGCAGCCCGTCGTACCCGGTGACGCGGTTGATGATCGAGGCGCTGAACGGCGCGTTCACGATCATGCCGATCCTGATCGCCATCTACTACGGCGGCGATCTCGTGTGGCGCGATCGCGAGCGCCGCATGCACGAGATCGTCGACGCCACCGCGGCGCCCGACTGGGCCCACCTGGCGCCGAAGATCGTGGCGATCACGCTGGTGCTGCTGGCCACCGGCGTGGTGGCCGCGCTCAGCGCCGCCGCAGTGCAGCTGCTGAAGGGCTACACGGCGATCGACGCCGCCGCGTATGCGCTGTGGTACGTGCTGCCCACCACGGTGGCGGCGCTGCTGCTGGCGGTGCTCAGCGTGTTCGTGCAGGTGCTGGTGTCGCAGAAGTTCATCGGCTGGGCGTTGATGCTGCTGCAGCTGGTGGCGTCGATCGCGCTCGCCTCGGCCGGCTTCGAGCACAACCTCTACAACTACGCCGGCACGCCGCCGGTGCCGCTGTCGGACATGAATCGGCTCGGCCACTTCTGGATCGGTGCCTGGTGGCTGCTCGCCTACTGGAGTGCGTTCGCCACCATCCTCGCGGTGCTGGCATATGCGCTGTGGCGGCGCGGCGCCACGGTGGCGCTGCGGCCGCGGCTGGCGCAGTTGAAGCTGCGCCTGCGCGGCCCCGCGCTCGCGCTGCTGGTGGTGGCCACCGTCGCGTGGATCGGCCTCGGCGTCTGGGTGTACGTCAACACCAACGTGATCAACCGCTACGTCACCGCGCCGCAGCGCGAGCAGCTCGCCGCCGAGATGGAGAAGACGCTGCTGCCGTTCGAGCAGCTGTCGCACCCGCGCATCACCGCGGTCACGGTCGACGTGCAGCTGTACCCGCGCGAGACGCGCGCGCTGACCAGCGGCCGCTACACGATCGACAACCCGCGCGGCGTGCCGATCAGCGACGTCCACGTGCAGTGGGGCGAGCGCACCCGGCTCGACGCCTTCGATCTCGCAGGTGCCACGCTGAAGCAGGAGTGGCCGCTGTTCCACTACCGCATCTACACGCTGGCCACACCACTGGCGCCAGGCGAGTCGCGCGAGCTGACGTTTCGCACCACGCTCGAGGAGCGCGGCTTCACCAACGGTGCGCCGCTGACGCGCGTGGTCGAGAACGGCACCTTCATCGACAACAGCGAGATCACGCCGTCGTTTGGCCCGCAGCGCGACCCGTTCCTGAAGGAGCGCAGCAAGCGCCGCAAGCACGGCCTGGCACCCGACCTGCGGCCACCCAAGCTCGAGGACGACGGCGCGCGCGTCTTCAGCGGCTTTCGCCACGACAGCGACTTCGTGCGCGCCGACATCACGGTGACGACCGACGCCGACCAGGCACCGATCGCGCCGGGCCAGACGGTGAGCGAGCGCGTCGCCGACGGGCGCCGCACGGTGCATTTCGTGCCCGACGCGCCGATCAACCACTTCTACTCGATCCAGTCGGCTCGCTACGCGGTCGAGCGCGACGTCTGGAAAGGCAAGCAGGGCGACGTGGCGCTCGCGGTGTACTACCACCCGGATCACCCGTACAACGTGGCGCGCATGCTGCAGGCGATGAAGCTGTCGCTGCAGATGTTCGGCGAGCGCTTCAGCACTTTCCAGTTCAAGCAGGCGCGCGTCCTCGAGTTCCCGGCCTACGCCACCTTCGCGCAGAGCTTCGCCAACACGATCCCCTACTCCGAGGCGATCGGCTTCATCGCGCATCCGAGCGACGACACCAAGATCGACATGGTGACATATGTCACCGCGCACGAGATCGCGCACCAGTGGTGGGGCCACCAGCTGGTGCCCGCCGACCAGCAGGGCGCGACGATGCTGGTCGAGACCTTCGCGCAGTATTCGGCGCTGCTGGTGATGGAGAGGATGTACGGCAAGGACCAGATCCGGCGCTTCCTGAAGTACGAGCTCGACCGCTACCTGCGCGCGCGCGGCGGCGAGGTGGTCGAGGAGCTGCCGCTGGCGCGCGTCGAGAACCAGCCCTACATCCACTACAACAAAGGGTCGCTGGCGATGTACTGGCTGAAGGACGTGGTCGGCGAGGCGGTGGTCGACCGTGCGCTCGCGGCGCTGCTGCAGCGCTATGCGTTCAAGGTGCCGCCGTATCCGAACCCGCGCGATTTCCTGGCGATCCTGCGCGAGCAGGCCGGGCCGCAGCACGACGCGCTGATCACCGATCTGTTCGAGAGGATCACGCTGCTCGACCTCAAGACCCTGGCGGCCACCACGCGCGCGTTGCCCGATGGTCGCCACGCGCTGACGTTGGAGATCGAGGCGCACAAGCGCTATGCCGACGGCAAGGGCGAAGAGACCGAAGCGCCGCTCGACGAAGAGATCGACGTCGGCGCGTTCAGTGTCGAACCCGGCAAGACCGGGTTTGCGGCCGATTCGGTGCTCGCGTTGTCGCGCCGGCGCATCGTCAGCGGCAAGCAGACCCTCACGCTGACGCTCGACAAGGCACCCGCGTGGGCCGGCATCGATCCCTACAACAAGCGCATCGATCGCAACTCGGAGGACAACCTGAAGGCAGTGAGCGCGCAGCCTTGAGCCGCTGAGCGAAGCCGGGTCCCGCACGATCGGGCCGCAGCGCGTATCATCGGCCGCATGTCGACGCGCGCACGC
>DASTZF010000179.1:0-6664 GCA_035764445.1 Burkholderiaceae bacterium
CCGACGACGGCAGCAGCGACTCGAGGACCAGGCTTCGAACGATGGCAGGGAGTGAGCGCATGGCGCGATCTTGCCCAAACTGCGACTATCGTGCCGCGCCAGGGGTCGGCAGGCATCGTCGCGTGCGGCGCTTCGTCCGCGCTCGAACCCCGCTCGCCGGATCAGAGCACCTTGCCGGTCTCGTCGTCGATCAGGTGCATGTGCGTCATGTCGGCGAGCAGCGATGCGCGCCCGCCGGTGCGCACGGCCGCCGACGGGTTGACGCGACCGCACACCGCCACGCCATTCATCGTGAAGTAGACCAGCGTCTCCATGCCCATCGGCTCGATGACATCGAGCACAACGTCGAACGCATGCTGCCCGGGCTCGACGTGGCGCCGTGTTTCGGTCAGGTGCTCCGGCCGCAGCCCCAGCAGCAGCCGGCTCTTCTGCAGATGCGGCTGGTAGCGCGCGGCGGCGGCGGGAGGCACCGGCAGCGCGACCTCGTCGGTCAGCCGCACCGACAACGCGCCATCCGACCCCTCGAGCCGGCACGGGATCATGTTCATCGCCGGCGACCCGATGAAGCCAGCCACGAACTTGGTCGCCGGCGCGTGGTACAGCTCGTTGGGAGCGCCGACCTGCTCGATCAGACCGCCGTTCATCACCACCACCCGATCGGCGAGCGTCATCGCCTCGACCTGGTCGTGCGTGACGTAGACCGTCGTCGTCAACACCTTCTGGTGGACCTTCTTGATCTCGGTGCGCATCTGCACGCGCAGCTTGGCGTCGAGGTTCGACAGCGGCTCGTCGAACAGGAACACCTTGGGGTCGCGCACGATCGCGCGGCCCATCGCGACGCGCTGGCGCTGGCCGCCCGACAGCTGCTTGGGCTTGCGCTGCAGCAGCTCGGTGATGTCGAGGATGCGCGCCGCGCTCTGCACGCGCTGGTCGATGTCGCTCCTCGACATGCGCTTCAGGCGCAGGCCGAACGACATGTTCTCGTACACCGTCATGTGCGGGTACAGCGCATAGTTCTGGAACACCATCGCGATGTCGCGGTCCTTCGGCGGCACGTCGTTGACGACCGCGCCGCCGATCGTCACCTCGCCGCCGGTGATGTCCTCGAGCCCGGCGATCATGCGCAAGGTCGTGCTCTTGCCGCAGCCCGACGGGCCGACCAGCACGACGAACTCCTTGTCGACGATGTCGAGGTCGATGCCGCGCACGGCCAGCGTGTCGTCGTATTTCTTGACCAGCTTGTGCAGCGCGACGTGTGCCATCGACTCTCTCAGCCCTTGGTGGCGCCCGCCGTCAGGCCAGCGATGTAGTAGTCCATCAGGAAGGCGTAAATCAGCAGCGGCGGCGCGGCACCGAGCAGTGCCCCCGTCATGATCTGCCCCCAGTTGTAGACGTCGCCCTTGATCAGCGTGGTGACGATGCCCGCGGGCAGCACCAGCTGGTCGGCCGATGTCGTGAACGCCAGCGGATAGAGGAACTGCGCCCAGCTGACGGTGAACGCGAAGATGGTGGCGGCGATGACGCCCGGCAGCGCAACCGGCAGGAAGATGCGAGTCAGCGTCTGCAGCCAGGTGGCACCGTCGATCAGCGCCGCCTCGTCGAGCTCCTTCGGGATCGACGCGAAGTAGCCGATCATGATCCAGGTGCAGAACGGCACCGTCAGCGTCGGGTACAGCAGGATCAGCACCCACCAGCGGTTGATCAGCTGGATGTCGGTGACCTCGTAGACCCAGGCGAAGATCTTGAACAGCGGGATGAACAGCAGCGTGTCGGGCACCAGGTAGGTCAGGAAGACGCCGGTGGCCAGCGTTGCCGAGCCCCAGAACTTCATGCGCGCCAGCGCGAAGGCGGCGAGGATGCTGACCACCATCGTGATCGCCACCACCGCCACCGACACCAGCGCCGAGTTGCGAAAGAACGTCAGGTACTGGTTCGACGTCAGCAGGGCGACGTAGTTGTCGAGCGTCGGGCTGAACACCCACCACGGGTTGGAGGCCGACGAGATCTCCGCGCTGCTCTTGAGCGACGTCACCAGCATGTACAGCGGCGGCATCAGGAAGAACACCGCGAACAGCACCAGGAACACGTACGACCACAGGAGCGCGCGCCGGCGGTCGCGGCTGATGCTGCCGACCGGCGCCGGGAGAGCGCTGGACGTGGCCGTCGCGGTGCTGGCCATCAGCCTTCGGTCCCGCGCTGCTGGATGTCGCGCAGGATGAGCACGGCACAGATGCCGAGGATCGGCACCATGAACAGCGACACGCTGGCACCCAGCGGAATGTCGCCCGACTCGATGCCGAGCCTGAAGGCCCAAGTGGCGAAGACGTGGGTCTGGTCGACCGGACCGCCCGCGGTCAGCACGCGCACGATGTCGAAATTGGCGAACGTGACGATCAGCGAGAACAGCACGGTGATCGCGATGATGTTGCGCATCATCGGCAAGGTCACGTACCACAGGCGCTGCCACCAGTTGGCGCCGTCGATCGCCGCCGCCTCGTACAGCTGCTCGGGTACCGACTTCAGCGCCGCCAGGTACATGATCAGGAAGAACGGCGCACCGTACCAGACGTTCACCAGAATCACCGAGGCACGCGCCCACGCCGCCTGGCCGAGCCACGGCACCGGATCGAAGCCCAGCTTCACCAGGATCCAGTTGAAGGCGCTGTACGACGGGTCGAACAGCCAGAACCACGCCAGGGTCGACATCGCCGGCGGAATCACCCACGGCACCAGCAGCATGCCGCGCCACTTGCGCTGGCCCTTGGCCGGGATCGCGTGCACGCAATGCGCGACGAAGAAGCCGATCACCGCCTTGAAGATCACCGCGGTGACGGCAAAGATCACCGACTGCTTGACCACCATCCAGAAGGTCTCGCGGCCGAACAGGAACGTGAAGTTGCCCAGTCCGACGAAGCGCTCCATCGACTTGTTCAGCGTCGCGAGGTGGAACGCATAGAGCGTCGGATAGACCACCAGCGCCAGGATGATCAGGATCAGCGGCAGCGCCATCGCGAAGGCGATCGTCGACTTGCGCTGCATCAGCTTGCGCAGGCCATCGCGCCTGCGCATCGGGGCTGCACCGCTGGACACCACTGCGTCGGCCATGCCGCTGTCTCTCCCGGCTCAGCTTCGATCCTTGTGGCGCGCCGCTGTCGCAGCGCACCCGCTCTCGCTACCTCCGCGGGACGCGACCGGGACTCACGAGCCCCGATCGATCGCGATCACCCGCGCATGAACCCCTCGAGCTCCGACTCCGCCCACGACAGCACCTTGTCGATCGCTTCGCCCTGGATGTGCTTGACCGCCATCTTGGTCATCGTCGCCTGCGTGTAGATCTGCACCGCGATCTTCGGCGGCGCCGGCGACGCCGCGACCGACTGGATCTGGTGCTGGTAGGGGTTCGGATAGTGGAACAGCGTGCCCTTCGGCGGACCTTCTTCAGCCCAGGTCTTGAAGTCGAGCAGGTTGGCGAACGACGGCAGGTCGTAGCCGCCGCTGGCGGCAACCATCTTCTCGACCGACGAGCGCTGCGACAGGTGAAGCAGCAGGCTCTTGGCCGCCTGCTTGTTCTTGCCGAAGTTCCAGATGCCCCAGAAGTACGGCAGGTACGGCACGAAGCGCCCTGCCGGTCCCTTGGGCATGCCGTGGCTCCAGCACTGCTCGGCCACCTGCGGCGCGTCGCGCTTGGCCACCGCCCACGCCGACGGCGGGTTGAAGATCATCGCGCCCTTGCCCGAGATGAGCCACCGGTTGTTCGACGCATCGTCCCAGGCCGCAACGTCAGACGGCAGGAACTGCGCCAGCCGCTTGTAGTAGTCGAGCGCCTGCCGCGCGGCGTCGGACTTGACGGTGATCTTGCCGCTGGCATCGACCAGCGTGGCGCCGAACGATTGGAAGATCGCCCCCGCGGTATCGACCGAGTCCGGGGTCTGTCCGATGCCGATGCCGAACGGCACGCCGCCCTTGTGGCACGCCTCGGCGGCCTTCAGGAAGGCATTGAGGTCCCACGCATCGGCCTGCGGCGGCGCGCCGGCCGGATACATCGCTCTCATGTCGAGGCCGGCGTGCTGCTTCATCAGGTCGAGCCGACTGCACGGGCCCTTGTTCTGGCTGCCTGCCGTCGCCGGCACCGCGACCCAGTGCCCGTTGGAACGGCCGAGGTACTGCACGGTCGCGTTGACGGCGCCGTTGGCCTTGATCAGCTCGGCCATGATGTCGTCGACCGGCTCCAGGCTCTTCGCCTGGTCGGCCGGCTGCCAAGTCGGGAACGCAAGGATGTCGTGGCCCGAGCGCGCCTGCGATTCGGCGGCGATCGTCAAGATGTTCTTCGAGCCCTGCGACGTGATGTAGTCGATCGAGACCTCGACCTTCTCCTTCGCGGCCCACTCGTTGCACAGCGCGGTCAGTGTGTTGTTGGCTCCGGGGACCCAGTGATCCCAGAAGCCCATCGAGAGCTTGCCTGCGGCATGCGCGCCGCGCACGTACGGCGCCGTGACGAAGGCCGCCGAAGCAGCCACGAAGCGGCGGCGATTGACGTTCGACTTCATTCGACTTACCTCCTAGAACGGACCGGTGAAGACCAGCCTGGCTCTGGCAGAGGCCCGGGGCCAGCGAAGCGCCCAGGGTCATCCAATGACTCTTGCGGCCGAATGTAGCGGCGGTGGTCAAGCCGGTCTACTCGGGGCAAACGCGCGCTCGCGCCGGCCCGGTGTTTGCCGGTGGCCGACCGATCGGCTTGCGCAACGCTTCAGGCTGGCGCGAACACCGCCACCGGCGTGCCGTCGTCGCTCGACTGGAACTGCACCCTAACCTTCATACCGATGCGCCACGCTTGCGGCGCTGCACTGACCAGGTTGGTCAACATCGTCGGGCCTTCGTCGAGTGTCACGTAGGCCAGCGTGTACGGCGGATCGACGCGCTGCATCGTCGAGAACGAATAGACCGTGCCGCGGCCGCTGGCCGGCTTCCACTGTGTCTTGCTGCTCCAGCAATGCGGGCACACCGCGCGCGGATACCAGTGCGTCTTGCCGCAGTCGTCGCACCCCCTGAGCACGAAGCGGCCTTCGCGCGCGGCGGCGATGAACGCTTCGTTGTCGGGTGAGATGCCGGGCGACGGCATCACTCGCATCTTCGTGTTCATCGTCAGCCCCTCTCCAGGATCAGCGTTGAGCTGGCGTGCCGGGCGCCGAGGTTGCCGCCGGTGCCTTGCGCCAGCGCGAGCGCGCAGTTCTTCACCTGCACCGCCGGCTGCGCCTCGCCGCGCAACTGGCGCACGGCCTCGATCACCTTGGTGATGCCGCCGCGGTTGGCCGGATGGTTGTTGCACAGCCCGCCGCCATCGGTGTTGAACGGCAGCCGCCCCGAGCCCGAGATCAAGTTGCCGTCGGCGACGAAGCGGCCGCCCTCGCCTTTCTTGCAGAAGCCGAGGTCCTCGATCTGCAGCAGCACGGTGATCGTGAAGCTGTCGTAGATGCTCGCATACTGAATGTCGCTCGGCTTGACACCCGCCTCGGCGAACGCCGCGGCGCCCGACGCCGCAGCGCCTGTGGTCGTGAGGTCGACCTCGCCGGCGCGACCATGGCGCACCGTCTCGCCGGCACCGATCACGTTGACCAGCGGCCGCTTGAGGCTGTTGGCGATCTCGGGCCGCGCAACGATCAGCGCGCCGCCGCCATCGGAGACCACGCAGCAGTCGAGCCGATGCAGCGGATCGGAGATCACCGGCGAGTCGAGCACGTCCTGCACCGTGACCACCTCGCGCAGCATCGCATGCGGGTTGTGCTGCGCATGGTGCGACGCCGCGACCTTGATCCACGCCAGCTGCGAGGCGGTGGTGCCGAACTCGTGCATGTGCCGCATCGCGACCATGCCGTAGCCGTTGACCGTGGTGATGCCGTACGGCGCCTCCCAAGGTGCCTCGGGCGTGCCGGCGCGAGTGCGCGGCGCGGTGCCGCTGGAACCCTCGCTGCGCGGCCGCCCCGCGAGCGTGATCAGCGCGACGTTGCAGCGCCCGGCGGCGATGGCGTCGCGCGCGTGCGCCACCAGCGAGATGTACGAGGTGCCGCCCAGATCGGTGCTCTCGGTGTGCCGCACCTTCAGATTCAGGTAGTCGATCATCGAGGTCGGCCCCATGCCGGGCGCGTCGCCCGAGCAGAAGTAGGCATCGATGTCGCTCTTGCTCAGCCCGGCGTCGCTGATCGCGCCGGCCGCGCATTCGGCATGCAACTGCGCGACTGTTTTGTCGGGCGCTTTGCGTGTCGGATGCTCGAACGCGCCGACGATGCAGGCTTTGGCTTGGCGCTGGGTCACTGCTGAGGTCTCCTAGTGGTTCCGTTGCACGTGCTTCCTGCGAAGCGCCGAGCGTGCAAAGCCATGGGCGGGTATGCGGTGGGCGCTCATGATGCGGCGGTCGTCGCTTCGCGACGACTCCCCTGCGGTGCTCGGGTGGCGAGGGCGGCCACACAAACTCGCCCTCGCGCGGGCGCGACGCTGCTCACGCAGCGCCGCTGCGCTCGGAGCTCAAACAGTGTGTGGCCGACGCGTCGCCTCAGGGCGACGCGCAACCCTCGCCACCCTCCGCTCCTCGGCGCCGCATAAATCGCGCCCCCGCACACCCACCCACGGCTTTGCAGGCACCGTCGATGCACGCCGACGGCACGCCACC
>DASTZF010000180.1:0-4616 GCA_035764445.1 Burkholderiaceae bacterium
TGTCGACGATGATCTTGCGACCGGTGAGGCCGCAGTCGCCCTGCGGACCGCCGATCACGAAGCGGCCGGTCGGGTTGATCAGGTAGCGGGTGTTCTTCAGCCATTCCTTGGGCAGCACCGGCTTGATGATGTTCTCGATCACCGCCTCGGTGAACTCCGGCTTCATCTTCTTGCCGTCGCTCATCTCCGGCGCGTGTTGGCTCGACAGCACCACGGTGTCGATCGAGTGCGGCTTGCCGTCGAGGTAACGCATCGTGATCTGGCTCTTCGCGTCGGGCCGCAGGTACGGCATGCGGCCATCGCGGCGCAGTTGCGCCTGCCGCTCGACCAGCCGGTGCGCGTAGTAGATCGGTGCCGGCATCAGCTCGGGCGTTTCGTCGCACGCGTAGCCGAACATCAAGCCCTGGTCGCCGGCGCCCTGGTTCAGGTAGTCGTCGCTCGCCTGGTCGACGCCCTGCGCGATGTCATTGCTCTGCTTGTCGTAGGCCACCAGCACCGCGCAGCCCTTGTAGTCGATGCCGTATTCGGTGTTGTCGTACCCGATGCGCTTGATGGTGTCGCGCGCGACCTGGATGTAGTCGACGTGCGCGTTGGTCGTGATCTCGCCGGCCAGCACCACAAGGCCGGTGTTGGTCAGCGTTTCGGCAGCGACGCGCGAGCGCGGGTCCTGCTTGAAGATCGCGTCGAGGATGGCGTCCGAGATCTGGTCGGCCACCTTGTCCGGGTGACCTTCGGAGACCGATTCGGACGTAAAGAGAAAGTCGTTCGCCACTTCAATACACTCCTGCGCTCATGCATGCCGACATTGGCAACTCGCGTTGCCGACTCATGCTTCGGGAGAGTGCGGCGAACGCTTTAGCGGAACTTGGTGAACCTCGTCGGCCCGGCGCTGCGGGCTTCACCGGCCCGTCGCGCGTCGCCCCGCAAGTAGTTCATTAACTCGGCGACGACGCGATTATAGGAACGATGGCTCAGCAGTCGATGCAGCAGGTGGGTGGCCCTGCGGCCCTATCCCCCCTTGTTTGGGCGTATTTCGCGCCGGCCGCGCGATCTGCCGCATTGTCTGCGCGGCGCAGCGTGTGCTGATGTCGCGGCTGTTCACGCCGCTGTTGCTGGCGTTGCTGTGGCTGTTCAGCCGCCTGCCATTGCCGGCGCTGGCGCTGCTGGGCCGCGGTGTCGGGCGATTGACCTGGTGGCTGGCCGGCAGCCGTCGCGCGGTGACGCTGCGCAACCTCGAGCTGTGCCTGCCGGAGCTCGACGAGTCGCGACGGCACGCGATCGCGCGCGAACACTTCGCGCTCGCGGGGCGCGGGCTGCTCGAGCACGCGCTGAGCTGGTACGCCAGCCGCGAGCGGCTGATGCGGCTGATCCATGTGCAAGGCGATGTCAAGCTGGCCGAGCGCAGCACGCGCCCGGTGATGTGGCTGGTGCCGCACTTCGTCGGGCTCGACATCGCGTCGCTGGCGGTGCAGCTGTACCAGTCGCGTCCGGTGGTCTCGGTGTACCAGCCGCAGAGCAATCCGGTGTTCGACGCCGTGATCTTCCGCATGCGCATGCGCTTCGGCAACGGCCGGCTCTTCTCGCGCTTCGAGAGCGCGCGCGCGTTGATGCGCGCGGTGCGCGAGGGCCACGGCTTCTTCAATCTGCCCGACATGGACTTCGGCGCGCGCGACGCCGCCTTCGTGCCGTTCTTCGGCACCCCGGCAGCGACGCTGCTGGCGCCGTCGCGGCTGGCACGCGCGCTCGATATGGTCGTGCAGCCGGTGGTCGCCGAGTTGCTGCCGCGCGGGGAGGGCTATCGCGTGCGCTTCCTCGATCCGCTGAGCGACTTTCCGACCGACGACGCCTACGCTGACACGCTGCGCATGAACCATTGGATCGAGCAGGAGGTGCGGCGCCTGCCCGAGCAATACCTGTGGGTGCACAAGCGCTTCAAGACGCGGCCGCCCGGTGAGCCGTCGCTGTACTGATGGCTCGCAGCGGATAATTGCGCCATGCGTCTACTCTTCACCAAGATGCAGGGTGCGGGCAACGACTTCGTGATGCTCGATGCGACGCGCTCGCCGATCGCGTTGACCGACGAACAGCTGCGCCGCCTCGGCGATCGCCGCTTCGGCGTCGGCGCCGACCAGATCCTGCTGGTCGAGCCGTCGCAGCGGCCGGGCGTCGACTTCCGCTACCGCATCTTCAACAACACCGGCGACGAGGTCGAGCACTGCGGCAACGGCGCGCGCTGCTTCGTACATTTCGTGCGCGACAAGGGCCTGACCACGCGCAGCGCGATCCGCGTCGAGACGATGAACCGCGTGCTCGAGCTCAGGCTGCAGGATGACGGCCGCGTCGCGGTCGACATGGGCGCTCCCGTGTTCGTGCACGACGCGCTGCCCTTCGACAGCGACGGCCTGACACCGCGCTCGCTCGGACGGTTCGAGCTGTGGCCGCTGGAGCTCGACGGTGCCCCCAGGGCCGGGCCGATGTCCCGGCCCGCCCCCCGCGGGGGTTCGAGCAGCCCGGCGGAGCCGGATCTGCTCGAGGACGCCCGCGCGGTCGAGGTCGCCGTGCTGTCGATGGGCAACCCGCACGCCGTGCAGCGCGTCGAAGATGTCGCAACCGCCCCGGTCGCCGAGCTCGGCCGCTGGATCGAGTCGCACCGGCGCTTTCCGCGCAAGGTCAACGCGGGCTTCATGCAGGTGCGCTCGCGGGCGCAGATCGCGCTGCGCGTGTACGAGCGTCACGCGGCCGAGACGCTGGCCTGCGGCACCGGTGCCTGCGCGGCCGTGGTCGCCGGCGTGCGGCTGGGCTGGCTCGACCGCAGGGTCGACGTGCACACGCGCGGCGGCGTGCTGACCATCGAGTGGCCCGGTGACGATGCCAGCGTCATCATGACCGGGCCCGCCGAGACCGTGTTCGAAGGAGAGATTGAAGTATGAGACACCGCAGGGCCGTCCCAAGGTGGATCGCACCCCCACGGGGGGAAGGCGCCGCAGGCGCCAAGGGGGCAGCATGACAATTCCAGGGGTCAGCGAGGGCCAGATCGCCCGCTTCCTGATCGACACGCCGGGCTTTTTCGAGCGCCACGCCGAGGCGCTGGCCGCGGTGCGGCTGACCAGCCCGCACGGCATGCGCGCGGTGTCGCTGCAGGAGCGGCAGATGGAGATGCTGCGCGACAAGATCAAAGGCCTCGAGCACAGGATCATCCAGATGATCCGCGCCAGTCAGGACAACGAGGCGATCGCCGACCGGCTGCACCGCTTCACGCGCGCGATCCTGCTGACCGCCAACGCGGGCGATCTGCCCGAGGTGATCGTGCGCGAGATCAAGCACGAGTTCATGGTGCCGCGCGCGGCCCTGCGTGTGTGGGGTGCGGCCGACCCGTTCGCGGCGCTGCGCTTCGCGCAAGGCGCCAGCGACGACGTGCGCACGTTCGCGGCCAGCCTGCAGATGCCGTACTGCGGCGCCAACTCCGGCTTCGAAGCGGCCCAATGGCTCGACGATCCCGACTCGGTGGCGTCGCTCGCGATGATCGCGCTGCGCCACGGTGACTCGGCGAGCGCGTTCGGGCTGCTGGTGCTCGGCTCGCCGGATCCCACGCGCTACAGCGCCGACATGGGCACCGAGTTCCTGTCGCGGCTCGGTGAGATCGCCAGCGCAGGGTTGTCGCGTCTGTTGCCGCCGTTCTGAGCCGAGTCGGTCGACCGTGACCAGCGCCGAGGTCGAGTCCTACCTGCAGCACTTGACCGTTGAGCGCCACCTCGCGGCGCGCACGCTGGCGCTGTACCGTGAGGCGCTGACCCGGCTGTGCAACGCGGCGGCGGCCGATGGCGTGGCGTTGCGCGACGCCCAGCCGCATCACCTGCGGCGCTGGCTGGCCGGCCTGCGCGCGCATCGTCTCGCGCCGCGCACGATCGCCCTGACGCTGTCGGCGTGGCGTGGTCTATACCGCTGGTGGGGCCGGCGCGGCGAGGTGACGCACAACCCGCTCGACGGGCTGCACGCGCCGAAAGCGGGCAAGCCGTTGCCCAAGGCGCTGTCGGTCGACCAGGCGGTGGCACTGGCCGAGCACGGCCTGACGCGCCAGGGTGGCGACGACGACGTGCTGCGCGCGCGCGATCACGCGGTGGTCGAGCTGCTGTACGGTTGCGGGCTGCGCATCGGCGAGTTGGTCGCGCTCGACGTGCAGGCGTCGCCGCATTCCACCGGCTGGATCGACCGCGCCGACCGCAGCGCACACGTGCTCGGCAAGGGCGGCAAGCGTCGCAGCGTGCCGGTGGGCAGTGCCGCGGCAGCCGCGCTCGAGCAGTGGTTGCGCTTGCGTGCGACGCTCGCGCGCGGCGACGAGGCGGCGCTGTTCGTCGGCCGCCGTGGCACCCGGTTGTCACCGAGTCAGGTGCGCTCGCGGCTGGCGCAGCTCGCGCGCGCCGCCGGGCTGCCGACCCACGTGCACCCGCACATGCTGCGCCACAGTTTCGCGTCGCACCTGCTGCAGTCCAGCGGCGACCTGCGTGCGGTGCAGGAGCTGCTCGGCCACGCGAACATCACGACGACGCAGGTCTACACGCGGCTCGACTTCGGCCACCTGTCGAAGGTCTACGACGCGGCGCATCCGCGCGCTCGCC
>DASTZF010000181.1:0-11229 GCA_035764445.1 Burkholderiaceae bacterium
CCATCAAGGGCGCCGCGGCCACCACCTCGCGTCGCTGCGGACGGCGCGACATCCAGAGGGCGAGGAGCAGGACGATCGTCGCCGCGCCGACGAAGGGGGGCATCGCCAGCGCCGCCGGCAGCGCGACCAGCGAGCGGCCGAGGAACGACGTGACGATCAGGCAAGTTGCCGTGCTGCTCTGGATCAGGCTGGTGACGCCGACGCCAGCCAGCAGCGCCTGCGCGCGCGAGCCCATCCCCACCGCCAGCACGTGGCGCAGGCTCTCGCCGAACACGCGCAGGATGCCGGTGCGCACGATTTGCGTGCCCCAGACGAGCAGCGCGATCGCGGCCAGCAAATTGAGCAGATGAACCATGAACTCGACGCTTCACGCACCGGCCGGTGCGTGCGTGCGGGCACCGTTGCGCGCCCGGCACGAAGGGCGCATTGTGCGCGCCACCCGTCGACGCTGCGCCGCGCGGACCGCAGCGGTCCCGCGGAGCGACAACTGTTGCGCACACAACGCCCTGCGCGCCGGCGCAGCGGCACCGCGCTGGCGCGGATTGAAGCCCGGCTTTTGCACATTGTCAACAATCGGCAAAATACGGTTGACACCGCCGAACGCCGCGCGCTAGCGTCGCCGCAACGGCGGCGCTTTGCAGACATCGGGTTGTCATGCCTTGCGTGGCAGCGTCGGGCCCGTAACCTGCTTGGTCGCACATTCAGCCCATCGTTCGAGGAGAGACCCATGCGCAAACCGGGCATCGCCCCCCTGCTGGCCGCCACCGCCGCCCTCGCCCTGTGCGGCGCGGCGTCGGCGCAGAAGACGACGCTGCTCGTCTACACCGCGCTGGAGACCGACCAGCTCAAGGCCTATCAGGAGGGCTTCAACAAGGTCGAGCCCAACATCGAGCTGAAATGGGTGCGCGATTCCACCGGCGTCATCACCGCCAAGCTGCTGGCCGAGAAAGGCAATCCGCAGGCCGACGTCGTGATGGGCGTGGCCGCATCGAGCCTGGCGCTGCTCGACAAGAACGGCATGCTCGAGCCGTACAAGCCGATCAACGCCGACGCGCTGATGAGTCAGTACGTGGACAAGAAGAATCCGCCCGCGTGGTTCGGCATGGACGTGTGGGGCGCCACCGTCTGCTTCAACACGGTCGAGGCGCAGAAGAAGAACATCCCCAAGCCCGAGACCTGGAAAGACCTCACCAAGGCCGCCTACAAGGGGCAGATCGTGATGCCCAACCCCGCCAGCTCGGGCACCGGCTTCTTCGACGTCACCGCGTGGCTCAGCCTGTGGGGCGACAAGGACGGCAAGGGCGATGGCTGGAAGTACATGGACGCGCTGCACGAGAACATCGCGATGTACACGCACTCGGGATCCAAGCCGTGCAACATGGCTGCGGCCGGCGAGTTCGTGCTCGGCATCAGCTTCGAGTACCGCGCCAACACCAACAAGGCCAAGGGCGCGCCGATCGATCTGGTGTTCCCGAAAGAGGGCCTGGGCTGGGACCTCGAGGCGTTCGGCATCCACAAGGGCACCAAGAAGCTCGACGCCGCCAAGAAGCTCGCCGATTGGGCGTCGAGCAAGGATGCGATGCTGCTGTATGGCAAGAACTTCGCAATCACCGCGCAGCCGGGCGTCGCCGCCCCGTTGCCCAACGTGCCGAAGGATTACGAAGCACGGCTGGTGAAGATGGACTTCGCGTGGGCGGCCGAGAACCGCGAGCGCATCCTCGACGAGTGGAACAAGCGCTACAACAGCAAGAGCGAGAAGAGGTGACCCACCCCCGAAGCGGCCTAGCGGCCGCTTCCCCCTCGAGGGGGCGCCACCAGCGGCCCGGCAAAGCCGGATCCACGGTGTCCACTTGGGGGTGCGCCGCTGGAGCGGCGCAGGTCGGTGCGAGCGGTGCGCCCTCCACGACGTGAGCGACGAGAGATATCTTCGCCTTGTGGGCATCCGCAAGGACTTCGGCACCTTCACCGCGCTGTCGAGCATCGACCTCGACATCGCCCAGGGCGAGTTCGTCTGCTTCCTCGGCCCGTCAGGCTGCGGCAAGACGACGCTGCTGCGCATCATCGCGGGCCTGGAAGTGCAGACCGCGGGCCGTATCGAGCTGGCCGCCCGCGACATCTCGGCGCTGCCGCCGGCCAAGCGCGACTACGGCATCGTGTTCCAGTCGTACGCGCTGTTCCCCAACCTGACGGTGGCGGACAACGTGGCCTATGGGCTGACCAACCGGAAGGTGCCCACTCAGCAGGCGCATGCGCGCGTGGCGGAGCTGCTGAAGCTCGTCGGCCTGCCGGGCAGCGAAGCGAAGTACCCGGCGCAGCTGTCGGGCGGCCAGCAGCAGCGCATCGCGCTGGCACGTGCGCTCGCCACCTCGCCGTCGCTGTTGCTGCTCGACGAGCCGCTGTCGGCGCTCGACGCCATCGTGCGCGTCAAGCTGCGACAGGAGATCCGCTCGCTGCAGCGCCAGCTCGGCGTGACCACGATCATGGTCACGCACGACCAGGAAGAGGCGTTCGCGGTGGCCGACCGCATCGTGGTGATGAACCAGGGCGCGATCGAGCAGATCGGCGACGCGATGCAGGTCTACCGCGAGCCGCGCTCGCTGTTCGTCGCCGATTTCGTCGGCCGCATCAACGTGCTGGCAGCCACCGCGGTCGACGCCGGTCGCGTGCGCGTCGGCGCACACGAGTTCCACTGCGCGCACGGCTTTCGCAGCGGCAGCGAGCTGCGCGTCTACCTGCGCCCCGAAGACGTGCTGGCGCGGCCAATCGCGACCGGCGACCCCAACGTGTTCGACGCGCAGATCGAGAAGATCGAGTTCATGGGCCCGTATTGCCTGGTGCGCGTGGGCAGCCCCGTGCTGGCCGAGCACAAACTGACGGTCTACCTGTCGCTCAACTACCTGGCCGAGGCTCAGCTCGAGGTCGGCAGCCGGCTGCCGCTGCGCGTGATGCCCGAGCGCATGCGAATTTTCGAGTAGCGAAATGAGTGCGGTGCTGAAGATCGCGCCCGTGCGCCAGCAGGTGCACTGGAGCGAGCGCATCGCGCACGCGGTGCTGATCGTGGTGGCGCTGGCGATGCTGGCGTTCCTGGCCGGGCCGCTGGTCGCCATCCTGCAGCAGTCGCTGCAGGATGCGCAGGGGCGCTTCGCGGGCCTGGCCAACTTCATCGCCTACGCGAAGACGCCGGCGCTGCTGGATTCGCTGTGGAACAGCGTGTGGGTGTCGGCGCTGGTCACGTTGATCACGATTCCGGCAGCATTCGGCTTCGCCTACGCCCTCACCCGCAGCTGCATGCGATTGAAGGCGCTGGCGCGCACGATCACGCTGGTGCCGCTGCTGGCGCCTTCACTGCTGGCAGCGATCTCGCTGATCTACTGGTTCGGCAACCAGGGGCTGCTCAAGAGCTGGATGCTGCGCCTGGGCATCGACCAGATCTACGGCGCGCCGGGCATCGTGGTCGCCGAGATCTTCTCGACCTTCCCACATGCCCTGATGATCCTCATCACGGCTCTGACCGCCGCCGACGCGCGGCTGTACGAAGCGGCCGATTCGATGGGCACCACCGCGGCGCGCAAGTTCTTCACGATCACCTTGCCCGGCGCCAAGTACGGCCTGATCTCGGCGGCGCTGGTGACCTTCACGCTGGTCATCACCGACTTCGGCATCCCCAAGGTGATCGGCGGCAGCTTCAACGTGCTGGCCACCGACGTCTTCAAGCTGGTGATCGGCCAGCAGGATTTCGCTAAGGGCGCCGTTGTCGCACTGCTGCTGCTCGCCCCCGCGGTGCTGACCTTCGCGGTCGATCACTGGGTGAGCCGCAAGCAGACTGCGATGCTGACGGCCCGCGCCGTGCCCTACACGCCCAAGCGTGCGCCGTGGTTCGATGCGGTGATGGAGGCGTACTGCGTGGTCGTCTGCGCGCTGATCCTGGCGATGCTCGGGATGGCGGTGTTCGCGTCGTTCGCCAGCTTCTGGCCGTACAACCTGAGCCCCAGTCTGCGCCACTACGCGATGGGCCTGTTCGACGCCGAGGTCGGCGACGCGTTCATCAACAGCCTGGCGATGTCGGCCGGCACCGCGGTGTTCGGTGGCGCGCTCGTCTTCGTCGCCGCCTACATGCTCGAGAAGACGCAAGGGCTGAGACCCGTGCGCAGCGTGGTGCGGATGCTCGCGCTGCTGCCGATGGCAGTGCCCGGACTCGTGCTCGGACTGGGCTACATCTTCTTCTTCAATGAACCGGGCAACCCGCTGAATCCGCTGTACCACACGCTGACCCTGATGACGATCTGCACGATCGTTCACTTCTACACCACGGGCCATCTCACCGCCGTCACGGCGCTGAAGAGCCTCGATGCCGAGTTCGAGTCGGTTTCCGCCTCGCTGAAGGTGCCGTTCTACAAGACGTTCTGGCGCGTCACGCTGCCGATCTGCACCCCCGCCATCGTCGACATCGCGCGCTACTTCTTCATCAACGCGATGACGACCATCTCGGCGGTGGTGTTCCTGTACGCGCCCGAGACCAAGGTGGCGTCGATCGCCATCCTCAACCTCGACGAGGCCGGCGAGATCGGCGCCGCCGCCGCGATGGCCGTGCTGATCGCCGCCGCCAACACGGTGGCGACCTTCGGCTTCATGGCGCTGGCGTGGTGGATCGACCGCCGCACGCAGGCGTGGCGCCGACGCTGAAGCAGGATGGAACGCACATGAACGAGCGCTCGACCACCCAAGATTTCTCCACCCTGCACGCCGCGATGCAGCGCTGGGCCGACTCCGACCTGCTCGCCGGCGTGTCGGTGGCGGTGCTGATCGGGCGCGACCGGCTGCACACCCATTGCGTGGGGTTCGCCGACAAGGAGCGCGGCGTCGCGCTGCGCGACGACCATCTGTTCCGCGTGTTCTCCAACACCAAGCTGGTCACCGGCTGCGCCGCGATGGCGCTGCACGAGGACGGGCGCTTCGACTTCGACGACCCCATCGAGCGCTTCCTGCCGGCGCTGGCCCATCGCCATGTGTTGCGGCCCGGTGCGCGCACGATCGACGATGCCGTGCCGGCGCGCGGGCCGATCACGATCCGTCACCTGCTGACCCACACGTCAGGGCTGAGCTACGGCCTGTTCGACCCGGGCACCACGCTGTTCAAGGCGTACGGCGAACGTCGCATCCACGCCCCTGACACGACGCTCGAGCAGATGGTCGACGCGTTGGGCACGCTGCCGCTGGCCTTCGAGCCGGGCGAAGGCTGGGAGTACTCGATGGCCACCGACGTGGTGGCGCGGCTGGTCGAGGTGTGCAGCGGCCAGCGCTTCGATCGCTTCATCGCCGAGCGCATCCTGCAGCCGCTGGGCATGAACGAC
This sequence comes from Burkholderiaceae bacterium, assembly GCA_035764445.1. GTDB lineage: Bacteria > Pseudomonadota > Gammaproteobacteria > Burkholderiales > Burkholderiaceae_C > JAEUPI01. Next base: position 5,352 of record DASTZF010000181.1, read on the forward strand.
ACCGGCTTCGTCGTGCCGCAGTCGCAACGCGACCGGCTGGCGGCGATGTACATCGGAGCCGACCTGGTGGACCCGTTGAAGCCCGGCCTGCGCCGCGCCGAGCAACTGATGGCGCCCAATGCCCACCTGCAGCGGGTGGCGCGCCTGTCGGGCGGCGGCGGCCTGGTCTCCAGCCTCGGCGACACGGTGGCGTTGCTGCGCGCGCTGATGCCCGGCGAGCCGACGCTGTTGAAGCCCGCCACCATCGAGCGTATGAGCGTCAACCAGTTGCCGGCAGGCCGCTTCATTCGCTTTCCCGGCATCGGCGAGCTCACCGGCAAGGGCCACGGACTGGTCAGCGGTGTCGTGGTTGCGCCGGCGGCCTCGGAGCATCCAGAGTCGGCCGGCGAGTGGTACTGGGGCGGCATGGCCGGCACGCAATGGTGGATCGCTCCGCGCCACGGCTTCGCCGGTGCCCTGATGACGCAGCGCTGGATGGGCTATGGCGACCCGTTCGTCGCCGACCTCAAGCGCGAGGTGTATCGCGCGGTGCTCGGGCGCTGACCTGCAGATTTCGAGAAAGCCACAGACCATGGACCGCGACCGCATCCTGCTGACCCCGGGCCCGCTGACCACCACGCTGCGCACCAAGCTCGCGATGCTGAAGGACTGGGGCTCGTGGGATGCCGACTTCAACGCGATCACGGCCGGCCTGCGCCAGCGGCTGCTCGACATCGTGCACGGCCGCGACAGCCACGTGCTGGTGCCGTTGCAAGGCAGTGGCACGTTCAGCGTCGAGGCCGCAGTGGCCACGCTGGTGCCGAAGAACGGCCACGTGCTGGTGCCCGACAACGGCGCGTACTGCAAGCGCGCCGCCAAGCTGACGCAGATGATGGGCCGACGCTGCACCGTGATGCCGTTCGCCGAGGACGCGCCGGTATCGGCGGCGGCGGTCGACGAGCGTTTGAAAGCCGACGCGAGCGTGACGCACGTGCTGCTGGTGCACTGCGAGACCGGCACCGGCGTCGAAAACCCGCTGGCCGAGGTCGCCGCCGTCTGCCATCGTCACGGCAAGGGGCTGATCGTCGACGCGATGTCGAGTTTCGGTGCGCTGCCGATCGACGCGCGAGCGATCCGCTTCGACGCGCTCGTCGCCGCCAGCGGCAAGTGCCTCGAGGGCGTGCCCGGCATGGGCTTCGTGTTCATCCGCAAGGCGGTGCTCGACGCTTCAGCCGGCAACAGCCAGAGCCTGGCGATGGACCTGCACGACCAGCATGTCTACATGGAGAAGACCGGCCAGTGGCGCTTCACGCCGCCGACGCACGTGGTGGCGGCGCTCGCCGAGGCGGTGACGCAGTTCGTCGACGAAGGCGGCCAACCGGCGCGGCTGGCGCGCTACACCGACAACTGCCGCACACTGATCGACGGCATGCGCTCGCTGGGCTTCAAGCCGTTCCTGAAGCCCGAGATTCAGGCGCCGATCATCGTCACTTTCCATGCGCCGGGACACAAGGCGTACGAGTTCAAGCGCTTCTACGAAGCCGCCAAGCAGCGCGGCTTCATCCTCTACCCCGGCAAGCTGACGCAGATCGAGACCTTCCGCGTCGGCTGCATCGGTGCGATCGGACGCAACGAGATGCGGCAGGCGGTCAACGCCGTCGCCGAGACGCTGCGCGAGATGGGCATCCCCGACGGCGCGCCGGCGCTGTAGAACACACACCCACCAGGCGGACAATCGGCCATGGCCTCCCAGAAGAACCACCCGGCGCTCGACGCGCTCCGCAAGTCCGGCGCACAGAAGGTCAAGGTCGCCTGCAGCGACATCGACGGCATCCTGCGCGGCAAATACCTGCACATCGACAAGTTCATGGGCGCCGCCGAGCCGCACCCGAAAGGCGGCTTCGGTTTCTGCGACGTCGTGTTCGGCTGGGACTCGCACGACCAGTGCTACGACAACACGCAGGTCACCGGCTGGCAGCACGGCTTTCCCGACGCGCTGGCGCGGCTGGACCTCGACACCGAGCGCCGGGTGCCGTGGGACAACCAGGTGCCATTCTTCCTCGGCGAATTCGTCAACGCCGACGGCTCGCCCTATCCCGTGTGCCCGCGCCAGACGCTCAAGCGCGTGCTCAGGCGTGCGAAGAAGATCGGCTTCGATGTGATGGCTGGCATGGAGTTCGAGTGGTTCAACTTTGCCGAAACGCCTCAAACGTGGGCTGCCAAGCAAGGGTTGAACCCGACGACGATCACGCCCGGCATGTTCGGCTACTCGCTGCTGCGCATGGGCGACAACCGCGACTTCTTCAACGCGCTGATGGACGAGATGGCGGCGTTCAGGGTGCCGATCGAGGGGCTGCATACCGAAACCGGCCCGGGGGTCTACGAAGCCGCCATCGCATTCAGCGAGGCGCTCGAAGCCGCCGACCGCGCGATCCTTTTCAAGACCGGCGCCAAGGAGATCGGCAAGCGCTACGGCGTGATGCCCAGCTTCATGGCCAAGTGGAGCCAGAAGTTCCCGGGCTGCTCGGGGCACATCCACCAGAGCCTCTCCGACGGCAAGAGCAACCTGTTCTTCGACGCCAAGAGCAAGCGCTCGATGAGCAAGCTGTTCGAGAGCTACCTCGCCGGACAGGTCGCGTGCCTGATGGAGTTCGCGCCGATGTTCTGGCCGACGATCAACAGCTACAAGCGGCTGGTCGATGGCTTCTGGGCGCCGGTCAAGCCGACCTGGGGGCTCGACAACCGCACCGCGAGCTTTCGCGTGATCGCGGGCAGCCCGAAGAGCACGCGGCTGGAGACACGTTGCCCGGGCGCCGACGTCAATCCGTACATCGCGATGGCCGCTGTCGTCGCCGCCGGCATGCATGGCGTTGAGAAAGGATTGAAGCTCACCGCGCCACCGATCACCGGCACCAACCAAGGCGCCGAGAACATCCCGCGCGCGCCGCGCTCGCTGCTGCGCACGACGCACACTTTCAAGGAGTCGGCGATCGCGCGCGACTGGTTCGGCGACACTTTCGTCGACCACTTCGCCGCCACACGGTATTGGGAGCACCGTCAGTGGCAGGACGCGGTGACCGATTGGGAGCTGAAGCGCTACTTCGAGATCATCTGACGAACCACGCCCCCACGCTCGCTGCGCTCGCTGCCCCCCGAGGGGGCGCGTCAGCGGCTTCGGGCGGCCGGGCGCCGCTGACATGACCATCACCAAGTTCGCCTTTCCCACCACGATCCACTTCGGCTCCGGCGCACGCAAGCTGGCCGGGCCGCACCTGCTCGAGATGGGGCTGAAGCGCCCGCTGATCGTCACCGACCGCGCGCTGTCGTCGCTGCCGGTGCTGGCCGAATTCGAGTCGCACCTGCGTGAAATGAACGTGGCGGTGTTCGACTGTATCCATGGCAACCCGACCTGCGCGATGGTGACGGCCGGTGCGGCGGCGTTCAAGGCGCACGGTGCCGACTGCGTGATCGGCTTCGGCGGCGGTGCCGCGCTCGACGTCGCCAAGGTGGTCGGCCTGATGGCCACGCATTCCGGCGATGTGCTCGAGTACGTGTGGGACCACCCGCAGGTGCGACCGATCGTCAATGAGCTGCCCTACTTCATCGCGCTGCCCACCACCGCGGGCACCGGCTCCGAAGTGGGCCGCTCGTCGGTCGTGTCGGAGAACGACACGCATCACAAGCGGACCGTGTTCAACGCCAAGATCCTCGCCAAGGCGGTGTTCGCGGACCCCGAGCTGACCTTGGCCTTGCCCGCGTCGATCACCGCAGCCACCGGCATGGACGCGCTGACGCACAACATCGAGAGCTACCTGTCGCCGGCCTACCACCCGCTGTGCGACGGCATCGCGCTCGAGGGCCTGCGCATCGGCGCACGCTCGCTGGCCACCGCGGTGCGCGAGCCGGGCAACCTCGATGCGCGTTCCGACATGATGATGAGCTCGATGATGGGCGCCATCGCGTTCCAGAAGGACCTTGGCTCGGTTCACGCCTGCGCGCACGCGCTCGGAGCCGTGTGCGACCTGCACCACGGCCTGGCCAATGCGCTGATGATCGACACCGTGCTCGACTGGAACCGCGAGGCGGTGCCAGAGAAGTTCGCTGAACTCTCGCACGCCGCCGATGTCGAACCGACCAGTGACGGTGCGGGTTTCATCCGCTGGCTGCGCACGCTGAAGGCGCGCATCGGCATCGCCGGTGGACTGGCCGCGCATGGGGTGACTCGCGCCCATTTTCCCCAATTGGTGCCGTTGGCCGCGAAGGATTTCACCGCGCAGACCAACCCGCGGCCGACGATCGAGGCAGACTATGAACGGTTCTTCCTCGCGGCGATGTAGCCCCTTGTCCGAATGAGCGAGCGTCTGAAGATCGGCATCTCGGCGTGCTTCTTCCACGCCGATGCGACGCGCCCGGTCTTCACCGGCAAGACACTGCAGTACATCGAGCAGTCGGTCGCCCACTGGGTGGCAGCCAGCGGTGAGGCGTTGCCCGTGATGGTGCCCTCGCCGCTCGGCGACACGTCGCGCGGACGGGTCAACTTCGACGACTACGCGGCCTGGCTCGACGGCCTTGTCCTGATGGGCGGCTCCGACATGTGGCCCGGTCACTACGGCGAAGAGCCGCTGCAGCCGAATTGGCACGGTGACCGCGTGCGCGACGAATACGAAACGGCGCTCGCACGCGCCTTCGTCGCCAAGGCGAAACCGGTGTTCGGCGTCTGTCGCGGCCTGCAGGTGCTCAACGTCGCCTTCGGTGGCTCGCTGTTGCAGGACATCACGGCGCTCAAGCCCCACTCGCTCACGCACCGCAACGCGCAGCTGTACGACCAGCACTTCCACGCCGTGGAGCTGGTTCCCGGCACCCACCTGGCGCAGCTGTACCCAGGGGCGTCGCGTTTCACCGTCAACAGCGTGCACCACCAGGGCATCAACCGGCTGGCAACCGATTTCGTCGTCGAGGCGGTGTGTCCGGACGACGAGGTGATCGAGGCCGTACGCTGGCGCGGCCCCAGCTTCGTGGCGGCGGTGCAGTGGCACCCCGAGTTCCACAAGCCGGCCGAACAGGGCGTGATCGACGATGCGCCGATCCTCAAGGATTTTCTCGACGCCGCGCACGCCGCACGGGAGGTGGTTGCATGAGCGACGAGAGGGCACCATGAGCTGGGGCGAGCGCCCGCTGCTGATAGGCGTGTCCTCGCGCATCTACACACCGGGCAGCGCCGGCATCAACGTGAGCGGGATCTGGACCAAGAACCTGCACTATCTGGAGCAGTCGGTGGCGCACTGGGTGCTGTCGGGCCATGCGATGGCGGTGATGATCCCTGCGGTCACCAAAGACAGCATCGTCACGCGCAGCGACCTCGACCTCGACGACTATGCGGAGACGCTCGACGGGCTGTTGCTGCAAGGCGGCAACGATGTCGCTCCCGAGACCTACGGCGAGACGCCGCTGCACCCCGACTGGGCGGGCGACCGCGTGCGCGACCGCTACGAGATCGAGCTGATCGAAGCCTTCGTGCGTGCCGGCAAGCCGGTGTTTGGCATCTGCCGCGGGCTGCAGCTGCTCAACGTGATGTTCGGTGGTACGCTGCTGCAGGACATTGCCACGCAGCGGCCGAGCTCGCGTGCGCACCGCGACGGCTCGGCCTTCGAGCGTCACTTCCACGACATCGAGATCGTGCGCGGCTCGCGGCTGGCGCAGCTGTACCCGCGCGTGCGGAACGGCGTCGTCAACTCGATCCACCATCAGGCGATCAAGGATCTGGCCCCCGGCTTCGTGGTCGAGGCGTGCTGCCCCGACGACGGCATGATCGAAGCGGTGCGCCGCACCGGTTCGCCGTACGTGGCGGCGGTGCAGTGGCACCCGGAGTTCCATATCCCGGGCGATCCCGACAATTTCA
>DASTZF010000182.1:0-4938 GCA_035764445.1 Burkholderiaceae bacterium
CGCGATCGGGCTGCACCGCGGCGCATTGCCGCCGCTGGACCTGCGCGCGCTCGATGCGGCCGCGCGGCGCGCGTTGGGCTCGCCCGAGGCCGAGCGCGCCTTCGTCGCGCAGTACATCTCCACGCGCGCCGACCTGAAGCACGTGCCGCTGGCGGTCTACCTGCAGGACCTGGCCGAGATGTTCGCTCCGGCGCCGCTGCCGCGCACACTCGGCGTGCCGGTGCTGGCGCTGCTGTCGACCGGCGCCACGTTTGCCGACGCAGCCGCGATGCACACCGCGCTCGCAGGCCCCAACGTCACGGTGCAGACGATCGATTGCCAGCACTGGCCGCTGACCGAGCGGCCCGACGAGGTGCGGCAGGCGATCGAGCGCTGGTGCGAGGCGCTGCCGGTGTGATCGGCTGCCGATCACTCTGGGTGGGTTGGCCCTCTTGCGCCAGGATCGCACTCACGCAGCGCCCATCTGATACCCCGGAGTGGAGCGTGACAACGCCTCCTCCTCGGGAGTCATGTCGGTCGCGACGCCCTCGAACAGCGGGGTCGACAGGTAGCGCTCGCCGGTGTCGGGGAGCATGCAGCAGATGACCGAGCCTTCCGGCGCGCGCTCGGCGACCTGAACGGCGGCCGCCAGCGAAGCCCCACCGGAGATCCCGGTGAAGATGCCCTCCTCGGCGGCGAGCCGTCGCGACCATGCGATCGCGTCGGGGCCGGCGATCGCGATCAGTTCGTCGTAGTAATGCTTGTCGACCGACTCCTGCAGAACGTAGGGAATGAAGTCCGGAGTCCAGCCCTGGATCGGGTGCGGCGTGAAGGCCGAGTGGCTCACGGCGGGAGAATTGTCGGGTCCGCGCTCTTGCGCGATGCCACTGGCGAGCAGTTGCGCTATCGAGGGCTCGCTCAGGATGATCTTGGTGTCCGGGCGCTCCTTGCGCAGCACGCGCCCGACGCCGGTGATCGTGCCACCCGTGCCGTAGCCGGTGACCCAGTAGTCGAGCTTCTCGCCCTTGAAGTCGGCGAGCAGCTCGCGCGCCGTGGTGTTCTCGTGGATCGTGGCGTTGGCGGGGGTCTCGAACTGCCGCGCGTAGAACCATCCGTTGGCCTCGGCCAGCTCCTGGGCCTTGCGGTACATCCCCATGCCCTTGGCTGCGCGTGGCGTCAAGACCACCTTCGCTCCGAGGAATCGCATCATGCGGCGGCGCTCGATCGAAAACGAATCGGCCATCGTGACCACCAGCGGATAGCCTTTGGCGGCACACACCATCGCCAGCCCGATCCCAGTGTTGCCACTCGTCGCTTCGACAACGGTCTGCCCCGGCTTGAGCTCGCCGCGGCGCTCGGCCTCCTCGATGATGCTGATGGCGAGGCGGTCCTTGACCGAAGCGGCCGGGTTGAAGAACTCGGCCTTCACGTACAGCCGCACATGCTTCGGTGCCACTCGGTTAACGCGGATGCATGGCGTGTCGCCGATCGTGTCGACCACGCTGTCGTAGAGACGTCCGCGACCGTCGGTCGTGCGTGAGGCTTGCGAGGTCATGCCGAGGCTCCTGCCATGGTGAAGTGAAAGGGACCGTGCAGCGTACTGGGCGGCCGCTCGTTGTCAACCGATGTACCCTCGCGCGGCATGCGCCGGGCTGGCAAGTGATGCGCTCGCGCGATGCACAAGGAGAAGCCGATGGCCGCCGACCCAGACACGTTGCTTTCCCAGGCGATGTCGCACGCGCTGGCGTACCGCCGCGCGCTGGCTGAGGATCAACGGTCGCCGTCGGCGGACTATCACGCCATGCTCGAACGCTTCACCGAGGCCATGCCCGATCAGGGCACGGACGCCGGCGAGGTGATCGACGCCCTCGCCACGCAGGCCCTGCCGGGGCTGATGCCGATGGCCGGGCCGCGCTTCTTCGGCTGGGTGATCGGCGCTTCGCACCTTGCCGGCGTGGCCGCGGACTGGCTGGTCTCGGCCTGGGGCCAGAACACCGGTTACCACTCGCCGACCCCTGCCACCGCGGCGATCGAGGCCGTCGCCGAGCGCTGGCTGCTGGACGTGCTCGACCTGCCACCGAGCAGCTCCATCGGCTTCGCGACCGGCGCCACGGTGGCCAACGCCATCGGCCTTGCCGCGGCGCGCACCGGCGTGCTGCTCGAAGCCGGCTGGGATCCCGACGCCGACGGTCTCTTCGGCGCGCCGCCGGTGCAAGTGCTGATCAACGCCGACGCGCATTCGTCGGTGTTCTCGTCGCTGCAGCTCATCGGCTTCGGCCATCGGCGGGTGACGCAAGTGGACACAGATGACCAGGGCCGCATGCGGCCGCAGGCGCTGGCGCGCGCGCTGGGCGACAAGCCGGGGCCGAAGATCGTCATCGCGCAGGCGGGGCAGATCAACACCGGCGCCTTCGATCCGTTCCCCGAGATCGTGGCGCTCGCCAAAGCCGCCGGTGCCTGGGTGCACGTGGACGGCGCGTTTGGGCTGTGGGCACGTGCGGCGCCGGGGCTGCGCCACCTGACCGCAGGCATCGAAGGTGCGGACTCCTGGGTGACCGACGGGCACAAGTGGCTGCAGGTGCCCTACGACTGTGGCTTCGCCATCGTCAGGGATCGCACCACGCATCAACGGGCGATGACGCAGTGGTCGAGTTACCTGCCGACCATTGGCGCAGGTGACCGCGTGCCGTCGGCCCTGGTGCCCGAGCTCTCGCGCCGCGCGCGCGGCGTGCCGGTGTATGCGCTGCTCAAGACCCTGGGACGCCGGGGCGTGGCCGAGCTGGTGGAGCGCCATTGCGCGCTGGCCCGGCAGTTCGCGCAGTTGCTGGCCAGCGAGCCGGGGGTGCGGGTGCTGAACACCGTGTCGCTGAACCAGGTGATCGTGGGTTTCGGCGAAGGCGACGCCGCCGCACGCCGCGCGGCCACCGAGGCCGTGATCGCGCGCGTGCAGAGAGACGGCGTCTGCTTCGCCGCGGGTGCGCAGTGGCGCGACGACTGGGTGATGCGCCTGTCGGTCACCTCGGGCGCGACGACGGCGCGCGACATCGAGATCTCGGCCGCGGCGATCGTGGCGGCCTGGAGGGCGGAGCGGGCCAACTCCGGCGCGCCTCACCACCCCGGTGTCGAGAAGAGGTAGTCCAGACCGAAGCTCACGCTGTTGGCGACGAAGCGGTTGCCTGCCGAGCTCCTGGCCACGATGCGCCCCGCGTTCATGCTCAGAGCCAATCGATCGCTGAGGCCGTAGCGCAGGCCCCCACTGCCCTTTACGCCCGGACCGTGCACATTGGTGCCGGCCATCAACTGGCCAAAGGCTTGCAGGCGGTCGCCGTGGTCGAGGTGACTTTGCAGGCCGATGCCCAACAGCAATTCGCCATAACCGGGGTAGCCCAGGTAGGTGCTGTAGGCCCCGGCGCCCCGCAGCGCGACATACCAGTGCTCGTCGATGAGAGCATCCATCTGGACGCCGATCATCCGCACCTGGCCGCGATCGAGATCGCGATAGCGCACACTGAAATCGGTCTCCTGAAACAGGCCGATCCTGAAGGCCTGGTAGGTTGGCAGGCTGCCGCTGCTCGTCGAGGGGTCATCGGCCACGCGCAGGTGCCGGGTCAGCGCGATCCCGAAGGACTGGTTCTTCGACGAGCCCTTGGGCGCGACCAGGTAACCCGCTGAGAGTGCCAGGCCCACGTGCTTGCTCAGTGCGTATTCCGCCGAGACCTTTGGATAGACCAGCAGCCCGGAATCGGTGTTGATGACGTCCGGTGCGTAAATGCCCGAGCCGATGCCGAGTTGGCCGTAGACCGACATGCGCGGGGAGATCTGCACGCGCTGCCCCACGCCGCCCAGCAACTGATTGGACAGCGGCAGGCCCCGGTAACCCATGCCCAGGCTGGCAAACCAGTAGCTGTCGGCGGAAAAGAACTGCGAGTACTGAAAGTCGAGGATATTGAATGCGCCTTTGTACGTGCCCTCGGGATTTCGTTGCCGGTAGTTGTCGAGGACCACCGTCACCATGCGCTCGTTCGATGCCGCTGCGGCTTGCTGCGCGTCGGCCGGCGACAGCGGCTGGCCATGGCTGGCATAGGGGCCCGTGAGGTAGGTGTAGGGGATCTCCAGGAAGACGTTGGCTTGCGTGCCGCCGACGGCCGCGTGGTTGAACTTCATGTGGGTCACATTGGCGCCGACCGCGACCGCTCCGAAGTCGTACCCCAACCCGACATAGCCCTTGACGAAGCCACCCGTGCCGGCCAGCGTCTTGGCGTTCTCGACGTTGCGGCCACCGGCGCCGCCACCCAGCGCCAGGCCGGCCGTGGCAAAGAGCTGGGAGGTCAATCGGTGCTGCGCGTGAGCGCCGATGTCGAAGGTGGCAAAGCCGCCGTACTTGCCCCTGAACAGCGGCGCTGACAAGCCGGCGCCTGCGTACAGCCCATCGGCCACCTTGTTGTACACATGGACGCCCATCAGGTCGATGGGCTCGTCGCCCTGGACGCGCAGGACCTGATAGTCCAGCAGGACCATCGCCTCGTTGCTGCGCAGCGTGGGAGCTTCTGGCGCGCGTGCATCCGGCTGCTGCGCTGAAGCCGTCGCGCCCAGGAGCAAGCTCGCCACCAAAAGTGCGCCGGCGGTGTCGATGCGTATGGCCAATTGCTTTCGTTCTGTCTTCGTCGTGTGTCCGATCGCTGAGACTCACCCGGTGAAGGCGATGAGAGAGCTCACGCATGCGCTCGATAGCATAGGGCGTGCGTCGCGGAGCGCACCGGCACGACCGAGTTCGTCGAAGCGGCGGCGCGCGAGGGCTCAACGCGGCAGCCGCCGCTCCAGTCACCGCGCAGGCAACCTGCCCGCGACGAGCATCCCGAGCACATTGATCGCCGCCGCGACCCACACCGTGGAGGCATAACTGCCGGTGCGGTCGAACAGCGCCCCCGCGAGCACCGGCAGGCCGATGGCTGCCGCGCA
>DASTZF010000183.1:0-22332 GCA_035764445.1 Burkholderiaceae bacterium
AGCGGCCGCCCCTGCAGCGGCCAGCAGCGTCCGCAGCTGTTGCAACGTCTGCGGCAGCTCGTCCGCGCGCACCCGCTCGGCCAGCCGCGTGCGCAAGCGCTGCACGCACGCGGCCAGGCGTTCGGGTTGCAACGGCTTGACCAGGTAGTCGACCGCCTGCGCATCGAACGCCTGCAACGCGTACTGGTCGTATGCCGTGATGAATACCAGCAGCGGGAACGGTTCGCCGGCGGGCCAGTCCTCGGCCAGCGCCTGCGCGACCTCGAGGCCGCTCAAGCCCGGCATGCGGATGTCGAGCAGGCACACGTCGGGCCGCTGCTGCAGCGCTTCACTCAGCGCGCTGTCGCCGTCGCCGACCGCGGCGATGATCTGCAGGTCGGGCCATTGCCGCTGCAGTTCCGCGCGCAGGCCCTGCAGCAGCAGCGGCTCGTCTTCGGCGATCAACGCGCGCGCTCTCATGGCGCCGTCGCCAATGGCAGGCGCACGGCGGCCAGGGTGCCGCCCTCGGTGTCGGGTGCAGCGTGCAGGGTCAACGATGCACGCGCACCGTGCAGCGTGGCGAGTCGCTCGCGCACCTGGCGCAGCCCGAAGCGGCCGTCGTGCTCGGCCGCGCTGTCCGCGAGTCCGACACCGGTGTCGCGTACCGCGAGCACCAGAGCGTCGGCCTCACGACGCGCGCTCACCTCGACGCGGCCGCCATCGACCTTGGGCTCCAGGCCGTGGCGGATCGCGTTCTCGACCAGCGGCTGCAGCAGCAGCGCCGGCACCGGCGTGTCGCGCAGCGCGTCGGGCAACTCGATGCGCACCGCCAGCCGCGGTCCCATGCGCACCGCCATCAGCGCCAGGTAGTCGTCGATGCGCGCGAACTCGTCGGCCAGCTTGTGGGTGCCGCTTCGCGAGGCGGCGAGCGTCGCGCGCAGAAAGGCGATCAGGCGGTCGAGCATCGTCTGCGCGCGTGCCGGGTCGGCACCGATCAGCACGCGCAGATTGGCCAGCGTGTTGAATAGCATGTGCGGCTCGAGCTGCGACTGCAGCAGCTTCAGCTGCGCCTCGGCTGCGCTGCGCTGCGCTGCTTCGGCCGCCGCCTGCAGCACGGCCAGGCGGCCGCGCGAATAGTAGAAGTAGACCGCGCTGAGCGTGAAGCCGAGGCTCAGCATCAGGATCAGCGAGAGGGGACGTAGGTCGGAGCCGAGCGGATTGCGCGTGTGGTGGTTGCCGGTCAGCAGGTCGGCCAGCAGCGAGCCGCCGAAGTAGCCCAGCACCGCCGCGCCGACCGACCACGGACCCATGAAAACCCAGCCCGGCCACTGCGAGCCGCTGGCGGCGAACGCGGTGTCGCGGCGGCGCCGCCAGGCTGCGCCGGCGTGGCGCCCGCCCTGGATCATGAACTGGATGCTCAACCCGATGCACAGCGAATAGATCAGCGTGTGCACGAAGGGGTCGCGGAACATCGTGCTGATGAAGATCGCCGCGATCAGCGAGATCGGCAGCCCGATCCGCAGTTCGTGCCACACCCACAGCAGCGGACGCCAGCGCGCGGGCGCGATCGCGCCCGATGGCGCTGCGCTCATGGCAGCGCCGCGGGTGCGCGCGTGGACAGCTCGGTCGCTGCGGCGTGGCGTTCGGCGCTCCAACTCGGCGGCAGGAACAGCGCGCCCCACACGTCATGCAGGCTGCGCGCGAGCCATAGGTCGCGCGCCAGCTTGGCCCACTGATGGAATTCGATCTTCAGCGGATTGTGGGTGGTCAGCGGCTCGATCAGTCCGTAGCGCACCGGCACGTCGTCGCGCTCGGGCCGATAGGTGCCGAACAGGCGGTCGAAGACCATCAGCACGCCGCCGTAATTGCAGTCGATGTACTCGGGGTTCGACCCGTGGTGCACGCGGTGCGCCGACGGGGTGTTGATGATGCCTTCGAGCCAGCCGAGCTTCGGGATCCAGGTGGTGTGCAGCCAGAACTGGTACAGCAGATTGAAGGTCAGCACCTGCAGCACGAGCTTGGGGTGGAAGCCCAGCCACATCAGCGGCAAGAAGAACAGCGTCGAGCCGGTGAGCTTGCCGAAGGGCCCGATGCGGTAGGCCGCCGACAGGTTGAGCTCGTTGGGCGAGTGGTGCACCGAATGGTTGCACCAGAACCAGCGCACGCGATGCGCGGCGCGGTGGTACCCGTAGTAGCAGAACTCCTGACCGCAGAAGAGCAGCAGCAGCGCCAGGGGTCCGTCGAGGGTGAAGCTGGCGACGCGATGCGTCACCGCCCAGTGCACCAGCGGCGTGGCGATCGACAGCGGCACCGCGATGTTGAACGCGATGCGCGCCACCAGGTCGAATGCCGACACGCCGAATGCACGCCAGTCGTAACCTTGCCCACGCGCCAGCACCAGCGCCTCGGCCAGCGACAGCGTGAACACGGTCGGCGTGACAACGAACAGCAGGATGCGGTCGATCGAGTCCATCGGGCGCTCTTGGGGGCGTTTGCAGAGTCTATCGGTGCCGGATCAGGCCGCTTGCGCCGAGGCCGGCCAGCGTGCCGATTGCAGCACACGCCAGGCGCGCGCCGCGAACAGACCCGACAGCGTCCCGTACAGCACCGCCAGGCCGATCGCCGCCGCACTGTTGCGCGCCAGCTCGGGGTGGAACACCTGCGCGACGGCGGCCACGTAGCGCAGCGCGAAGACGGTCCACATCAGCAGCAGCGGCCACGGGCTGCCGCCGATCACCAGGCGGCCGTCCGCGGTCCGCACGGTCGGTCGTCCCGGTTGCAGCGTTTGGCCCGCCAGCCCCGCCAGCGTCAAGCCTGCCAGCCAGGCCGGCACGGCGACGGCGCCGAGCACGCTGCCAGCGCTCCAAAGCGAGTACGCACCCAGCACGATCGGGGCCAGCAGCAGCCGGCCGCGGGACACGCTGTGCTGCCGCCACTGCATCAGCCCGAGCACGGTGATCGCGGCCAGGATCGCCCACACCCGGTGTGGCGTGTGGTGCAGGATGTCGGCCATCAGCGTCGACACCGAAGCGCTCGTAGACAAGGCGGACTCCCGGTTTGCATCTCGCGTCGATGCTGGGGAGCCGGCTGGCGTTGTGCCAGCGGCTTGCGACGAAGCGTCGGCTGGCGCCGCGAAACCTCGGCCGCGTGCCGCGGATCGAAGGGTCAGGCAGCCTCGCCAACCGCCACATCGTCACACGCTGGCCGCTTTGCAAACCTTTACTCGTAACTTCTGTCTGCCATGGGTGCAGACTGAACCGTTCGAAGACCATGGATGCGCCAACGATGGATTGCCGTTCCCGCCTGACGCCGCTCGTGGCCGGCGCCGCGCTGGCCGCGCTGTTGAGCGGTTGCGTGGTGGCACCGCCGCACCCGTATGGACCCCCGCCGCCGGCCGTTGCGCCGGCGCCGCGCACGGTGTACTTCTACCCCGAGTTGTCGCAGGACGAGGCCAAGCAGGATCGCGACCGCTACGAGTGCTACCGCTGGGCGGTGCGCGAGAGCGGCGTCGACCCTGGGATGACACCGGTGCGCGCAGTGCCGCCGCCGCCCGGCGTCGTGCGCGACGGCGCCGAAGTAGCGGCCGGCGCCGCGACCGGCGCGATCGTCGGCGCCGCGGTCTCGTCGCCGCACTCCACTGGCCAGGGCATGGTGCTCGGCGCCATCTTCGGTACCTTGATCGGCGCCGCGGCGCACGAGGCGCGGGTGCAGTCGGCCGAGCAGGCCTATGCGCAGCGCGTGTCGGCGCAGCAGGTGCCGCTGCAGAATTTCCGCCGCGCGATGGGCGCCTGCATGACCGGGCGCGGTTATCGCATCGGTTGATGCGCAACGGCCGCTGAAGAGAAGCATCATGTTCCAGATTCGAACCTTCGCGATCGCCCTGCTGTGTGCCGCGGGTGCGACGGTGCAGGCCGCGCCGTACGGCGGCGGGCACATGGCGCCGGGCTATCGGCCCGGTTGGTCAGCGCCGCCGGGTGCCGTTCCGCGCGGCCAATGGTGGGATGGTGCGCACGGCCACAGCCACTACTACCCGGTGACTGGCTGGCACGTCGCCACGCTGCCAGCACATGTGGCCTACTACCCTTGGCACGGTGTGCGCTACGGCTACTGGGGCGGCGTCTGGTATGCGCCGTACGGCCCCTCGTGGGTTGTCGCACGCCCGCCGTACGGCGTGGTGGTCGCTGGGTTGCCCGCGTTCGCCACCGTGGTGACGATCGGTGGTCTCGGCTACTGGTACGCCAACGGCGTCTACTACCGCGAGTACGCCAGCGGCGGCTACGAGGTCGTGCCGTCGCCGATCGTCGGCGCGCCCGACGGCACCGGCACCGTCGCGCGCACTTACATCTATCCAAGGAACGGCCAGTCGGCTGAGAGGCAGGCCAGCGACGAATACGAGTGCCATCGCTGGGCCGTGAACCAGACCGGCTTCGACCCGACGGCGGCCGCCAACGGCCAGAACACCGTGTCGACCCAGCGCAGCGACTACTCGCGCGCGCAGGGCGCCTGCCTGGAAGGGCGCGGCTACACGATCCGCTGACGCTGGCGCGCTGCCTCAGTGCAGCAACTGCGCGCGCACCGCTTCGACCCGTGCGCGGTTGACACCGAAATCCCTGCGTCCGATGCGCGACGCCGACCGCACCGCGATCGCCTGCGCTGCCGGGTCGTACCAGAACTCGACGTCGTCGACGAAGCGCATGGCCGGTGTTTCGAACTGCGCATACAAATAGTCGTCGCGCTGATCGACCACCGCCGCACCGGGCATGCGCTCGACCACGGCGCGCACGCGCGCGATCGCCGCCGCTGCGCTGCCGCTGGCCGGCAGCGCAGCGATGCGCGCGTAGTCGCGCATCGGATGCTCGGGGTACAGATCGGCCTGGCTGCTGACGCTGTTGGGGGTACGTGACGGCGGCTTCAAGCGGCCCTCGCGAACGCCGAGGTCGGCCGGCGGCTGGCCGCGCAGCACGCCCAAGCGCCCGGCCAGCCACACCAGCACCACCAGCAGCGCCAACGACGCCACGATCCAGCGCCATGCCGTCATGCTGGCCTCCGGGTCGACTCGGCGCGCAGGGTGGCCGCCATCGCGCAAAGCCGGTGGGCGTCAGCGCCTGCGGCCGCCGCCGAGGATGCCACCGAGCACGCCGCGGATGATCTCGCGCCCGACCGACGAGCCGATCGATCGCATCGCCGAGCGCGCGGCGGACTCGGCCAGCCCTTCGCGATGGCCACCGCGTGGACCGGTGCTGCCGAACAGCACATCCTTCAAGCCGCCGAGCACGCCGCCGCCGGCGTCGGCCGGTGCGCCGCCGCCGACGGTTGGCTCACCGCGCGTGGCCGCGCGCGCCTCGTCGGCCATCGTGCCCGTACCGCGCGCCGCGGCGTCGGCGCTGCCCGCGGCGCGACCCTTGAGCTTTTCGTAGGCCGATTCGCGGTCGACCACTTTCTCGTAGACGCCGGCCACCAGCGAGCCGTCGAGCAACGCCTTGCGCTGCTCGGGCGTGATCGGCCCGATCTGGCTGCCCGGCGGCAGCACGAACACGCGCTCGGTGATGCTCGGACGCGCCTTCTCGTCGAGCAAGCTGATCAGCGCCTCGCCGACCGCGAGCTCGGTGATCGCGCCGGCCATGTCGCCCAGCTTCGGGTTCGGGCGCATCGTGTCGGCGGCGGCCTTGACCGCCTTCTGGTCGCGCGGCGTGAACGCGCGCAGCGCGTGCTGCACGCGATTGCCGAGTTGCGCGAGCACGCTGTCGGGTACGTCGAGCGGGTTCTGCGTCACGAAGAACACGCCGACGCCCTTGCTGCGCACCAGCCGCACCACCAGCTCGATGCGCTCGATCAGCGCGCTCGGCGCGTCCTTGAACAACAAGTGCGCCTCGTCGAAGAAGAACGCCAGCTTGGGCTTGTCGAGGTCGCCCACCTCGGGCAGCGTCTCGAACAGCTCCGACATCATCCACAGCAGGAAGGTCGCGTACAGCCGTGGCGCGTTGAGCAGTTTGTCGGCCGTCAGGATGTTGATCACCCCGCGGCCCTTCACGGTCTGCATGAAGTCGCCGATGTTGAGCATCGGCTCGCCGAAGAACTTGTCGCCGCCCTGCTCGTCGATCTGCAGCAGGCCGCGCTGGATGGCGCCAATACTGGCCGCGCTGATGTTGCCGTACTCCGTGGTGAACTGCGCCGCGTTGTCGCCCACGTGCTGCAGCATCGCGCGCAGGTCCTTCATGTCGAGCAGTGCGAGGCCGTGGTCGTCGGCGATCTTGAACACCAGCTGGAGCACGCCTGCTTGCACGTCGTTGAGTTCGAGCATCCGCGACAACAGCAGCGGCCCCATGTCGGACACGGTGGCGCGCACCGGATGGCCCTGCTGGCCGAACACGTCCCACAGCGTCGCCGGACAACTCTGCGGCTCCGGCGCGTCCAGCCCGCGCTCCTTGAGGATGGCGGCCACTTTCGGCAGCAGCGTTCCGCTCTGCGTGATGCCGGTCAGGTCACCCTTGACGTCGGCCATGAACACCGGCACGCCGATGCGCGACAGGTTCTCGGCGATCGTCTGCAGCGTGATCGTTTTGCCGGTGCCGGTGGCGCCGGTGATCAACCCGTGTCGGTTGGCCAGCGCGGGCAGCAGGTTGCACTCGATGTCGCCGTGCTTGGCAACGAGGATCGGATCGGCCATGAGCCCACCTCGCCGGAGTCGTTTCGCCAGTCTACTGGCTTCGCGCCGCGGGTGAGCGCTTCGCGCGTGAGCTCCGACGGCCGGGGCGCTTGCGGGAGGGCTTGGCGGCCGCGCGGCGCGTGCCTGCGCGCGATGGCTTGGGCGCCTGTTCCAGCAACGTCTGCCGCACGTAGTTCAGGTGCAGGTGTGCCGCATCGCGCGCGATGCCGGGGTCGCCATCGAGCACCGCGTCGAGCAGCGCGCGGTGCTGTTCGTGCAGCATCAGCACGCTCTCGGGCTCGCGGTACATCACTTCCCAAGCGTGCCGCATCGTCGTGCTGAGCAGGTTGTGCAGGCCGTGCATCACATGAATCAGCGCCACGTTGTGCGACGCCTCCGCGATCGCCAGGTGGAACTCGGCGTCGATCTGCGCGGCAGCCATTGGGTCGGGCTTGGCGCGTAAGCTCGTCAGGCGTGCGAACGCACGCCGCAGCTGCGCCCGATCGGCCTTGGTGGCGCGCAGCGCCGCGAAGTGGGCGGCGACCAGTTCGAGCCCGTGGCGCAACTCGAGCACGTCCTGCTCGGCGATCGGGTGTCGCTGCAACAAATGGGCCAGCGGGCTGGCGACGGTCGGCGCCGTGACATCGGTGACCGCGAAGCCGCCGCTGCGCGCCACCTTGAGCAGGCCGCGTGCTTCGAGCCGCAGCAAGGCTTCGCGCAGCGACGGTCGGGAGACACCGAACTGCTGCGCCAGCACGCGTTCGGCAGGCAGCGCGTGGCCGGGCTGCAGTGCGCCCTCGATGATCAGCTGCTCGATCTGCGCGCCGATCGAATCAGACAGCCGCTGCCGCTGCGGTCGGCTTACCGCGTGATAGGGCAGGCCCTTGTTCATGCTCTTGGCAATCTCCCCAAAAGCAGTGGCCGCCAGGGCGTCGTCGCCTGCACCGCGTGAGGCGAGCATGTCGGTGCGTGGTTTCCGCGCATTGACAGCGCGGGCAGGCTCCTCTTACCTTCCGGCTCCCGTGGTCAGACCAACCATACCAAATGGCTTGGTGCAAAACCTAGTTGGTTACCCGTCCATTCAACCCAACAGATGGGTTCGTACAACAAACCGGTCGGAGTCCCTTGATCCTGATCAAGGGAAGCCTAGAACCGAATGCCAACAATCGGCCTGCGATCACGGGCAGACGAGCAACCCAAGGAGCAATGATGAGCAGGACTCTCAAGCAAGGGCTGTTGGCCGCCGTGGTCGCATGGGGCGGCTGTCTCGGCATGGCCGCCGCGGCCGATGTCGATGAAGCCGCAGCGCAGGCGCTGCTGAAGAAGAGCGACTGCGGCAAGTGCCACGCGGTCGACAAGAAGAAGGACGGCCCGGCCTACAAGGAGACGGCCGCCAAGTACAAGGGCAAGGCCAGCGCGGAGGACGATCTGTACAAGCACCTCACCACCGCGCCGAAGATCAAGATCGACGGCAAGGAGGAGGAGCACAAGAAGGTGTCTTCGACCAACGAGCCCGAGGTGCGCAACCTGGTGCGCTACATCCTGACGCGTTGATCGTCGTGTGAATTGCATCGCGACGGCACCCACGCGAACGGAGGCGGCGTGAGCAACAACATCGAAGATCCGGTCAGGCCGAGGCGCAATTGGAAGCTGATCCTCGGATTCGGCGTGGTCAGCGTGCTGGTCGGTGCCGTGCTGGTGATCGGCGGCGCCGCCGGCCTCGCGTGGACCAGCACCGAGGAGTTCTGCATCGGATGCCACGAGATGCGCGACAACGTCTACGCCGAGTACAAGGGCACCATCCACGACACCAACCGCTCGGGGGTGCGCGCCGTGTGCACCGATTGCCACGTGCCGCGCGAGCCGCTGCCGCTGATCCGGGCCAAGATGGGCGCCACGCTGGAGATATGGGGTCATCTCACCGGCAAGATCGACACGAAGGAGAAGTTCCAGGCCAAGCGGACCGAACTGGCTCACAACGTGTGGCGGCGCATGCAGAAGAACGACTCGCACGAATGCCGCAATTGCCACAAGGCAGAGAAGATGAACAGCGAGCTGCAATCGGAGAAGGCGCGCGCGCGTCACGCAAAACGCAAGGCCGAAGTCTTGACGTGCATCGATTGCCACTTCGGCATCGCTCACCAAGAGCCCGAAGGGCCCGGGCCGCAGGAGATGAGGGCCGCAAGCAAGTAGTCACCACGACGTCACCGACACGACGCCGGTCTCGACACACACGGAGATCAGCATGAAGTCCAGGTTCTATCGCAGTGGAATGGCGGCGCTGATTGCGCTGGCAGCGGCGTTGGTCGCGGGTTGCGGAGGTGATACCGGGGACGCCGGACCCCAGGGCCCGGCAGGGCCCTCTGGCCCTGCCGGGCCGACCGGACCTCAAGGGCCGGCCGGCACCAGCGGCGGTGCCGTCACCATCCCCGGCAATGCGGCACCGCCCAGCGATGCGGCGTTGGCCGTGTGGAGCACGATCGCGCTCAAGGCCACGGTGACCAGCGTGACGATCGCCAGCCCGCCGGTGGTCAACTTCACCGTCACCGACGATGCCGGCCACCCGGTGATCGGGCTCGGCAACACGTCCAAGAGCAGCACCGCGACCGTCGCGAGCTATTCGAACCTCGCCTTTTCCCTGGCCAAGTTGGTGCCGGGCACCAACGGCTCGCCCAGCAGGTGGGTCAGCTACATCGTGACCACGGTGCCGACGACCTCGGCGGCGGCCGCGCCGACGCGTCCCAGCACCGACAACACCGGCACGCTGGTCGACAACGGCGACGGGACGTACAAGTACACCTTCTATCGCGACATCACACAGATCAAGGCGCAGGTCGATGGCATGACCGTGAGCGCACCCAACAACAAGGCCGACCTCGGTGATCTCACCTACGAGCCGAACTTGGTCCACCGCCTGACGATCCAGATCTCCGGCAACGCACCGGGCACCGGCACCAATACGCCCAATGGCGTTGCGTTCAGCTCGGTGCCCGGCGTGCCGCTGACCAACGCGCTCGACGTCATCTACGACTTCGTCCCGGCCACCGGGCAGGCGGCTGCATCGGGCCGCGATATCGTGGCCACCGCCAAGTGCGAGGAGTGCCACCGCAAGCTCGGCGGCATTCCTGGCGACACCGAGGGCAGCTCGGGCGCCGGCTTCCACGGCGGCGCGCGCAACGAAACCCGCTACTGCGTGATGTGCCACACCGACCAGCGCAAGTACGGCCGCACCGAGGCGACGATCAACAGCTCGACGCTGACCTTCACCAGCACGACCTACCGGGTCGACGACCGCGCGGTGGGCAACCTGCCCAACCACATCCACAAGACGCACGCGGGCAAGATCCTCGCCAAGAAGAACTACAACTATGCCGACGTCTTGTACAACGAGGTGCTGTTCCCGCAGGACCTGCGCAACTGCACCAAGTGTCACGACGGGTCGGCGACGTCGACCGCGAAGACCGCGCAGGGCGACAACTGGAAGCAGGTGCCGCAACGGCTCGCCTGCGGCGGTTGCCACGACGGCATCAACTTCGCCACCGGCGGTGGCGTGACGCTGGCCGACGCCGCCAAGGGGCTGACGCAGAGCCCCAGTCAGCCTGCGCACAAGGGCGGAGCGCAGCCCGATGACTCGCTGTGCGGCGCGTGCCACACGCCCACCGGCATCGACATCGTGCACACACCGGTGACGCCGCCGAACGAGAAGAACTCGCTCGACGTTGCATTGGTGCCAGATCAGAACGTCACAGGCAGCAGCAACACCAACTCGGCGTGGATCGCGTCGAACACGTCGCGGCTGCCCTCCGGCGCAATCAAGATCACCTACGAGATCTCGAGCGTGTCGCGCAACGCGAGCGGGCGGCCGGTGATGGTGTTCCGGATGTTGCAGAACGGCGCTGCCGTTCCGCTGAAGACGTTCAACCCGACGTTGAACCCGGACCCGATCGTGAATGCCGCCAGCCAGGAGATCTGGGACAACTTCTTCGGCTCGCCGAGCGCGCAGTTCGTCTACGCGGTGCCACAGGACGGCATCGCGGCACCGGCGGACTTCAACGCATCGGCGTCGGGCTACATCCGCAGCATCTGGAACGGCACGGCCAGTGGCTCGGGCGCCGGTACGCTGACCGGCCCCGACGGCAACGGCTTCTACACCGTGACGCTGACGGGCGTGACGATCCCGGCCAACGCGGTGATGCTGACCGGTGGCCTGGGCTACTCGTACAACGTCCGCAGCACGCCGCCGCTGACGCAGAGCAATCTGCCGAACTATCCGGCCACGCCGTCGTCCCTGACGGTGTCGTCGGTGGTGCCGCTGCCGTCGGGATCGCCCGATCTCGATCCGCGCATGCCCAACAAGCGCGGCGGCCTGATCGTGATCGCGCCCAACGCGCAGAAGGTGGCCACCAACTACACCGGCCGGCGCCCGATCGTCGAGGACGCGCGCTGCAACAAGTGCCACCAGGAACTCGGCACGTTCACCGACGACGCATTCCACGGCGGGCAGCGCAACGATGGGTCCACCTGCGCGTGGTGCCACAACCCGAACCGCACCAGCAGCGGCTGGGCGGCCGATTCGACGAGCTTCATCCACGCGATTCACGGCGGGGCCAAGCGCTCGGTGCCGTTCACCTGGCACTCGGCCAGCACGACGGAGAACTTCTCCGACGTCAAGTACCCGGCGGTGCTGCGTGATTGCGAGACCTGCCACCTGCCCGGCACGTACAACTTCAGCGCCAGCGCGTCGGCCAGCGCATTGCCGAACCGGTTGCACCGCACGGTGGCCACCGGCATCTTCAACGGCACCGCGGGTACGGTGACCACCGGCTGCACGGTGAACGCGACCAACAACTGCGTGCAAACCGACTTCGGCGCGGCGTCCATTTCGCCGTACGTGATCAAGGACAACGCCACCAGCTACGGCAGCGGGTTCAGCGTGTCCGGCGCGGGTGTGCCGACCGACGCTGCGCCCACCACGCTGGTGAATTCGCCGATCGCGACCCAGTGCTTCGCGTGCCACGATACGCCGCTGGCCCGTTCGCACATGGAGATCAACGCCGGCTCGATCTACGCCCCACGCAGTGCCACGGTGGCGGTCAACAAGATCGAGACGTGCATGGTCTGCCACGACACCGGGCGCATCGCAGACATCAAGGTGATGCATTCGAAGTAGCGGGTGAGTGGGCGATGAAAGATCAGGCCGCGGCACGCGTCCCACGTGCCGCGGGGCGATCGCAGCAACCCGGTCGCGACGGCGCCACCGGGTTGTCGCTTTGCAGGGGGCAGGAGTGTCGAGGTGAGCGGCTCGCTGCGGGTGTTGCGGTGGTGCGTGTGGGCACTTGCGGTATGCGCCGCAGTGGGGCACGCGGCCACGCAGACCGCCGCGCCGGCGATCGCGGCATCGATGCCCAAGGCGCGGCCGCCGGTGGCCAAGCAACCGGCGCCGATCGACATCAACAGCGCGACCCGAGAACAGCTGAAAACGCTGCCGGGCATCGGCGACGTCGAAGCCGACCGCATCATCTCCGGCCGGCCCTATCACAGCAAGGCGGACCTCGCCGAGCGCGACGTGATCCCGGCGGGCGTCTATCTGTCGCTGAAGGGCCGGATCGTTGCGACGCAGAAGTTCAAAGGCAAGGTGGGCGTGCCATGAGCATCGTGAGATCCGTCTCCGCGGTCGTGCTGGTCGCGCTGGTCAGTGCATGGCACGTCGACGCCGTGGCGCAAGCCGCGTCGGCGCCCAGCGCGGCGCCAGCGGCATCGGCGCCGGCCGAGCCGCCCGGCATGGGCACGCAGTACAGCGAGAAGGGTGCCGACACCTGCCTCGGGTGCCACGACGAGGAGGCCGACACCGCCACCTTCACGACGGCTGGCATCTTCAAGACGCGCCACGCGCACCGCGGCAACAAGCTGTCGCCCTTCGGCGCCGGTGGCCTGCAGTGTGAGGCCTGCCACGGTCCCGGCGGTCGCCACGCCACCAAAGGCAGCAACAAGAAGCAGACCATCAACAGCTTCAAGCCCAACTCGTTCCTCACGGTGGCCGAGCGCAACGGCTACTGCCTCGAGTGCCACCAGAACCGCTCGCGCACCGGCTGGCACGTCGCCGCACACGAGCGCGGCGCGCTGGCGTGCACCGATTGCCACAAGCTGCACGTCGAGCGCGACGCGGTGCTGACCAAGGCCGACCAGCCCGAGGTGTGCTTCAACTGCCACAAGAAGCAACGCGCCGACTTCCAGAAGGCGTCGACGCATCCGGTGCGCTTCGGCTTGATGGTGTGCGGCGACTGCCACAGCCCCCACGGCTCGCCCAGCGCCGCGATGCTGATCAAGCCGACGCTGAACCAGACCTGCTACAGCTGCCACGCCGACAAGCGCGGCCCGCTGCTGTGGGAGCACGCGCCGGTGACCGAAGACTGCTCGCTGTGCCACACCGCGCATGGCTCGGTGCGTAGTGCGCTGCTCAACAAGAGCCCGCCGCTGCTGTGCCAGCAGTGCCACAGCCAGGCCGGACACCCGTCGGCCGCGCGCACCGGCGCCGCGTTGCCCGGCGGCACCGGGGGCGGCCAGATCTTCCTGCTCGCGGGCAGTTGCACCAACTGCCATTCGCAAGTGCACGGATCCAATCATCCCGCCGGCGCGAAGCTGATGCGATGACCGGTGAGCAGAGCGGAGCCTAAGACCATGGATACCACCATGAGAACCTTCAGCTCGCTGTTGCAGCTGGCCGCGCTCGGTGCACTGTCGAGCGCCGCCGCCAGCGCACTGGCCGTCGATACTTCGCAATGGAAGTGCGAGAGCTGTCCATTCGAGAAGGAGGGCCGCAGCGGTTCGGTGCAGGCCGGTGTCATCGGCGTCAGCGACGACTCGCAGAAGTTCGGCGACTTCACCGGGTTGAACAAGAAGGGCGCCTACCTGGACCTCAGTGGCGGCGTGCGCTACCGCGGTGACAACGGCGTCTACGGCGCTTTGGAGGCCAACGATCTGGGTCTCGACACGCGCTCGATCTACTTCGACGGCGGTCGCGAAGGGTTGTACACATTGAAGCTGGGCTATGCCGAGATCCCGCGCTTCCAGGCCGACGGCGCGCAGACACCGTTCATCGGCAACGGCGGGTCGCGGCTGACGCTGCCCGGCGGCTTCCCGGCTGCCGACACCGCGTCGATGCCGCTGGCCACCGCCTTGCAACCGGTGGACGTGGAGTCCAAGCGGCAGCGCTTCGATGCGGGGCTGGGCTGGCTGTTCGGCGAGCAATGGAGCACCCAGCTGACCTACCGGCGCGACGTGCGCGACGGCGTGCAGCGCATTGCGGGATCGTTCTCCGCCAACGCGGCGCAGATGGTGGCACCGCTGGATCAGACGACCGATCAGCTCGAGCTATCGGCCTCCTACGCGACGCGACGACTGCAGGCGACGGTGGCGTACCAGCTCTCGGTGTTCCGCAACGGCGAGCCGTCGCTGACCTGGAGCAACCCGTTCACGCCGTCGGTGCCCGGTGCCGACACCGGTCAGCTCGCGCTGGCGCCGGGCAACCAGTTCCATCAGTTGATGGCCAGCGCCGGCTACGAGGTTACGCCGACGATCCGCGTCAGCGGCGACATCGCCGTCGGCCGCATGACGCAGGACGAGTCGTTCCTGGCTCCCACCGTCAACGCCGCGCTGGCTCCGACCGTGCCGGCGCTGCCCGCACAGTCGCTGCAAGGCGAGGTCAGCACCTTCAACGCCAGCGCGCGCGTGACCGCCAAGCCGATCGACGGTCTCAACCTCACCGGCAGCTATGACCGCAACGTGCGCGACAACAAGACGCCGAGCCTGGGCTACCCCGCCGTGACCACCGACATGTTCATCGGTGCGACGCCGCGGACCAACCAGCCGTTCAGCTTCTTCCAGGACCGCTTCAAGGTGGCCGGCGACTACCGCTGGCCGGGCAGCCTGAAGACCTCGATCGGCGTCGACTGGGACTCCATCGAGCGCTCGCTGCAGGAAGTGGTGACGACGCGCGAGACCACGCTGTGGGCGCGCATGGAAGGCCGCGCCACCGACAACGTGCTGCTGCAGGCCAAGCTCGCGCACGCCGAGCGTGACGGCACCACCTACGGCATCGCGACGTGGATCGATCCGCCGCAGAACCCGCTGATGCGCAAGTTCTATCTGGCCGATCGCAAGCGTGACAGTGTCGGCGGCCGCATCGACGTCACACCGAAGGAGGGGGTGTCGTTCGGTCTGAACGCCGACTATGCGAAAGACGACTACAGCGATTCGACGATCGGGCTGACCCAGGCGCGCACCCAATCGGTGGGCGCCGATTTCTCGGCTGCGCTGTCGGATCAGACGTCGCTGTACGCCTTCCTGCAAGCCGAGCAGATCCGCTCCGATCAAGCGGGCAGCCAGCTGTTCGCGGCCCCCGACTGGACGGGGCACAACGAAGACCGCACCAATTCGATCGGCTTCGGCGTCAAGCACCTGGCGCTGGGCGGCAAGCTGGCGCTGAGCGCGGATGCCGTGTTCACGCGCATGAAGAACGACATCAGCGTCAACGCCGGCGTCACGAGCCCGCCGTTCCCGACCATCACCACGGACGTCGACCGCTTCCGGCTGAAGGCCGTCTATCAGCTGCAGAAGAACCTGTCGCTGGTGGGCAGCTGGTGGTATGAGCGCTACGACTCGGCCGACTGGCATCTCGACGGCGTGTTCCCCGCCACCATCAGCAATCTGTTGGCTTTTGGCGACCAGGCGCCGCGCTATCGCGTGAACGTCCTGCAGTTCGCGGTACGGTATCGCTTCTGATGGCCAGGTACCCGATCGATCGGTCACTGCGCGTCGTCGTCGATGAGCGCCCCCGCGAAGCCGTGACGCACGAGCCCGCGGTGCCGCACTACCTCCAGCAGGTGTACTGGTGGGCCTACGTGCATCCGAAAGCGGTGCATGTGTTCGAGCGTGAATGGCTGGTCAACGCGATCCTGTTCGGCAACTACGGGCGGCTGCGCGACGCGGCGCTGGCCGACCTCGGCCCATCTGTGGATGGCAACACGCTGCAGGTGGCGTGCGCCTACGGCAACCTGACCGCGCGGTTGCAACAGCGACTCGCGCCCGATGCGCGCCTTGATGTGCTCGACATCCTGCCGATCCAGCTGCACAACCTGGCGCGCAAGCTGGCGCCCGACGAACGGGTGTGCCTGTTGCACGGCGACTCGGCGGCACTGGCCTGCGGTGATGCCTGCTATGACCAGGTGCTACTGTTCTTCCTGCTGCACGAGCAGCCCGAAGCCGTGCGCAGAGCCACGCTGAGCGAGGCGTTGCGCGTGGTCAAGCCCGGTGGCAAGGTGATCATCGTCGACTACCACCAGCCGGCGCGCTGGCATCCGATGCGCTCGCTGATGCGGCTCGTGTTCGCCAAGCTCGAGCCGTACGCGATGGACCTCTGGCATCACGAGGTCTCCGAGTTCATGCCGGGCGACGTGCGCCCAGCTTCGCTCGCCAAACGCACCTACTTCGGCGGCTTGTACCAGAAGCTGGTGCTGATCCGCTAGCGCGCCGCGCGAACATGGACGTCTTCAAGTCGGATGTGGCGATCATCGGGGCCGGTGGCGCCGGGCTACGCGCAGCGATCGCGGTGGCTGAAGCCAACCCCAAGCTGAGCATTGCGCTGGTTTCGAAGGTCTACCCGATGCGCAGCCACACGGTGGCAGCCGAAGGTGGCGCCGCCGGCGTGACGCTGCCGCACGACAGCCTCGAGGCGCACTTCCACGACACGGTGGCCGGCGGCGACTGGCTGTGCGAGCAAGACGCGGTCGAGTATTTCGTCGGCCAGGCGCACGAAGAGCTGGTGCAGCTCGAGCATTGGGGCTGCCCGTGGAGCCGCACCGCAGACGGCCGCGTCAACGTGCGCGCGTTCGGCGGCATGAAGATCGAGCGCACCTGGTTCGCCGCGGACAAGACCGGCTTCCACATGCTGCACACGCTGTTCCAGACCTCGATCAAGTACCCGTCGATCAAGCGCTTCGACGAGCACTTCTGTGTCGATCTGGTGGTCGACGACGGCCGCGTGCAGGGCCTGCTGGCGATCGGGGTCGCCAGCGGCGAGTTCAAGCTCATCCAGGTCAAGGCGGTCATCATTGCCACCGGCGGCGCCGGCCGTGTGTTCCGCGAGAACACCAACGGCGGCATCGTCACCGGCGACGGCATGGCGCTGGCCTATCGCCACGGCGTGCCGCTGCGCGACATGGAGTTCGTGCAGTATCACCCCACCTGCATGCCGGGCACCGGTCTGCTGTTCACCGAAGCGTGCCGCGGTGAGGGCGGCTTCCTGCTCAACAAGGACGGCTACCGCTACCTGCAGGACTACGGCCTCGGCCCTGCGACGCCGACGCCGCGCAACAAAGCGATGGAACTGGGCCCGCGCGACCGCGTGAGCCAGGCCTACTGGCACGAGAAGCAGAAGGGCCGCACGATCACCACGCCGCGCGGCGAGGTGGTGCTTCTCGACATGCGTCACCTGGGTGAAGCCAAGCTTCGCGAGCGCCTGCCGCAGATCTACGACCTGTCGCTGCACTACCTCGGGGTCGACCCAGCACGCGAGCCGATTCCCGTGCTGCCGGCGGTGCACTACACGATGGGCGGCATCGTCGCCGACGGCAAGACCGCGGCGCCGCTCAAAGGCCTGTATTCGGCGGGCGAGTGCTCGAGCGTCGGCATCCACGGTGCCAACCGCCTGGGTTCGAATTCGCTGACCGAACTGCTGGTGTTCGGCAAGGTCGCCGGCGTCGAGGCGGCCGCGTGGGCCGAGACGGCGTCGCACGGCGACGGCGCGCGGCTGCTGCGCGCCGCCGAGGAGTCGGTCGCGCAGGCGAGCAAGCTGCTCAATGCAACGAGCGGCGGCGAACGCATCGCCACGCTGCGCCGCGAGATGGCCAAGAGCATGGAAGAGGGCTGCGGCATCTACCGCACCGATGACACGTTGCGCGCCACTTGCGCGAAGCTCGCCGAGCTGAAGCAGCGCGCGCAGCGGCTGCACCTCGACGACCGCTCGCGCGCCTGGAACACCGAGTGGCTGCTGGCGATCGAGCTCGGTTATCTGCTCGACGTGGCGCGCGCGATCGCGCACTCGGCCCTCGAGCGGCGCGAATCGCGCGGGTCGCACCAGCGCCTGGACGGCTACACCGAGCGCGACGACGCCAAATACCTCGCGCACACGATGGCGCACTACAACGGCGACGACGCGCCGAGCATCGACTACGCGCCGGTGCGCATCACGCGCTCGCCGCCGGGCGTGCGCGCGTACGGCGCCGCCGGCGAGAAGGCCGAGGCCGAGCGCGAGGCGAAGATCGGAGCCTGGGATGACTGAGCCGCGCACGGTCGAGATTGAGGTGCTGCGCTACCGGCCCGAGCAGGACAAGGAGCCGGTGTGGCAACGCTACAGCGTGCCCTACAGCGCCGACCTGTCGGTGCTGCAGGCGCTGCAGCACGTGAAGGACGAGCTCGACGGCACGCTGAGCTATCGCTGGTCGTGCCGCATGGCGATTTGCGGCAGCTGCGGGATGATGGTCAACGGCAAGCCGAAGCTGGCCTGCGAGACCTTCGTGCGCGACCTGCTGCCGGGGCCGATCCGCATCGAGGCGCTGGCGCACTTCCCGATCGAGCGCGACCTGGTGATCAATGCCGAGGGCTTCATCCGCAAGCTCGAGAGCATCAAGCCGTACCTGATCCCGAAGGAGCCGCGGACGCTCGCGCAGGGCGAGTACGTGCAGACGCCGCTGGAGCGCGAGCGCATCGAGCAGTTCAGCTCGTGCATCAACTGCATGCTGTGCTACGCCGCGTGCCCGCAGTTCGGCCTCAACCCCGACTTCACGGGCCCGGCTGCGATCGCGCTGCTGCACCGCTACAACGACGACTCGCGCGACGGCGGCCGTGCGCAGCGCATGGAAGTGCTCAACGCCGAGGAAGGCGTGTGGAGCTGCACCGCGGTGGGCTACTGCTCCGAGGTCTGCCCCAAGCACGTCGACCCCGCCAACGCGGTGAACCAGAACAAGGTCAACAGCGCGAAGGACTACTTCCTGCGCTTCCTGCAGCCGAAGGGTGCGCGATGAGCAACGGCAAGGCACGTCCCGCTTACGTGCGGCCGATGGCCGGCTGGTGGCGGCGCGATCCGTTCTTCGTGCGCTACATGATCCGCGAGGCCACCGCGCTGGCGGTGCTTGTCTACGCGATCGTGCTGATGGTGGGCGTCGTGCGGCTCGCTCAGGGAGAGGCGGCGTTCAACGGCTGGCTGCAGGCGCTGCGCTCGCCGCTGTCGCTGCTGCTGCACGCGGTGCTGCTGGTGTCGTTCGTCGTGCACGCACACAGCTGGTTCGAGATCATGCCCAAGACGATGCCGCTCATCTTCGTGCAGGGCAAGCGGTTGGCCGCGACCACGATCCAGCGCTCGGGCTGGACGGCGACCGTCGTGGTCACGGTGATCGTGTTCGCGCTGGCGCTGTGGGCTCGCGCATGAAGCGCTCGAACGCTCCGATCTTCTGGCTGATGTTCGGCGCTGGCGGCATGCTGTCGGCGCTGTTCGGCACCGTGCTGGTGTTGATCACCGGCCTGCTGGTGCCGCTCGGCTGGGGCCTGCCCGCCGACTGGATGAGCTACCCGCGTGCGCTCGCGTTCGCGCAGCACTGGCTCGGCAAGGCGTTCCTGTTCGTCGTGATCGCGCTGTTCGCGTGGCATGCGGTGCATCGCATCTTCCACAGCCTGCACGACGTCGGCATCCATGCCGGCACGGCGGCCAAGCTCGTCTGCTATGGCGGCGCGGCGGTCATCACGGTGGTGGCCGTGTGGGCGCTGCTGTCGATCGGGTTTTGAGGCGCAATTGCATGCAAGTGGGTGGGGTTGGTGTCGTGGCGCAGCAGCGGATCGTGAGGTGGCTGGTGGCCACACACGCTGATGCGCGAGGCCGTGCGCGGCGACGCGCAGCACGGGAGCCTCGCGCTGGGACGCGCGTCGCGGCTCGCCGCTCGCAATTGTCCGGCCGTGCCTCGTCGCACCGTTGGAACGGAGATTGAGATGAGGTTGAGACATTCGTTGTCGATCGGGGCCGCGCTGGCGGCCAGCCTGATCGCCGGAGCCGCCGCTGCAGCCGAACCGGCTGTGCCCGTGGAGGCATCGATCGCGCGCGGCGCTCGCCTGTACGAGAACTGGCAGACCGAGTCGACGGCCCGCGAACAGATCTTCCCCAACCCGGCCTTCACGAGCAAGCAGGTGCGAGTCGAGCCGGCCGAGACCTGGCGCTGCGTAACCTGCCATGGGTGGGACTACAAGGGCGCAAACGGTTTTCCCTCGATCCGTGAGCGCAAGGGCGGCAAGGCCAGCGACGTCGTCGAAATCCTGCGCGCCAAGCCACACAACCTGGGCGAGCTGCTGCACGAGAGCGACCTCGTCGACCTCGCAAACTTCGTGACGCGCGGTCAGGTCGACGTGGCGCCGATGCTCGAGGCGGCCCGCAAGCTCAAGACCGGGCTCAGCACCTGGGAGAACGTGTTCGCCACCACATGCGCCAACTGCCACGGGCTCGATGGTGGCCAGCGTCGTGGCGTTCCGGCGCTAGGAGAGACCGCACGCAAGCAGCCGACGAAGGTGCTGCACGTCGTCCTCAACGGCCACGCCGGCGGCAACATGCCGGCGCTGCGCGCGTTCGGCGAGAGCATGGCGGTGGGCATGCTGGCCTATGCGCAGACCCTGCCGCTGCCGAACATGGCGGCCTCGATCGCCAGTGGTGGCCGTCTCTATGACGACTGGATGCTGGTCACCGGCAACCGTCAGGCTGCCCCACATCCGTCGTACCCGGCGAGCGCCAGCTACGCCGCGGTGCCGGCAGTGACGTGGCGATGCCGTGAATGCCACGGTCCCGACTACAAGGGCAACCAGGGTGTCTACAAGAGCGGCAGCCATGCCACCGGCATCAAGGGCATCCGCGCCATGGAAGGCGCCGACCCAGAGAAGATCATCGCCGTCCTGCGCAGCAGGTCGCACCTTTTCGGCGCGGTGCTCAAGTACCGGGATCTCGAGGATCTGGCGAACTTCGTCAGCCGTGGGCAGGTCGACATGGACACGTTCATCGATCCGCAGACCCGCAAGTCGCGCGGCGATGCCAAGCGCGGCGAGGTTTACTACCAGACCATCTGCGTCGGCTGCCACGGCCGCGAGGGCCGCTTCATTGCCAAGCGCTTCCTGGGCAACCGGGCGCGGCAGGAGCCCTGGGAATCGCTGCACGAGATCTTCAACGGCCACCCCGACGAGAACATGCCGGCATTGCGCGAAGTCGATCCGAAGATCATCGCCGACATCCTGTCCTACGCCCAGAGCCTGCAGGAGCGGCGTTGAGGGCAGCACCCAATCGACATGCATCGAAGCGCACCCAAGCGTTCTCGAGCGATCGCGATCTCTCTAGGAGCTCACCCATGAAAAGCACGCGTTTGCCGCTGCTCACCGTTGCCCTGTTCTGCGCCGCGCTGGGCTTGGCGCCGAAGCCTGCCGCGGCGGTCGACGCCGCGGCCGCCCAGGAGTTGATGAAGACCAACCAGTGCGGCAAGTGCCACTCCGCGGACAAGGAAAAGGGCGGGCCGTCGCTGAAGAAGATCGCTGCCAAGTACAAGGGCAAGCCCGAAGGCGAGCAGGCGATCATCAAGAACATCACGACCGCGCCGAAGGTGAAGCTCGACGACGGCACACAAGAAGAGCACAAGGTCATCAAGACCAAGGACGAAGCACAACTGAAGAACCTCGCGCAATGGATCCTCGCGCAATGAGCTGAGGCGACTGGCGCCGACATTGCCGGCCCGAGCCGCTGGATGCCGCGACCCGGCGAACCGCCGCGCAGCGGCGGCACGACAGACCGAGACCGACCGAGGTCGCCTCGCAGTGGCCATCGCCTGCAGGAGGCGCGCGGCGAGGGTATCCGGCGTGGAGCACTCCGGAGGACAGCCAACATGCCCGCCACCAGGCTCACCGCCTGCTTACTGACCCTCGTGCTGCAGTGGGGCCTGACTGGGGTCGCCACGGCCGCCGACGCCGCACCCAAGGGCGCAACCAACCTCGGCAACACCAGCTGCCTGTCGTGCCACGGCGCGAAGAAGGACAAGATCGAGGTGCCCATCGCCAACGGCGAGAAGCGAGCGCTGCACCAGGTCGACAGCCCACGTTTCGCCGACAGCGTGCACGCGCAGCTGGAGTGCATCAGCTGCCACACCGAGATCAACGACAGTCGCACGCCGCACAACAAGACCGCTGGCGCCAAGCGACCCGACTGCGTGCAATGCCACCTCGATCTGGCGAAGACGCTATCGAAGTTCAAGACCGGCGCCGAGCGCCACAGCATGCGGGCCGTCGTCGCCAACATCGAGGCCTACAAGGCCTCGCGCCACGCGCGTCCGGACCGAGATGACCCAAGCCGGCCGATGGCCTCGTGCAACGACTGCCACAACGTGCACGAGTTCAACGTGCCACGCGCGACATCGCCCGCGGCCGCGGCCTGGCGCCTCGGCGTGGCCGACCGCTGCGGCACCTGCCACGACTCTCACCTAGAGGAATGGTCCGGATCGGCGCATGGCAAAGCGGTCAAAGCCAAGCATGATCCGAAGGCCGCCAACTGCGCGGACTGTCACTCGTCGCACCGGGTGGGCGCGACGAGGTCGGACACGGTGAAGCTTCAGATCCTCGAGAGCTGCGGCAACTGC
>DASTZF010000184.1:0-2658 GCA_035764445.1 Burkholderiaceae bacterium
GGCAAGGGCCGGATCGCGGCGGTCGAGATCCTGCTCAACACCCCGCTGATCAGCGACCTGATCTTCAAGGGCGAGGTGGGCGAGATCAAGGAAATCATGAAGCGCTCGCGCGAGCTCGGCATGCAGACCTTCGACCAGGCGCTGTTCGACCTCTACGAGCAGCGCCACGTGTCGTACGAAGATGCGCTGCGCAACGCCGACTCGGTCAACGACCTGCGGCTGCAGATCAAGCTGAACAGCCAGCGCGCACGCAACCAGGACCTGGCGGCGGGGACCGAGCACCTGACGATCGTGTGAGCCCCCGGCCGCCTCGCGGCCGCCCCCCGAGGGGGCTCGAATCGCGACCGGGAGACCCGGATCGCGATTCGCTACGCCGTGACGATCGCCCGTGGTCGCCTGCGGCGACCTGTCCCAGAGGGACCTGCCGCGGACGCGGCCGTGCCGCACTCGCGGCCGCAGCGCAGAGAGCCGGCCTCAGCATGATTGCCAAGGGTGCGGCTTAAACTTGCGGCCTTTCGCTTGAGGGCCGCCATGAAGACCTACGAACCGACGCCACCGCGCAAGACCGCCTTTCTTGGCCTTGGGGTGATGGGGCATCCGATGGCGGGGCACTTGGCGCGCGCCGGCCACGAGGTCTGTGTGTTCAACCGCACCGCGGCCAAGGCGCAGGCGTGGGCCAAAGAGTACGGCGGCCGTTCGGCGCCGACGCCGCGCGAGGCTTCTGCCGGCGCCGACTTCGTGTTCTGCTGCGTCGGCAACGACGACGACCTGCGCTCGGTGGCGCTGGGCGAGCAGGGCGCGTTCGCCGGCATGAAGAAAGGGGCCGTCTTCATCGACCACACCACCGCGTCGGCCGCGGTGGCACGCGAGCTGAGCGAAGCGGCCAAGGCGAAAGGGTTGTCGTTCGTTGACGCCCCGGTGTCCGGCGGGCAAGCCGGAGCCGTCAACGGCATGTTGACCGTCATGTGCGGTGGCGAGCAAGCTCCGTTTGACGCGATGAAGCCGGTGGCGATGGCGTTCTCGCGCGCCGTCACGCTGGTCGGCGCCAGCGGCGCGGGGCAACTGGCCAAGATGGTCAATCAGGTGTGCATCGCCGGCCTCGTGCAGGGGCTGTCGGAGGGCATCGCGTTCGGCCAGAAGGCTGGCCTCGACATGAAGCTGGTGCTCGAGGTGATCGGCAAGGGCGCCGCGCAGAGTTGGCAGATGGACAACCGCGGCACGACGATGATCGACGACAAGTTCGACTTCGGCTTCGCAGTCGACTGGATGCGCAAGGACCTCGGCCTCGTGCTCGACGAGGCGCGCCGCAACGGCGCGCACCTGCCGGTGACCGCGCTGGTCGACCAGTTCTACGGCGACGTGCAGGCGCTCGGTGGTCGCCGCTGGGACACCTCGAGCCTGATCAAGCGGCTGCGCTGATCAGGCGGCGCCGCGCCGCTACTTCTTGGTGGTGTCGGTCTTTGGTTGCACCTCGGCCAGCTCGGCCTCGGTGACGATCTCGAACACGCGCACCACCTTTTGCACGCCGCTGACGGTGCGCGCGAGGTCGGTCGCACGCGTCGCCTCGCGCTCGGTGACGCGGCCCATCAGGTAGACGTTGCTGCGCTCGGTGACCACCTTGAAGGCGTTCGCCTGCAGGTCCTTGGCGTCGACGTAGGTCGCCTTGACCTTGGTGGTCAGGAACGAGTCGTTCGAGCGCGTGGACATCGAACTCGGCAGCATCACGGCCAGCTCGTTGACGGTGGAGCGCACGTTCTCGACCCGCTGCACCGCCTGCTCGATCGCCGCCTTGTCGGCTTCGGTGGGTGCCTCGCCGGTGAGCAGCACCGCTCGGTTGTAGCTCGTCACGTTGACGTGCGCGCGGTCACCCATCAGCTCGCGCACGCGGTTGCTGGCCTTGGATTCGATCGACTGGTCTTCGAGCTGCGTGCCGGTGGTGCGCCGATCGATCGCCACCATCGTGCCACCGACCATGGCGCCGCCGACGACCAGCGGTGCGCAGGCGCTCAACTGCAGCGCCGCGAGCGCCGCCGCCAGCCACACGTGCCGACCTCCCCGTCCGAAAGGTTGCGTAGATGCCTTGTGAGTCATGCCGGATCCTGTTCTCCCAACAATTGAAGGTCGATCGCGTCGCACAGGCTGTGCAGGATGAGCAGGTGCATCTCCAGCACCCGTGCCGCGCGATCGTGCGGTACGGTGATCGCCGCATCGGTCTCGCCGAGGGCGGCGCGCAACGCGCCGCCGCCGCGCCCGAGCAGTGCGATGACGGCGATGTCCTTCGCGTGCGCCGCATGCACCGCCGCCAGCACCGCTTCGTGCTCGCCGTCGACGTCGAGCAGCAGCAGCAGATCACCGGGCGTACCCAGCGTCGACACCTGCCGCGCGAGCAGCGACGGCACGCCGCCGGAGACCGCGAGCTGGCTCGACACCACGGCGTCGGCCCCCAGCGCAATCACCGACAGACCGGGCCGCTCGCGCTCGAAGCGCCCCACCAGCTGCGCCGCGCACAGCGATGCCAGCGCCGCCGATGGACCGACGCCGCACACCAGCAGCTTGCCACCCGCGGTGAGCACCCCCACGATGGCCTGCGAAGCCTCGGCGATCGGCCGCGTCAACGACTCGGCCGATCGGTATTTCAAGTCTGCCGCATCGAAGAAT
>DASTZF010000185.1:0-4418 GCA_035764445.1 Burkholderiaceae bacterium
AGCTGGCAGGGTATTGATGCCGAAGGCGCACGGGAATCGGCGGCGTCACACTACACTCGTGCAAACACCGCATGACTGTCGCGCTCGCAGCGTGAACATCGAGGACCTCGAAAAGCTGATGCACGTGATCCGCGGCGGCAGCTTTGCGGCGGCCGCGCGCACGCTCGAGGTCGACCCGTCGTCGGTGTCGCGCAGCGTGTCGGCGCTCGAGGCCGAGCTCGGCGCGCGGCTATTTCAGCGCAGCACGCGCCGCATCGCGTTGACCGAGGCCGGCGCCGTGTTCGCGCAGCGCCTGGAGCCGCTGCTCGAGGAGCTGCGGCAGGCGCGCGCCGCGGCTGTCGATACGGCGGGCGAAGCCCGCGGCATCCTGCGGGTCAGCGTGTCGAACACGTTCGGCCTGCGCCGCATCGTGCCGCTGCTGCCGGCGTTCCGCCGCGCCCATCCGGCGCTCGACCTGGAGCTGTTGCTGACCGACGCGCTGGTCGATCTGGTCGCCGAGCGCGTCGACGTCGCGGTCAGATCCGGTGCGCTGCAGGACTCCAACCTGGTCGCCGTGCCGCTGCTGCGCACGCGCTATTGCGTCGTCGCGAGCCCCGCATGGGCACGCGCGAATCGCGGCAGCCTGCGCACGCCGCGCGATCTGGAGCGCTGCGACTGCCTGTCGTTCTCGCTGCCCGGCTTCAGGGACCGCTGGACGTTCGGGCGCAGCGAGGACGGTCCGATGACCGTTGTCACGGTCAAGCCGCGCTTGCTCGTCACCAACGGTCTGGCGTTGCGCGAGTGCACCCTCGGCGGGATGGGCGCCACGCCGCTGCCGGACTGGCTGATCGACGACGAC
Organism: Burkholderiaceae bacterium; assembly: GCA_035764445.1. Taxonomy (GTDB): domain Bacteria; phylum Pseudomonadota; class Gammaproteobacteria; order Burkholderiales; family Burkholderiaceae_C; genus JAEUPI01. The sequence goes on from DASTZF010000185.1 coordinate 839, forward strand.
CTGGCGGCCGGGCGGCTGGTCGACCTCTTCCCCCGTCATCACGTCGCATTCGCCGACACGCCGACGGCGATCTGGCTCGTCTACCCGAGCCGCAGCTACGTTCCCGCGAAGGTGCGCGTGTTCATCGACTTCATGCGCAAGGCGATCAGCACGCCACCGCGGCGCACCACCGAGCGGCGCTGAGCGTGGGGTCGCTGCGACGCCGGCGCGCCGCTTCGGCGCGCCGAAGGCGGGCGAGGCACTCTACGGCGTTGCGACGCGGATGGCGCCTGCGCCGACGAACGCGTCGTGCAGTTCGCCCAGGCAGCTGCGCAGCGCCGCGCCGATCGCGAGGTCGCGCTGCATCTGCGACTCGGTGAGCCCGCTGCCCAGCAGCGGGATGCTGACCGAGGCGCGCTCGACGATCACCGCGGACATCGTGGTGAGCGTCTCGCGCAGCGCGGCGCCTGCGTGCTGCGCGCGCGGTGAGGCGTTGAGCACTGCGACGAGCTTGCCGACGAACGGCTCGTAGCTGACCAGCCAGTCGAGTGCATTCTTGATCGTCCCCGTCACCCCGTGCGCGTACTCCGGGCTGGCGATCAGCAGCGCGTCCGATGCCGCAACGGCACGCTGCCACCGCCGCACGGGCTCGGGCAAGCACGCTTCCAGGTCGGGGTTGAAGAGCGGCAGCTCGCCGAGGCCGCCATAGACGGCCAGACGCACCTGCGGCGGCGCGAGACGCCGGGCCACGCGCAGCGCCGCGGCGTTGATCGACGCCGCCCGCAGGCTGCCGCAGACGCCGAGGACGTGCATGGTGACGACCATGCCGAGACAGTATCCGATGGATTTCCGGAGCGCGCGCGGCGCCCCGATGTCACTTCTTCATCTCGTCCTTGGCCATCTCGTCGCGCTTCATCTCGTCCTTGGCCATGGCGTCCTTCCCCATGGCGTCCTTGCCCATCGCATCTTTCTTGGCCATCGCGTCCTTCTTCATGGCGTCTTTCTTCATCGCGTCCTTGTGCATCGCGTCCTTCTTCATGGCGTCGGGCTTCTTCATGCCGTCCTTGGCCATGGGATCGGCGGACATGGCGTCCTTCTTCATCTCGTCCTTGGCCATCTCGTTGTTCTTCATCGTATCCTGCGCCAGCACGGCGGTGCCGGCAGCGAGCAGGAAGGCGGAGACGATCGCGGCGGTGAGGGTCTTCATGAGGGTTCCTTGCTTCAGACAGAGGTTGGCGCGTCGCAAGCGACGCAAGGTCGTTCGTCGGACCGTCGAGCGCACGCGCTCAGGACCCTCCGAACCAGTTGTAGCCCTGGTCTTCCCAGTAGCCACCCGGGTGGGTGTTGGTGACGAAGATGGCCTGGATGTGCTTCGGGTTCTTGTAGCCGAGCTTGGTGGGCATGCGCAGCTTCATCGGGTAGCCGTGGCGCGCCGGCAGCACCTGGCCGTCGTGGGTGAGCGCGAGCAAGGTCTGCGGGTGCAATGCGGTGGGCATGTCGATGCTGGTGTAGTAGTCGTCGGCGCACTTGAAGCCGACGTACCTGGCGCCGAGGTCGGCGCCCACGCGCTGCAGGAAGGTCGCGAATGGCACGCCGCCCCACTTGCCGATCGCGCTCCAGCCCTCGACGCAGATGTGGCGCGTGACCTGGTCGGTCTGCGGCAGCGCATTCAACTCGGCCAGCGACCAAGGTCGCTTGTCGGCGACCAGGCCGCTGACCTCGAGGCGGAAGCGGTCGCCGTCGATCTCGGGCACCTCGTCCTCGCCGTAGAAGGCGTTGAACGGGAACGGCCGCGTGATCATCGATTCCGGGTACGTCGGCGCCAGCCGCTGCGGATCGAACAGCCAGGCCTGCGCGTCGTCGTTCAACACGGAGATCCTGCGCAGTGCCGCCTCGACGCCGTTGCCGTCGAGCAGCGAGCAGCCGGTCAGCATCGACAGGCCGCCCAGCGTCAGGGTGCGGCCGAGGAAGGCGCGCCGCGCGGGTTGCGCGATGTGCGTCAGCGCCTCCTTCAGCACGGCGTCGGCGTCGTTGCGCCGGGATGGCGGGATGCGCTTCATCATCATCTCAGCTCAACGGCCGCGCAGCATCGCCAGCAGCGATCGCGGCACCAACAGCACCAGGGTGAGGTGCACCACCAGAAAGCCGACCAGGCCCGCCATCGCGAAGAAGTGCACCCGGCGAGCCGCTTCGTAGCCACCCAACGCTTCGCGCAGCAACGGAAACTGAACGGACTTCCAAAGCACCAGGCCGGAGATCACCAGCAGCGCGGTGGCGACGATCACCAGCAGGTAAGCCAAGCGCTGCACCGCGTTGTAGCGGAGCGGGTCGGCATGCGACAGCCGCCCACGCAGCGCCGCCCACAACTCGACCACCACGGCGCGCGGCGACAGCGGGAAGAACTGGCGTGCCATGCGCCCGCTCGTCAGATTGAGCGCGAGGTAGGCGATGCCGTTGCCCACCAGCAGCCACATCGCCGCGAAGTGCCATAGCAGAGCGCCGCCGAGCCAGCCGCCGAGCGTCAACTCGCGGGGGAAGCGAAAGTGGAACAACGGTGCGGCGTTGTAGATGCGCCAGCCGCTCAGCAGCAGCACGAAGAAGGCCGCGGCGTTCAGCCAATGCGTGGCGCGCAGCCACGCGGGGTGGACCGAAGCCGTCGCCGCGGGGTGCTGCAGGATCGTGTGCGCTTGCATGTCCGCACTGGGTCGCCAGCAGGTGCTGCTTCTTACGCTGTGGATCGCGCCCGCGCGCCCTTGAATTCACCCTTGCGCGCCGCGCAACAATGCGCACGTGCGCCCTGGGCGCAGGCGACGCGCTCACTCGGCCGTGCGCATGTGGAGCAGCGGAAAGGGCCGACCGTCTCCGTCGACCGGTGATCGTCCGACGATCTCGAACCCGGCGGCTTGATAGAACCGGGTCGCCCCGCGGTTCTGCTCGTTCACGTCGACGCGCAGGGCGGCACCCTTGATCCGCCTGGCGTGCTCGACCAGTCGGGTTCCGCCGCCTCGACGCAGCTGGTCGGGCGCGAGGAACAGCGCCTCGATGGCGTGATCGGACAACCCGATGAAGCCGATCGGGTTGCCGTCCGAGCACAGCACCCAGAGCTCGTGCAGCTGCGGCAGCGCGTGGTCGCGCACGACAGGCAGCAGCGCCTGGATGTCGGCCTCGGTCAGAAAGCCATGCGTTGCGCGCACCGAACGCAGCCAGATGTCGAGCAGGACATCGCGCTCGTCCGATCTGGACCGACGGATCTCCATTTCCGGCGACCCTAAGGCTCGTGGCCCCTCCCGACGCGCACGGTCAGGCCGCGTGGGTCGGAGCGATGCATCAAGGACTCCACTGGGCACACTCCAACACCGTGCGATAGCCGTCGGCGTCCTCGAAGGTGCGGCCCCTGACGTCCCAGTAGGGGTTGAACGAGTCGACCGCCTTGAAGCCGGCCGCCAGCATGCTCGCGCACAGGGCCTCCCACTCGTCGGCGTGCGGCACGTAAAGCACGACCAGGTCCTCCGGTGACGGCGGCGGCACGTCGAGCTTGGCGCAGTGTGTGAACTCGAAGTGGTAGCCGGCTTCGGCCACGCCGAGCATCACGCCGTCGAAG
>DASTZF010000186.1:0-15051 GCA_035764445.1 Burkholderiaceae bacterium
CGCGATCTGGATCGCGGTTCGCACGTCGGCATCGTCGGTCGGCACGAACACGCCCACCGGCATCACCTGGTAGATCGACGCGTCGGTGGCGTAGCGGCCACGTGAAGTGGCGTCGAACCACACCTCGCCGCGCGTGTGCGACCGCAAGTGCGCAGCCAGCGCCACGCTGGTGTCGGTGGTGGGTTGAAGCTGGGTGGCGTCGTCGAGCTTCATGGCTCTTACCCGGTTGCTCTCCCTCGCGGGGATGCGGGCATGCGAGCGCTTGGCGCGGCGCGGCGGGCGGTACCCGCGGCGGGCTCATGATGGGGCGGTCTCCGCTGCGCTCCGACTCCGCTGTGCTTCTCGCAGCGCGCTCGCGCCGCGAAACTCGCTTCACTCACTTCGTTCGCTCCGCTCAGACAGTCGCGGCGAGTCAGAGGTGGAAGCGCGCGCTGCGCGTGCGCCGAGCGCGCTGCTGCGATGCTCGCCGCCCCACAAATCGCCCGCCCCGGGTACCGCCCACCGCGCTGTGATGCTCGTGGTGTTGGTCGAAAACAGCCTCGGTGCTGCTGGCAAGGCTGTGGGCGGGCAGGCGCTGGCGCGAATGGTAGGCGCCGAGCAGCGTAGCGACCCAAGGGGGATCGCGCGGCGCTTGAGCGCGGCACGACGGCGAGCATGTCGAGCTCCGAGCGCAGCGGCGCTGCGCAGCAGCGTCGCGGCCGCGCGAGGGCGAGGGGCGGAGCCGCCCTTGGGTCGTGAGCGGCGCAGCGGACCTTGGCGCGCAGCGCCAAGGCGCCGGAGGTTGAGCGCCAGCGCGTGCCCGCCCGCAGCCTTGCGCGCTCGCCGTCACGCAGGATGCGCAGACGGCTGCGAGCCAGTCGCGCAGTGAGCCCCAATGAGCTCATCGCGCCCCCTTCGAGGTCATCGCCAGTGTGCCGGCGCGCATCATCTCCAGCACCACGTCGCACTTGTTCTTCAGGTGGGTGATCAGCAGCTCGCGCAGGCCGGCGGCGTCGCGCGTGGCCAGCGCGTCGATCATCTGCGAGTGCTCCTTGACCGCACGCTTCCACTTGCGCTCGTCGAAGTTGGAGCGGAAGCGCAGCGCCTGTAGCCTCGCGTTGGTGTGCGCATAGGTGCGCGTCAGCACCGGATTCTTGGCGGCGGCGTTGATCGCCGCGTGGATCTGCGCGTTGAGCCGGTAGTAGGCGCTCAGGTCGCGCCGCGTGAAGGCGGCCATCATCTCGAAGTGCAACGCACGGATCGCCTGCAGCTCGGGCTCGGTGATGCGCTGCGCGGCCAGTTCGCCCGACAGGCCTTCGAGCGCCGCCATCAGCTCGAAGCTGTGGTGGACTTCGGCCTCGCCGAGCTGGATCGCGACCGCACCGCGGTGCGGCAGCAGCTCGACCAGGCCCTCGGCGGCGAGCTGCTTGATGGCCTCGCGCAGTGGCGTGCGCGACACCTGCAGTCGCTCGGACAGCTCGCGCTCATTGAGCTTGGCACCGGCCGCGATGCGGCCTTCGACGAGCATCGTACGCAACTTGCGCGCGACCTGCTCGTGCAGCACCGGGGTGCGGATCGGGATGACGTCGGCCATGGGTCGATTGAATTTTGTATGCAAAAAATGCCTGCTGCAAGCGGCAGCCGCCGGATGGTTCTCAGAGCGAATATGAGCGAAGGCCCGGCTTGACAGGCTTGTTTTGTATGCAAAAAATCAGACTTCCTTTGCCCGACGACGTCACTTTCATGATCGCGCTCGACCAACACCCCAGCGGCCGCCACTTCCTGCAGAGTCCCGGGCCGAGCCCGGTGCCCGATCGCATCCTTCGTGCAATCAGCCTGCCGACCATCGACCATCGGGGGCCGGAGTTCGCGGCGCTCGGCTTGAAGGTCATCGACGGCCTGAAGCAGGTGTTCCGCACCCGCCACCCGGTGGCGATCTATCCGGCGTCGGGCACCGGTGCCTGGGAAGCGGCGCTGGCCAACACCATGAGCCCGGGCGACGCGGTGCTGATGTTCGAGACCGGCCACTTCGCGACGCTGTGGCAGAAGATGGCGCTGCGCCTGGGTTTGCGGCCCGAGTTCCTGTCGGTGCCCGGGGTCGACGCGGCCACCGGCCTGCCGCACGGCTGGCGCCGCGGCGTGCAGGCCGACCTGATCGAGCAGCGCCTGCGCGCCGATGCGCAGCACCGCATAAAGGCGGTGTGCGTGGTGCACAACGAAACCTCCACCGGGGTGACCTCCGACATCGCCGCGGTGCGCCGCGCGATCGATGCGGCGGGTCACCCTGCATTGCTGATGGTCGACACCATCTCGGGGCTGGCCTGCGCCGACTACAGGCACGACGAGTGGGGCATCGACGTTTCGATCAGCGGCTCGCAGAAGGGCCTGATGCTGCCGCCAGGGATCAGCTTCAACGCGCTGTCGCCGAAGGCGCTCGACGCGTCCAAGCAGGCCAGGCTGCCGCGCTCGTTCTGGGCCTGGGACGAGATCGTCGAGATGAACAAAGGCGGCTACTGGCCGTACACGCCGAACACCAATCTGCTGTACGGCTTGAGCGAGGCGCTCGACATGCTGCTCGAGCAGGGCTTGCCCGCGGTACTGGCGCGCCACCAGCGCTGGGGCGAGGGCGTGCGCGCGGCGGTGCGCGCGTGGGGCCTGCCGATCCAGTGCGCCGACGCCAGCGTGTATTCGCCGGTGCTCACCGGCGTGATCACGCCGCAGGGCGTCGATGCCGACGCCCTGCGCCAGCTGATCCACAGTCGCTTCGACCTCTCGCTCGGCACCGGACTGGGCAAGGTCAAGGGGCGCATGTTCCGCATCGGGCATCTGGGCGACAGCAACGATCTCACGCTGGTGGCCACGGTGGCCGGCGTCGAGATGGGGCTCAAGCTGCACGGTGTGGCGCTGGCGGGCAGCGGCACGCAGACGCTGATGGATCACTTCGCCGCCCATCCGCAGCCCGCGGTGCTGCGCGCGGCCGCGTGAGACGCCGCGAACAGGATTTCGTGACCAGGAGCTCTCAGATGCAACGTCGTTCGATCCTGCGCGCGGCTGGCGCAGTCGCAGCCACGCTCGCCGTGCCCGCGCTGCGTGCTCAGCAGTGGCCCTACGGGCCGGTGCGCATCATCGTCGGCTTTCCACCCGGTGGCGGCACCGACGCACTGGCGCGCGTGCTGTCGGTCAAGCTCACGTCGATGTGGGGCCAGCAGGTGGTGGTCGAGAACAAGGCCGGCGTGGCCGGCGTCCTGGCCGCCGAGTACGTGGCCACGCAACCGAGCGACGGCTCGGTGCTGCTGATGGCGCACATCAACAGCCACGCGCTGGCGCCGAGCCTGCAGCCCAAGCTGCGCTACGACCTCGATCGCGACTTCGTGCCGATCGTGCTGGTCGGCGTGACGCCGAACCTGCTGATCGCCAACCCGAATGCGCAGGCCAAGACGGTGAAGGACATCGTCGCGCTGTGCAGGGCACAACCGGGCACCGTGAGCTTCGGCTCGGCGGGATCGGGTTCGGCGCAGCACCTGGCGCTCGAGATGTTCAAGCTGCGCGCCAAGGTCGACGCGCTGCACGTGCCGTACAAGGGCTCTGGGCCGCTGCTCACCGATCTGATCGGCGGCCAGATCCAGTACAGCTTCGACACCATGACCGCGGCCACGCCGCACGTGAAGAATGGGCGCGTGATCGCGATCGCGCAAACGCGCACCAAGCGCGCCAAGGGTCACCCGAGCGTGCCGACGATGCAGGAAGAGGGCTACCCGGGCTTCGAGGCCACCACCTGGTACGGCCTCACCGGCCCCGGCAAGCTGCCGCGGGCGATCGCGCAGAAGGTCAACAGCGACGTCAATGCGGTGCTCGCGATGCCCGACGTGCAGGAGCGACTCGACACCTACGGCGCCGAGGACGGTGGCGGCAGCGCCGAGAAATTCGATGCCTTCATGCGCGAAGAGCGCACCAAGTGGGCCAAGGTGGTGAAGGAGGCCGGCGTCAAAGGCGAGTCGTAGACCCGCAGTAGCAAGGTGCCCATCGCGCACCGACGCGCCCGTCAAGCGGACACCGCGGATCCGGCTCCGCCGGTCCGCTGGTGGCGCCCCCTTGAGGGGGAAGCGGCCGCCAGGCCGCTTCGGGGGTGGGCCTATTTATAGCTGCGCGCGTCCTCGATCACCTTGCCGTCGTTGGGCAGGCTGCCGGCGCCGGCCAGCACCACGTCGGCGCGCAGCTTGGTGATGTCGCGCACGCTGCTGGCGATCGCGTCCGCCAGCCCGTCGGGGCGCGCCGAGACCTCAGCCTTGAACGTCAGGCGGTCGCTGGCCATCTCGCCTTCGACCACCACGCGCGCGCGCACGATCTCGGCATGCCGGCGCACGACGTCGGCGACCTGGCTCGGATGGATCAGCATGCCGCGCACCTTGGTGGTCTGGTCGGCACGCCCCATCCAGCCCTTGATGCGCAGCTGCGTACGGCCGCTCGGGCAACGCCCCGGCAGCACCGCCGACAGGTCGCCGGTGCCGAAGCGCAACAGCGGATAGTCGGTCGCCAGCACGGTGACCACCACTTCGCCGACTTCGCCTTCGGGCACCGGATCGTCGGTGCCGGGGCGCACGATCTCAAGCAGCACCCCTTCGTCGACCACCAGACCTTCTCGCGACGTGGTTTCGTAGGCGATCAGGCCGACGTCGGCGGTGGCGTAGGCCTGGTAGCCCTCGATGCCGCGCTCGCGCAACCAGTCGCGCAAGCTGGGCGGGAACGCCTCGCCGCTGACCAGCGCCTTGCGGATCGAGGCGATCGACACGCTACCTTCGACCGCCTTCTCGGCCAGGATCTTCAGGAAGCTCGGCGTGCCGATGTAGCCATGCGGGCGCAGATCGACGATCGCCTGCAATTGCAGCTCGGTGTTGCCGACGCCACCGGCGAACGTGGTGCAGCCGATCGTGTGCGCGCCCGATTCCATCATCGCGCCGGCGGGCGTGAGGTGGTAGCTGAAGCTGCAGTGGATCAGGTCGCCGGGGCGGAAGCCCGCCGCCCAGATCGCGCGCGCCATGCGCCACGGATCGCTCTGCTGGCCCTCGGGCTCGTAGATGGGCCCGGGCGACTGGAACACGCGGCGCGCGCCTTGCGCCGCGACCATGCCGCGCCAGCCGATCGCCGAGGCGCCGCCCAACGGGTCCCACGGCGTGGCAGTGCGGCCCGCCTGCTGGCGTTCGAACAGCTCACCCTTGCGCAGCACCGGCAGGCGCGCGAACGCCTGGCGCGAGGTGATCGATTCGGCGTCCACACGACCGAGACGCTCGGCACCGGCGGCGGTGGCCTGCGCGCGGCGCACCAGAGCGGGCAGGGCGGCCAGCATGTCGCGTTCGCGTTGCGACGGGTCGCGCGATTCGAGCGCGTCGTACGGTGAATCGGCGGGGCCGCGCGCGGCGGCCTGCGAGTACGGCATCAATCCTCCAGTCAATCCTCGTCGGTCCAGCGGGCGAGCCGCTTCTTCACCTCGTCGATCAGCTTGCGCTGGTCGGCGGCGCCCTTCACGGTGAAGCTGTCCCACTCGGGCGTATTCACCAAGCGGCGCACCAGCCGCGCTGCGATGGTGCCATCTCGCAGTTCGAGTTCGATCACCGCCTTGCCGCGCAGCTCGAACCCCTTGCCGCGCGCCGACAGCTTGCAATCGCGCATCGCGCGCTGCAGCTGCAGCAGCGACTGCTCGGCATTGAACGGCGGCGGGGCGAAGCCGAAGTCGCCGTCAGACATGCCTGCGCTCCGCGCGCAACCTCGAGCGAGCGTCTGGGCCACTGCGGGGGTGGTTCATGCCAACCAGCGCTTCCTGCGTTTGTAGCTCTTGACGTCGCGGAAGCTCTTGCGGTCGGCGCCGCCCATTCCGAGGTAGAACTCCTTGACGTCCTCGTTCTCGCGCAGGTCGGCGGCCTGGCCGTCCATCACGACGCGGCCGTTCTCGAGGATGTAGCCGTAGTCGGCGTAGCGCAGCGCCATGTTGGTGTTCTGCTCGGCCAGCAGGAAGGTGACGCGCTCCTTGGTGTTGAGGTCGCGCACGATCTCGAACACCTCCTGCACGATCTGCGGTGCCAGCCCCATCGACGGCTCATCGAGCAGCACCATCCTCGGGTTGGCCATCAGCGCGCGGCCGATTGCGCACATCTGCTGCTCGCCGCCCGAGGTGTATGCCGCCTGCGAGCCACGCCGTTGCTTCAGCCGCGGAAAGTAGGCGTAGACCTTGTCGAGCGTGGCCGCCACCGCACCCTTGCCGTCGCTGCGCGTGTAGGCGCCGGTCAGCAGGTTCTCCTCGATCGTCAGGTGCGCGAAGCAGTGGCGGCCCTCCATCACCTGCACGACGCCGCGCTCGACCATCTGCGCGGTCGACAGCTTCTCGATGCGCTCGCCGCGCAGCTCGATCGAGCCCTTGGTCACCTCGCCGCGCTCGCCGGCCAGCAGGTTGCTGACGGCGCGCAGCGTGGTCGTCTTGCCGGCGCCGTTGCCGCCGAGCAGGGCCACGATGCGGCCTTCGGGCACCTGCAGCGAGACGCCCTTCAGCACGAGGATCACGTGGTTGTAGATGACCTCGATGCCGTTGACGTTGAGCAGGATGTTGTTGCCGGCCATGATGTTGACCAATGAGCTCTCGGATGCGCCCGGGTTGGCGCATCCGAGAGGGCTCCCGAGGAGCCCTCGGTCCCGGCGGCCGCCCCGAAGCGCGCAAACGCCGGGACGGACGCTCAACCCTTGGCGGAGGCCATCGAGTCGGACTGGCAGTCCTCGGGCGTGCGCCGCGTCAGCTTCTTCTCGGTGGCGTACTTGTCGGCTGCCGACTTGATCATCGGCTTGATGATCGACTGGTCGGCCTCGTACCAGTCGGATGTGAACTCCCACTTGCTGCCGTTCCAGGTGTGGATGCGTGCCCAGACGTCGCCGCGGTGGTCGGCGCAGCTGGTGCTGATCGGCCGCAGCACGCCGGCGAAGCCCAGCGCGTCGAGCTTCTTCTGGTCGAGCGCTAGGTTCTCGTAGCCCCAGCGCGCCTGCTCGCTGGTGACCACCTTGCCCTTGCCAAAGCGCTCCTGCGCACGACGCACGCCTTCGGTGGACAGCATCGCCGCCATCAGGCCGCGCATGTACAGCACGCTGCCGACCTCTTCCTTCGGCCCGGTGCCCTGGCCCTTGCCGTGCACCAGATCGAGCACCTCCTTCACGACCTTGGAGTTGGGCTCGGCGCCGTGTTGCAGCGCCAGCCCGTGGTAGCCCTTGGCGCCTTCGCCGACGTCCTTCACGTCGGGCTCGGCGGCGGCCCACCACACGCCGTACATCTTGTCGCGCGGGTAGCCGGTCGCCGCCGCCTCCTTGATCGAGGTGGAGTTCATCACGCCCCAGCCCCACAGCAACACGTAGTCGGGGCGGTTCTGTCGGATCTGCAGCCAGGTGGCTTTCTGCTCGACGCCCGGGTGGGCCACCGGCAGCAGGCTGAGCTCGAAGCCGTTGAGCTTGCTGCGCTCCTGCAGCAGGGCGATCGGCTCCTTGCCGTACGGGCTGTCGTGGTAGACCAGCGCGATCTTCTTGCCCTTGAGCTTGTCGAAGCCGCCTTCCTTCTTGGCGATGTGCTGGATCAGCACGTCGGCGGCGTCCCAGTAGGTGCCGGTGAGCGGGAAGTTCCACTTGAACACCATGCCGTCGGTGCTCTCGCTGCGGCCGTAGCCCGCCGTGATCAGCGGGATCTTGTCGGTCGGCGCCTTCTCGGTGAGCGCGAACGTGATGCCCGTGGACAGCGGGTGCACGACGGTGGCGCCCTTGCCCTTCAGCCGCTCGTAGCACTCGACCCCTTTGTCGGTGGCGTAGCCGGTCTCGCACTCTTCCCAGGTCACCTTGACGCCGTTGATGCCGCCCTTGGCGTTGATCAGCTTCAGGTAGTCGACATAGCCGTTGGCGAACGGCACCCCGTTGGGTGCATAGGCGCCGGTGCGGTACGACAGCACTGGGAAGAACTGCTCCTTGGCCTGCGCGAACGCAGGGCCCGAGGTGAGCACGGTGCACGTGCCGGCGGCCACGAGGGCTGCTGCGAGGGCCAGGGATCTCAACTTCATGTCTGCCTCCAGGTTAAGTCTGCTTCACAGAACAACTCGGCACTGTTGTGCACGCGAGAGCGCTCGACTCGTCGATCAGTGCGGGAACGGCCACAGCCGCAGCTTCTCCTTGCCGATCGACCACAGCCGCGCCAGGCCGTGCGGTTCGACGATCAGGAAGAACACGATCAGCGTGCCGAAGATGATGAACGTGAGATGCGACGCGGTCGCGGTGTCGATCGGGATGCCGAACAGGATCGGCGCGTTGTCGAGCACGATCGGCAAAACGACGATGAACGCGGCGCCGAAGAAGCTGCCCATGATCGAGCCGAGCCCGCCGATGATCACCATGAAGAGCAGCTGGAACGAGCGGTCGATGTTGAACGCCGCCGGTTCCCAGGCGCCGAGATGGACGAAGCCCCACAGCGCACCGGCCACGCCGACGAAGAACGAGCTGACCGCGAACGCGGTGAGCTTGGCGTACACCGGGCGGATGCCGATCACCGACGCGGCGACGTCCATGTCGCGCATCGCCATCCACTCGCGGCCGATGTGGCTGCGCACCAGGTTCTTGGCCACCAGGGCGAACAGCGCGACGAGGCCGAGGCAGAATAGGTACTTCTCGGCCGGGGTGTCGATGATCCAGCCGAACAGGTTGAGCTCGGCCACGTTGACCGAGCCCGACGACGAGTTGTTGGTGAACCACTTGACGCGCAGGAACGCCCAGTCGCAGAAGAACTGCGCCGCTAGCGTGGCCACCGCCAGGTAAAGCCCCTTGATGCGCAAGGAGGGGATGCCGAACAGCACGCCGACCACCGTCGCGCAGACGCCGCCCAGCAGGAGTGCCGCCAGCAACGGCATGCCGTCGATGCGGATCATCAGGTTGTAGGCCGCGTACGCGCCCACCGCCATGAAGCCGCCGGTGCCCAGCGAGATCTGCCCGCAGTAGCCGACCAGGATGTTGAGGCCCAGCGCCGCCAGCGCCAGGATCAGGAACGGAATCAGGATGGCGCGGAACATGTACTCGCTGGCCAGGAACGGCACCGCGACGAACGCGAACGCAAGCAGTACGACGATCAGCAGCCGGTCCTGGGCGATCGGAAAGATCTGCTGGTCGGCCTGATAGGTCGTCTTGAATTGGCCATTCTCGCGGTAGAGCATGGTGTCGTTCCTCTACACGCGATCGATGATCTTCTCCCCGAACAACCCTTGCGGCCGCACGAGAAGAACCAGCAGCACCACCACATAACCGAACCAGATCTCGATGCCGCCGCCGACCATCGGGCCGATGAACACTTCCGACAGCTTCTCGCCGGCGCCCACGATGAGGCCACCGACAATGGCGCCGGGCACCGAAGTCAGGCCGCCCAAGATCACCACCGGCAGCGCCTTCAGCGCCAGCACCGCGAGCGAGAACTGCACGCCGAGCTTGCTGCCCCAGATCATGCCGGCCACCAGCGCGACGAAACCGGCGACGCTCCACACGATGACCCACACGCGCGACAGCGGAATGCCGATCGACTGGGCCGCCTGGTGGTCGTCGGCCACCGCGCGCAGCGCGCGCCCGGTGGGCGTGTACTGGAAGAACACCGCCAGCAGGATCACCAGCGCTGCTGCGATGGCCGCCGCGTAGAGGTCTTCCTTGTTGACGAGCACGCCGCCCTGGAACGCCGACTCGAGCAGGAAGATCGGATCCTTCGGCAGACCGATGTCGATCTTGTAGATGTCGCTGCCGAACAGCGTCTGGCCGAAGCCGTCCATGAAGTAGCTGATGCCCAGCGTCGCCATCAGCAGCGTGACGCCCTCCTGATTGACCAGTTTGCCGAGCACCAGGCGCTCGACCAGCCACGCCACTGCGATCATCAGCAGCAGCGCGGCGGCGAACGCCAGCAGGTCGCCGAGGAACTTGCTGTCCAGGTGCAGCAGCTTGGGGATCCACTCCGAGAAACGCGCCATCGCCAGCGCCGCGAACAGCACCATCGCGCCCTGAGCGAAGTTGAAGACACCCGAGGCCTTGAAGATCAGCACGAAGCCGAGCGCGACCAGCGAGTACAGCATGCCGGTCATCAGACCACCGATCAGGGTTTCGAGGAAGAAGCCCATGGTTCGATCTACTCGATCCTCAGGTCCCGCCGGGCTGCCCCAAGGGGCCTGGGCCCGCTCGGGGGGCAGCGAACGAAGTTTGTGAGCGTGGGGGCATACGTCAATGCACCGTGCCGAGGTAGGCGCTGATCACCTCGGGATTGCTGCGCACGTCGTTCGGCGAGCCGTCGCCGATCTTGCGGCCGTAGTCGAGCACGACCACGCGGTCGGAGATGTCCATCACCACGCCCATGTCGTGCTCGATCAGCACGATCGTGGTGCCGAACTCGTCGTTGACGTCGAGCACGAAACGGCACATGTCCTGCTTCTCCTCGACGTTCATGCCGGCCATCGGCTCGTCGAGCAGCAGCACCTGCGGCTCCATCGCCAGCGCACGCCCAAGGTCGACACGCTTCTGCAGGCCGTAGGGCAGGCGGCCGACCGGCGTCTTGCGGTACGGCTGGATCTCGAGGAAGTCGATGATGCGTTCGACGAACTCGCGATGCGCCATCTCCTCACGCTGCGCGGACGGCAGCCGCAGCGCCTGCGCGAAGAGGTTGCTCTTCATCTTCAGGTTGCGGCCCGACATCAGGTTGTCGATCACGTTCATGCCCTTGAACAGCGCCAGGCTCTGGAACGTGCGCGCGATGCCCATCTCGGCGACCTGGCGCGAGTTCATGTGCTGGAACGTGCGGCCGCGGAAGGTGATGGTCCCGTGCTGCGGCTGGTAGACGCCATTGATGCAGTTGAGCATCGAGCTCTTGCCGGCGCCGTTGGGGCCGATGATGGCGCGGATCTCGTGCTCGCGGACGTCGAAGCTGATGTCCGACAGCGCCTTGACGCCGCCGAAGTTGAGCGAGATGTTCTTGACGTCGAGGATCACGTCGCCAACGCGCCGACCGGCCGCAGGGGTCGCGCCGGCGCCGTCGCGTGCGGGCACGTCGATCGCTTGCGAGCCAGCAACGACGGCCATCAGGCGGCTCTCTTCGACGCCGTCAGCGGCTCGATGTCGTCATCGGCCTTGGCGGTGAACATGTTGTGGAGGGACCGCGTCATGCGGCCCTCCGCAGGCCGGGGTACGTCTTGACGTCGACGATCTTCAGCGTGGCCGACACGGTGCCGCTGCGACCGTCCTCGAACTTGACCGCCGTCTCGATGAACTGCTCGGCCCTGCCGCCGTACAGCGCGTCGACCAGCACCTGGTACTTCTCGGCGATCGGGCCGCGCCGCACCTTGCGCGAGCGGGTGAGCTCGCCATCGTCGGCGTCGAGTTCTTTGTGCAGGATCAGAAAGCGGCTGATCTGGCTGCCGGCGAGCTTTTCGTCGCCGGCCAGGTCGGCGTTGACCTGCTCGACGCACTCGCGCACGAGGTCGAACACCTCGGGCTTGCTCGCCAGGTCGGTGTAGCCGGCATAGGGCAGGTTGCGCTTCTCGGCCCAGTTGCCGACCGCATCGAAATCGACGTTGATGAAGGCGCACACCTGCTCGCGCTTGTCGCCGAATGCGACGGCTTCCTTGATGTACGGGAAGAACTTCAGCTTGTTCTCGACGTACTTCGGGGCGAACAGTGCGCCGTCGTTCGGCCCGCCCACGATGCGGCCCACGTCCTTGGCCCGGTCGATGATCTTCAGGTGCCCGCCGGCGTCGATGAAGCCGGCGTCACCGGTGTGGTACCAGCCATCGGCGGTCAGCACCTCGGCGGTGGCGCTCGGGTTCTTGTAGTACTGCTTCAACAAGCCCGGCGACTTGACGAGGATCTCGCCGGAGTCGGTGACCTTGATCTCGACGCCGTCGATCGGCACGCCCACCGTGTCGGCCTTGACCTCGTGGTCGGGCTGCAGGCACACGAACACCGCGGTCTCCGTCGAGCCGTACAGCTGCTTCAGGTTGATGCCGATCGAGCGGTAGAACGTGAAGAGGTCAGGCCCGATCGCTTCGCCGGCGGTGTAGGCCACGCGCACCCGCGAAAAGCCGAGCGTGTTGCGCAGCGGGCCGAAGATGAACCAGTCGCCGAGCCGATACTTGATGCGATCGAACAGCGACACCGGGTTGCCGTCCATCAGCGCGGGGCCGACGCGGCGCGCCACCGCCATGCACGCCCTGTAGAGCCACTTCTTGAGGCGCGACGCATCTTCCATGCGGATCGTCACGCTGGTCAGCAGCCCCTCGAAGATGCGCGGCGGCGCAAAGTAATAGGTCGGCCCGATCTCCCTCAGGTCGATCATCACGGTCGACGCCGACTCGGGGCAGTTGACGATGTAGCCGCAGGCGAGCCACTGCGCGTAGCTGAAGATGTTCTGCCCGATCCACGCCGGCGGCATGTAGGCGAGCACCTCTTCGCGCTCGGTCAGCTTGTCGAACGCCTTGCCGGCGTCCGCGCGATCGAGCAGCGTGAAGTGCGTGTGCACGACGCCCTTCGGATTGCCGGTGGTGCCCGACGTGAAGAACATCGCCGCCACGTCGGTCGGCTTGCCGGTGGCGACCTCGTTGTCGTAGAAGCCGGCGTGCGACGCGTCGTACGTGCGCCCGGCGTCGATCAGGCTGTCGAGCGACGCCAGCCCCGGCTCGCCGTAGTGGCGCAGTCCGCGCGGGTCGTCGAACCAGATGCGCGCCAGTTGCGGACACTGCGGCCGCAGCTCGAGCAGCTTGTCGACCTGCTCCTGGTCCTCGACGACTGCGAAGCGGACTTCCGCGTTGTTGATCGGGAACACGAACTCGGCAGCCACCGCGTCCTGGTACAGCGGCACCGGGATCGCGCCGAGCGACTGCGCCGCCAGCATCGATGCGTACAGGCGCGGCCGGTTCTCGCCGATCACCACGATGTGCTCGCCGCGCTTCAGGCCCGCCTGCGCGAGGCCGCACGCGAGATGGCGCACCAGCGCGCCGAGCTCGCCCCAGCTGAGCGTCTGCCAGATGCCGAAGCTTTTCTCGCGCAGAGCAGGTGCGGTGGGCCGCTGCTGCGCGTGGGTCCACATCATTTGAGGAAACGTCTTCTGCACGGGCCAAAACTCCCGGTAGCTCAGGCGCTGGGAGTGCGATGCTAGGGAAAAGTTTGACGCCGAGTTGTCGGTCTGACGACAATCCTAGGGTCCACCCGCATCGGTCTTTCCCCAGTGACTCGAACCTCCTCAGCGGCGATGGCGCTGCTGGCGCGATCGCGTGCGCCCACGCGCGACGAGCTGGCCGGCGTGCCATGGATGAGCGCGCTGACTCCCCAGGAGGCTACGGTCGCCGCCGCCGACATGCGGGTGCTGCAAGCCGAGGTCGGCGAGTACCTGTGCCGCGTCGGCCGACCGGTGACGTTCTGGTTCGGCCTGATCGACGGGCTGCTGAAGATGAGCAATGACACCGACTTCGGCATGCCGATCACGTTCACGGGGTTGCCGCCGGGGGGCTGGTTCGGCGAGGGCACGGTGCTGAAGCACGAGCCGTACCGCTACAACATTCAGGCGCTGCGCAGGAGCCTGGTGGCCGGGATCACGGTGCCCACCTTCGACTGGCTGCTCGACCGCTCGATCGGCTTCAACCGCTTCGTGATGCGCCAGCTCAACGAGCGGCTGGGCCAGTTCATCGCCGCGCGCGAGATCGACCGCATGAGCGACCCCGACGTGCGCGTGGCGCGCAGCCTGGCCGCGCTGTTCCACCCGGTGCTGTACCCCGGCGTCGGCGACGTGCTGCGCATCACGCAGCAGGAGCTCGGCTACCTGGTGGGGTTGTCGCGCCAGCGCGTGAACCAGGCGCTACAGGTGCTGGAGGCTGCGCGCCTGATCCGCGTGGAGTACGGCGGCGTTCGCGTGCTCGATCTCGAAGGCCTGCGCCAATTCATCGCGCCGGCGCTGCCCGGCGGCGCCGCGCGCGCTGCAGCGGCGCCGGCTCCGGTAGCCATCGCGCGTTGAGCGGGCGCCGGCCGCCCCGCAGCGCAGCGGCCGGCACACACGCATTGCAGGGCCATCGCGGCCATCCGCCCCCCAGGCTTCGGGACGGCACAGCCGGCGGCGCGTCCGCAGTCGGCGAGCGCGCCGTAGGTGGGCACGAGTCGCGGCGGTGGAATGTGCCTTGACGGGCGCGGCCGCGCTCGGCCTGCGTGCAAGCCACTCAAGGAGCAGTTGATGCAGTACCTGAAGGAGCTCACTTTCGATCATCCCGTCAAGCCGCTGGCCGTGGCCGCGGCGACGGCTGTCGCGTTGCTGGCCGCGGCCGCCGCGACGCCGGCGCGCGCCGGCGACGAGCCGTTCACGTTCGACATGGTGCGCTCGCCCGCCCTCAAGGATTCGCCCAATTGCGCGCCCGATGCGCACGCCAAGGTGCGCATCGAGCCGCGCGGCGCCGTCGAGGAGATGACGGTGCGGGTCGAGGGCCTGCCGCCGAACACAGAGTTCGACTTCTTCGTGATCCAGGTTCCGAACGGCCCGTTCGGAATGTCGTGGTACCAGGGGGATATCGAGACCAATGCGCACGGCGTCGGACATGGTCGCTTCATCGGACGCTTCAACGAGGAGACCTTCATCGTCGCGCCGGGCAGCGTCGCAGCGCCGTCGGTGCACCACAATGCGTTCCCCGATGCCATACTGAATCCGCCCACCGGACCGATCCACACCTTTCACCTGGGCCTGTGGTTCAACTCGCCGCAAGACGCGGCCAAGGCCGGGTGCCCCGCCGGGCCGACGCCGTTCAACGGCGTGCACAACGCCGGCGTGCAGGTGCTCAACACCAGCAACTTCGACAATGCCAACGGCCCACTGCTGCAGGTCAAGCCCTGAGCCGGTCGCCGCGCGGGCTCGGCGCGACAAGGCCGCGGTCCGCCGCGTGACGGCGTTGCGCGGCGATTGGCCGCGTCGGCGCTATGGATTGACCACGCCGGCGGCCACGTGGCCGGCCGGCACGTGCGCCGACGCTGCCTCGACGTGGCGCGTCTGGTCGTCGAAGAAGAAGT
>DASTZF010000187.1:0-3384 GCA_035764445.1 Burkholderiaceae bacterium
CTTGCGCACCAGCGCCAGCGCGTCGTCGAGGTTGGTGGACACCGGCTTCTCGCAATAGACGTGCTTGCCGGCCTCGATCGCCTGCGTCAGCAGCGCGGGTCGCATCTGCGTCGTCGCGGCGTCGAAGAACACCGTGTCGTCGCGATTGGCCAGCGCCTTGGCGAGATCGGTGCTCCAGCGCTCGATGCCGTGCGTCTTGGCCAGCGCAGCGATCTTCTCGGCGTTGCGCCCGATCAGGATCGGGTCGGGCAGCACGCGGTCGCCGTTGGCCAGCTTGACGCCACCTTGTTCGCGGATCGCCTTGATCGAGCGGATCAGGTGCTGGTTCATGCCCATGCGCCCGGTGACGCCGTTCATGATGATGCCGAGTCGTTGGGTGGCCATGAGGTTGCTCCGAGAAGTCTGAGTCGTCACCGCGCTACGGGCTCCGTGCGGGAGCTGCCGGGTTCGGGCTGCAGCGGCGGCATCGTCGACCAGTCGGGCTGCGCGGCGCTCGCGTAGCCCGTGCAGTCGAGCGAGGCGATCGCCAGCCGCCCGTCACGGATCGACAGCCGCGTTGCGCCGTGGCTGTGTTCGTACAGGTCAGGATGCGCCCGCAGGAACGCGCGTTGCTCCTGCTGCGGCAGCGCGGCCATGCCGTCGACGTAGTGATGGCCGTTGCGTTCGACGTGGGCGATGCCGAGCAGGTTGACGAGCGCGAGGTCCTGCTGCACCGCGAGGCCCGCTTGCGTCGTCAGGTCTTCGCCCGACATGAAGTAGCGCGGTTGTCCTTGCTCGAGGTTCCAGCGTGCGCAGCGCGCCGCGTTGAGCAGCGACTTGTACAGGCCCTTGCAGGTCTTGCTCGAGATGCCGCTGTAGCCGCGCGCGCGCGCCCGCACGAACGAGTCGAGCTCGCCGTCGGATTCGTCGACGATCACCGGCTTGATGGCATCGATCGGCCGCACGTCGACGTCGAGTGCGCTCTTGCGGGCGATCGGCTGCTCGACGAACGCGATCGCGCGCCACAGCCGCGCCAGCGCCGGTGTCTCGCGCACGCGCGCGAGCAGCTCGGCAACGCCTTCGGCATGGGCGAATTGCTCGTTGCCATCGAGCGAGACAACGATGTCGCCGGTGATGCGGTCGAGCACAGCGGCGATGCGCGTCAGCCGCGCCACGTCGTCGGCGATGCGGCCGGCGACCTTGAGCTTGAAGTGCCGGTGGGCGTAGCGCCGGATCACCTGCTCCAGCGTCTCGGGCAGGCCATCGTTCACCGGTTGCTGCAGATCGGCTGCGGTGACTGCGTCGACGAGGCCGACCGTGTGGCGCGCGGCGATCGACGTCGCCGGCCGCAGCGTGCTCAGGAACGCATCCCACTCGGTGCCGGCGAACTGCGGATGCGCCGAGCCCAGGCCGACGAGGTTGCGGCGCATCGCGTCGTAGAACGACACGTCGAGCGCGCGGCACAGCGCGTCGAGCAGTGCGCGATCGATCAGCGCCGGCCCGTAGCTCGCGAGCAGCGGGTTGTGGCCGCGCGCTGCACCCGCCGCCTGATGCGCATCGTGGTGGCGCGCGAAGTGACCGAACGCGGTGTCGGCAGCCGGGTCGGCCAGGTAGGCCGTGCGCGCGAGGCGCAGCACGTCGCGCAGCTGCTCGAAGTTGTCGTCGTTGCTCAACGCCAGGTTCTTGTCGAACCACTTGGGTGCCATCAGCTCGGCAGCGCCGCCCCACGACGAGCGGCCATCGCCGAGCTCGATCCGGGCATGCACGAACGCCTGTGGACACTCGGTCAACGTGACGACGCCGAAGCGGAACGGCAGCCGCAGGGTGACCGGCCGCTCGTGCAGCTCGATCTCGCGCACGACGAAGCGCAGCGCCTCGCTCATCGCGCCCCCTTGCTCACTGCGCTCGCGTCCCCCCGAGGGGGAGCGAGCCGCCTTGGGGCGGCCCGGCGGCGGCTCACCGTGGCGCCTCCATCGCTTCGACCAGGCCCTTGAGATAGCCGATCGCGCGTGCCGCCGAGCCGATGCCGTCGGGCACGTAGTCGAACGGCTCGACCGCGACGAGGCCGCGGTAGTGCCCCTCGGCCTGCATGCGCAGCAAGGTGGCGATGACCGGCGCGAACGCCATATCGCCCTGGCCGGGGCCGCGCCGGTTCGGGTCGTTGACCTGCACGTGCGCGATGTGGCCGGTCGGCATCCAGCGCGCCATCAGCGCGCCGACCGGCTCGCGTTCGGCCTGTCCGGCGGCGCTGCAGTCGATCATCGTCTTCAGGGTCGGCGAGGCCATCTCGTCGACGATGGCAACCGCCTCGGCCACGGTGTTGATGAAGTCGGTCTCGCGCGGCGCCAGCGGCTCGATGCAGTAGGTGACGCCGCAGTCCTGCGCACGGCGTGCGGCGCGCGCGAGGCACTCGAGGGTGCGCGAGCGCGCGACGGCGAGCGACTCGCCCGCCGGCACCGAGCGCTGCTTCGGCGAGCCGTGAACGAGGTAGCGGCCACCCATCAGCGCGCACAGCTCGACCAGCCGTTCCATCACTGTGGCGGTGCGCTCGCGCACCGAGGCGTCGGCGCTGACGATCGACAGTCCCGCCGGCGCCACCAGCAGCCAGTGCAGCCCGCTGATCGCGACGCCGGCGTCCTCGGCGATGCGACGAAACTCGCTCGCCTGCGCATCGCTGATCGTCGTCGGGTCGTCGGCCAGCGTGAACGGCGCGACCTCCAGCGCGTCGTACCCGAGCTGCGTTGCCAGCTCGCACTGCCGCTGGAATGACAGTGGCTGCAGCACCTCGTTGCAGAGCGCGAACTTCATCGTGCGAACGGTGCTGTTGACTAGCCGCGGCGCGCGAACAGCGACTTGATGCTGCTACCAGCGGCGTCACGCACGCGCAGCACCATCGACTTGAACGACGGCACGTACAGCGCGATGGTGAACACCGTGACCAGGCCGAAGCCGACGCAAATCGGTCGCGTGAGGAACGGCTCCAGACTGCCGTCGGACAGCACCAGCCCACGGCGCAGGCTCTTGTCGAGCAGCGGGCCTAGCACGAGGCCCAGCACGAACGGCGCCATCTCGTAGCCGTGGCGGCGCAGGAAGAAGGCGCCGACGCCGATCGCCAGCATCGCGTAGACGTCGAACAGCCGCGACGCGGTGGCGAACGCGCCCACCACGCACAGCAGGAACACGATCGGCATCAGCACCGCCCGCCTGACGCGCAGCACGTGCAGCAGCGGCCTCACGCCGAACAGGCCGAACAGCAGGATCGTGATCGACGCCAGCGTCGTCATCGCGACCACTTCGTAGACGAAGTGCGGATGCTGGATCATCAACATCGGCCCGGGCTGGATGCCGTGGATGATCATCGCCGCCATCAGCACCGCCGATGGCGCCGAACCCGGAATGCCGAGC
>DASTZF010000188.1:0-2571 GCA_035764445.1 Burkholderiaceae bacterium
CGTGATCGTGCAGTACGCTGGTCGGCAGGTCGAGACGCAGCGCGCGGATGCGCTGTTCGTGCACCCGCACCATCCGTACACGGCGGCGCTGCTCGACGCGTTGCCCGAGCGCGCGCCGCGCCAGCGGCTGGCCGCGATCCCCGGCGTCGTGCCGGGGCAGTGGGATCGCCGTCAAGGCTGCGTGTTCGCGCCGCGCTGCGCGTTTGCCACCGAACTGTGTCGTCGCATCGAGCCCGCGCGCGCCGAACCAACGCTCGGCCGCGCGCTGTGCCATACCCCGTTGCTCGACGGCGTGCCGACGGTGGCCGCATGAGCGCCGCACGGCCGCTCCGAAGGCGCTCGATCCCCCTCGGGGGGAAGGGCCGCAGGCCCAAGGGGGCTCCATGAGCACAGGTGCGCCGGTGATGCAGGCGGTGCAACTGCACCGCCACTACAGCGCGCGTCGCGGACTGTTCGGCCCGGCGCTGCCGGTGCGAGCGCTCAACGGCGTGTCGTTCACGCTCGAGGCGGGTCGAACGCTGGCGGTGGTCGGCGAATCGGGCTGCGGCAAGTCGACCCTGGCTCGCGTGCTGACGATGGTCGAGCCGCCGACCTCGGGCCAGCTGCTGATCGACGGTGCCGACGTCGCGGGCGCCGACGCCGCCGCGCGGCGCCACTTGCGGCCGCAGGTGCAGATCGTGTTCCAGAACCCGTACGGCTCGCTGAACCCGCGACACACGGTCAGCGCGGCGCTGCAGGAGCCGCTGCGTGCGCAGGGCGTCGGCAGTGCCATCGAGCGCGAGCAGGCGGCGCTGGAGATGCTGCGCAAGGTGGGCCTGCGCGAGGAGCACGCCGGCCGCTACCCGCACATGTTCTCGGGGGGCCAGCGCCAGCGCATCGCGATCGCGCGCGCGCTGATGCCCAGGCCGCGCGTGCTGGTGCTCGACGAGCCGGTGTCGGCGCTCGATGTGTCGATCCGCGCGCAGGTGCTGAACCTGCTCGACGAGCTGCAGGACGAGCTGCGAGTGGCCTACGTCTTCATCTCGCACGACCTCAGCGTCGTGCGCCACGTGGCCGACGACGTGATCGTGATGTACCTCGGCCGCGTCGTCGAGCACGGCGCGCGCGACGCGATCTTCGGCTCGCCGCAGCATCCGTACACACGCGCGCTGCTGTCGGCGACGCCGACGGTCGACGCGGCGTCGCGCCGCGAGCGCATCGTGTTGAAGGGCGAGTTGCCGTCGCCGCTCGATCCGCCCGCGGGCTGCGCGTTCCACACCCGCTGCCCGCTCGCGATGCCGGTGTGCCGTCAGCAGGTGCCGCCGCTCGCGCCTCATGCGCGGCGTGAGGCGGCGTGCCATGCGCTGTCGATCACGCCCGCGGCCGCGCCCGGCGACTGACCGCCGGCCAGGCCGGCAGCGCGGCGCGTATCATGCGCGCCGTCTCGTCAGAGGGAGGCCGCGCGATGGATCCGCTGTCCAAGCTCAATCAGTTGAGCGAATCCCACGGCGAGCTGCGCACCGGCAAGGGCATGGTGTCGGGGGTGATCGCGCTGTCGCTCGCGGTGCTGTGCTTCCTCGGCGTGCTGGCGTTCCACTTTCCGGAGTACCTGACGACGCCGCAGCTGCGCAAGCAGTACAGCGTCGACGCGATGCGCCAGCTGCTGTACTGGTCGATGGTGCTGTCCGGCGCTCTGGCGCTGCTGAACATCGTGCTCGGGCGCGCACGCTGGCTGGCACTGGCCGCGTTCACGCTGATCGCGCTGTCGGCGCTGCTCGGCGGCCACAAGGTGCCGGTGAACGACTTTGCGGACAACACGCCGTACATCGGACTCGACTGGTTCGTGCTCGACCTGCTCGGCTCGTCGCTGATCTTCATCTTCATCGAGAAGCTGTTCGCTCTGCGCAAGGAGCAGCCGGTGTTCCGCCCCGAGTGGCAGACCGACCTGCACCACTTCATCGTCAACCACATGATCGTCGGCTTCGTGCTGCTGGCCACCAACCTGGCGGTGCACAAGCTGTTCGGCTGGGCCGCCAACGACGGCGTGCGCGGCTGGGTGGCGAACCTGAACTTCTTCGTCGCGCTGTGCCTGATCGTGCTGGCGGCCGATCTGGTGCAGTACTGGACGCACCGCGCGTACCACGAGATCCCGCTGCTGTGGCGGTTGCACGCGGTGCACCACAGCGTCAAGAGCATGGACTGGCTGGCCGGCTCGCGTCAGCATTTCCTCGAGCTGCTGATCACGCGCACGCTGGTGCTGGCGCCGATCTACGTGCTCGGGTTCAGCAAGGAAGTGATCGACGCCTACATCGTGATCGTCGGCTTCCAGGCGGTGTTCAACCATGCCAACGTCAGCGTGCGTCTCGGTCCGCTGCGCTACCTGATCGTGACGCCCAACTTCCACCACTGGCACCACTCGCAGGACAAGGAGGCGCTCGATCGCAACTACGCGGCGCACTTCGCGTTCATCGACCACCTGTTCGGCACCGCCGTGCAATCGGACCGCAAATGGCCGCAGCAGTACGGCGTGGTCGGTGACTACGTGCCGAACGGCTTCTGGAGGCAGCTCAAGTTCCCGTTCGTCTGGAACCC
>DASTZF010000189.1:0-2526 GCA_035764445.1 Burkholderiaceae bacterium
TCTGCCACTCGATCGCGAGACCGTGCGGCTCTTGACAAGCCAACATCTCGATCTCGTCGCAGCCGGCGCAGTCCCGATCACTAGCGCCCCCCTACGGGACCAATCCCTGAAGGCTGCTGAGTCGGGACCGCCATACCGTGAGATTATCGCAAGGCATCAGATTGTGCACGCAACGCCATCGAGGTTGTCACATGGATGATTGCCTGCTCCGTCGAGCGGTCGCCTGGGCGCGCATTCTCATTGGTGGGGTCATCGTCGGCTGTCATCCCATGGGATTGCCGACAGCTCCACCATCACCGGCGGCTCCGGTGCGCCCGCCTCCATCACCGACGTTGTCCGGATCCGTCGGCTATGACCACGGTGCACCGGCTGCCGGCGCGATCGTGTCAGCAACCAGTCTGGCGACAGCAACCCACAGCGGAGTTGCTGTTGCGGATGCTGCGGGTGCGTTTCATCTGGCGCTACCACCGGGCGAATATGCACTCACGGTGGCTGCCAATCAGGGGTCGGCGTTGCTGGAGAAGCATAGCGCACCAGACCTCGATCTACGTATCAAACTATCTCGCGCATGCCATGTATTGCGGGGCTGCACGCGTCGACACGGACCGGCCACACAAGTCAGGGCGGAGCGCTGGAGCACTGCCGACGGAGAAGTCTACTACGGTGCTACAGATCCCCGCGGTTGCTTTACCTTGTGTGTTCCGGATGGCTACTACATGGTGAGCTTGGGCGGCGACGTGGTCTCGCAACCGCTGGACGTGCACGTTGCCGCAACGACAGAGCTGCAGCTTGACGGCTTCTTGGCCAGCGCCGTGAAGAACCCACCGCCGAAGGTGTCGCAGATCTCAGCCGATCTAACAGGGTTGATCGCGGATATCAAGTCCCGCGATCCCGTCATCATCGGCATGGGCGAGGCAACGCATGGTACAAGAGAATTCACGACATTGCGTGGCGAACTGAGCCTTGCGCTTGTGCGCCAGGCAGATGTACAGCTGCTCTTGTTCGAGATCGACGCGATCAGCGCCACGGCACTCGACGACTACGTGAATGGGGGCGACGTCGACATTGCGAGGGCGGTCGTGGCACTCGGATTCTGGGTCACGGACACATACGAGTTCTTGCACTTTCTGGAGCTGGTACGCACGTACAACGCTGGCTCGACCCGCAAAGTGCACATCTGGGGCGTCGACGTGCAGAACACGCAATTACCTGTGACGACGATCACCGACCACGTCACGCATCTGACCGACGATGAAGCCGCCGCACTTGCGGCCGCTGCGACCCGGCGCGGCAAGGCCGTCCACGATCTGCCGGCGCCGCAGCGGGCGGCGCTCGCAGCGCTGCTCTCGCGACTCGGAACGCCGCACGGGAGCAGTCGCGACGACCTCCTGCTCGCAGTTGCAGCGCGTTCGTTGGCGCTGCAGCTCCACTACCTGGATGGCGACACGCTCGGCCAGTACCGCCGGCGCCGAGACGCCGGCATGGCCGAACTCGCCACGTTCATCACGACGCAAATGAGAGTCCGGCGCGCCTGCCTTTGGGCGCACGACGGACACATAACCAAGGACGGCGACTCGCCGATGCTCGGCCGGAACCTTGCCCAAAATCCAGTGCTCCGCTACTATGGTATTGGCTTTTATCTCTACGAGGGCTCTGCGCGCGCATGGGATGGCGGCGCCAAGATCGGTGTGATCCCGAACACGATCTCGGCCGCAGCTCCATACATGGTGGAAGGCGCAATCATGCGGGCGACGGGAATGCCGGCCGTCGCATGGCTGCCACTCGACAAGCTTCCTCGAGCGCTTAGCGATTGGCTCGATACGCCTCGTTTGGTTCGTGAGGTGGGCGCTACGTACGTTGACGACCAAGTAGAGACGTTGCGTCGGATTCGCGAGGCGTTTGATGCGATCGTAGTTATTCGAACCGGCCACGACTCGACCCCCACCGCGACCGGGGTACGTACAGCGAAGCATGACTGATACTGCAAACGGAGAGGGCCGCAACTGGCAGCCACTGCTTGAAGGCGAGACAGCGGTTGAGGCACTTGCTGTTGTGCATGAGATTGTCGAGGCAATCGCACTACAGCCGCGAAGCCAGCAGCAAGGCCTGCAAGGTGATGCGTCGCTCGCGCTGCTGCTCGCGCATTGCCGTCATCCGGCGGCGTATCACAAGCTGGACCTTGCATTGAGTACCGCGGCAACAGCGTCGCTGTCGCTGTCCTTGTTCTCGGGCGTGTCTGGGCTGTTGTGGCTGCTGCATCGCGTCGGAGCGGGCGCGGAGGCGGACCCACACAGGATCGCCACGACGATGACCGGCCGCACGGCGCTCAGACCGCCACGCCGGGGGCTGGCGTTGCCTGGCAAGCGACTGCCTCACGATCGCTCCCGCTGTGGCGCGTCTGTACCGACGCACTCGACGCGGCAGATCGGCTCGCGCTCGGCTCGCCGGTTCGCCGTGATCGCCGTGGCAAGCGCCGGCGGGCCCCCGACCCCAGGAACGCGTCAAGGAGGCGCGATCAGAAGCCAG